>JAYZBB010000080.1:0-21020 GCA_036339415.1 Bacteroidota bacterium | reverse complement strand
GAGGAAGCGCTTGCTGCTGAGGAAGCGCCTGCCGCCGAGGCAGAAGCACCTGCTTCTGACGATGCGGAGGACGAAGAGAAAAAGGAGGATTGATTCCTGCTGTCTGAACCAACGTGAAAAAGGGAAGGCCATGCCTTCCCTTTTTTGTTGGCATCATGTGGACGAATTGCCCATCTGGGGACTCGGACCAACGTGGCTTGGGTGCACGTTCACACTATCTTCGCGGCATGGTTCACAACACCTTACCTGAGAACCCAGCGGTGCTTGTTTTGGCAGACGGCACTGTTTTTAAGGGGAAAGCGGCGGGAAGTCGCGGAACGAGTTTTGGTGAGATTGCTTTCAATACAGGAATGTATGGCTATCAAGAAATCTTCACCGACCCCAGCTATCACCGCCAAATCGTGGTGATGGCGACAGCGCACATTGGCAACTACGGTGTGCATGATGACGAAACAGAATCGTCAGGCCCTCGCGTTGCGGGTGTCGTGGTACGCAACTTCTCGTCCATCGCCAGCCGTCCAGGAGGCAATGGGACGTTGCAAGAGGATTTCGAGAGCCACAACGTGGTGGGCATCCGAGATGTCGACACACGCGCGCTTGTGACACACATTCGTGAGAACGGTGCAATGAATGCTGTGGTTTCCTCAGACGGCACGCCGGTTGAAGAACTCAAAGTGCGACTCCAAGAAGTCCCTTCCATGGAGGGCATGGAATTGTCAAGTGAGGTCAGTGTTTCCGAGTCTCGTGAAGCTGGAGAGGGAGGAGGTCACCGTGTTGCCCTTTTGGACTTGGGGGTGAAAGAGAGCATCGTGCGCTGTTTGGTTGAACGTGGATGTCATGTGAAGATTTTCCCATGGGACAGCGAGGCGGCAGAGCTTTTGGCGTGGAATCCTGAGGGCATCATGCTCAGCAATGGACCTGGAGATCCTGCAGCCATGCCCGGAGTTGTGAACGAAGTGCGCGCATTGGCCAGTTCCGGAATCCCCGTGTTTGGCATTTGCTTGGGGCACCAAGTCTTGGCGTTGAGTCAAGGTTTGGCCACTGAGAAGATGTTCAATGGTCACAGAGGAGTGAACCATCCTGTCAAGAACCTCATCAGCGGCAAATGCGAAATCACTTCGCAAAACCACGGATTCGTGGTCAGCCGAGATGCCCTGGAGGCGTCAACCGAGGTGGAGGAGACACACGTCCATTTGAATGACAACACCGTGGCTGGAATTCGAGTGAAAGGCCGCCCTGTGTTCAGCGTGCAGTATCACCCAGAAGCATCAGCAGGTCCGCATGACAGTCGATACCTGTTTGATGAGTTTGTAGAGAACATCGTGAAAGAAAAATCCGCCGTCCTGCAATGACCGACGGCCCTCACGGGGAAACACCATCCCCCAATACACCTTACTGATGAGTTACATCGATTACGTCCACGCCAGACAGATTTTGGATTCGCGTGGCAATCCTACTTTGGAAGTTGAAGTGGGGACTGGTGACGGGTCTTTTGGCCGTGCGGCCGTCCCTTCTGGTGCGTCAACGGGCGTGCACGAGGCAGTCGAACTCCGAGACGGAGGCGATGCATGGATGGGCAAAGGCGTAGAAAAAGCCGTTTCTCACGTCAACACAGAATTGCAAGAGGCCCTTGTTGGATTTGATGTCACAGATCAGCGTCTCATTGATGAGACCATGCTCGAAGTTGACGGAACCGAAAACAAGGGCAACCTTGGGGCCAACGCCATCCTTGGGGTGAGTTTGGCCGTGGCAAGGGCTGCAGCAGACTGCTTGGGCCAACCGCTTTACAGATACGTGGGGGGAGTCAACGCGAGAACGTTGCCTATTCCGATGATGAACATCTTGAACGGCGGTTCTCACGCCGACAACAAGATTGACATTCAGGAATTCATGGTGATGCCCGTGGGTGCCGAGACGTTCACGGACGGCTTGCGCATGGGTACGGAGATTTTCCACCACCTGAAGAGCGTATTGAAAGCCCAAGGCCACAGCACCAACGTGGGAGACGAAGGAGGCTTTGCCCCCAACTTGGGAAGCAACGAAGAAGCCGTGGAAGTGGTGTTGAAGGCCATAGAGAAGGCCGGCTACCGCCCGGGCGAGGATGTTCTGTTGGCCATGGACGCCGCAGCCTCCGAGTTCTACGACAAGGAAAGCGGTCTATACAAGTTTGAGTCGACCGGAGACCAGCGCACTGGTGCTGAAATGGTGGACTTTTGGAAGGGGTGGTGTGACAAATACCCCATTGTATCCATCGAGGATGGCCTTGACGAAGACGATTGGAGCGCATGGAAAACCCTGACTGAGGTGCTCGGTGAACGAGTTCAGCTTGTGGGTGACGACTTGTTCGTGACCAATGTGCGCCGCCTTTCAAGAGGCATCGATGAGGGGGTGGGCAACTCGATTTTGGTGAAAGTCAACCAAATCGGAACCCTTTCCGAAACCATCGATGCTGTGAGCATGGCACACCGCGCGGGTTACACCTCTGTGATGAGCCACCGCAGTGGTGAGACTGAGGACACAACCATCGCGGATTTGGCCGTGGCACTCAACACAGGTCAAATCAAGACGGGTTCAGCAAGTCGATCGGACCGCATCGCCAAGTACAATCAGTTGCTTCGCATCGAGGAGGAGCTGGGGAGCAACGCCCAATACCTGGGGGTGGCGTTTCGTTGAGACTTCGCGAGCATCGAACAAAGGCAGGTCCCAGTGGCCTGCCTTTTTCGTTGGCAGGAAGCAGTGCAAAATGGAATCAGGATCGAAAAGCGTAGAGCACAATGCCCGCAGCCACACCGACATTCAATGAGGATGTCTTTCCGTGCATCGGAATGGACACCGTAGACGTGCAATGCTTCAAAACCTCATTGGACACGCCTTGATGTTCGTCTCCAAACACAAGGCAGGCAGGTGCGTCGTCTTGAAGACCCTCCAATGCATCTGAGCCTTTTTCAGA
The DNA here is from genome assembly GCA_036339415.1 of Bacteroidota bacterium. Classification (GTDB taxonomy): domain Bacteria; phylum Bacteroidota; class Bacteroidia; order Flavobacteriales_D; family Sanyastnellaceae; genus UBA11663. The sequence continues at coordinate 18,070 of JAYZBB010000080.1, read as the reverse complement.
AATGGCCACAGCCTTCAACCCGAGCTGAGTCGTGGACAACACGGCCGAGGCCATGTTCTTCGCACGGCACATTGGGATGCGAAGCAGGGCACCTGCGGAAGACTTGACCGCTTCCTCATTGATGGGGGCTGAGCCCGTGGAAGGAACGAGCATGGCTGTGGCACCAAAACATTCGGCAGTGCGCGCAATGGCACCAAGATTTCGAACATCAGTCACGCCATCAAGCGCAACAATCAATGGGGTTTCTCCACGTTCAAAAGCGCCGAGCACCACCTCATCCAAGGGCTGAAACTCAATGGGGGAGGTGAAGGCCACGACACCTTGGTGATTTTTTCGGGTGATGCGGTCCAAGCGCTCTTTGGGGACGGCTTGCGCGGGGATGTCAAGCGCGCGGCATTCGCTCAGGATGGCGCTGACTTCGTCGGTTTGTTTGCCTTTCAGAAACAAGACCCTCTGAAGAGGTTTCCTCTCTTCCAATGCTTCCAGCACAGGATGAATGCCAAACAAAAAAGTCCGTTCTGAGGGGCGTCGATGCATGGGCGCGAAGGTACGCGGAGACAGCTCAACCTTGTCAATCTCCCCGGACCCTCCCGTTTCTCCAATTGCTCACTCCACGATCCCAAACTGATCGAAACTGGATGCTCCGTTGAAGTTCAAAGACATTTCCGTCGAAGGCGTAGGGTCTGCGCCGGAAGTGAAAGGTCAAAGCATTGGCGGTCCCCTCTTCACCATAAACCCAATATTCATTGCGTGCATCTCGCCTCACTCGCTGAGGCACGCCAAACACGATGTGGATCATGCCTCGATCTGTTCGCCAACCTTCAACCAGCCCAGAAAAAGAAAGATTGGCCTCTTCCACGCGTGCATAAAATGTGGTCAACAGGTCTCGCGCGGCGTCAGGGGAATCGCTGCACGCCAACCAAAAGTCGTCCAATGCGTGTGTGGGATGTTCTTCATTGTTCAAGGTTTGAAATTCTGAGCGCGATGCGATGAATCTCAATGGCGCGATGAGTTGTGAGGCTTCTCTCAGTTCGGGAAACGCAGGTGAGCGGGCATGCACCCTCAATGCGACGGGAGCGTTGCGAAGCTCAATCACAGTGGTGCCGTCAGGCACGACGAGAACGAGAAGACTGTCTGCGGTCACCGCGCCAAGGGATTGTGGTTGCAGGGTGTCCCAACGAGAGCGTGCGTTGCTGAACGGAGGAGGTGGCAACGTTCGAGGCGGGGTGTAATTCAAAACATCCCACGTCAAGGTTTCCGACACCTGGGCTTCCGCCAAATCAGGAAGCTGAATGACCAAGGTGTCGCCCAACGTGGCGTTCTCGCCAGGCAATGGCCATTGTTTGGCTTGGCTCCAGATCAACAAGTCGGAGGGAGCCCAAGTGCCGTTTGGACCCAACCATTTGCGGGAGGAGACAGAGGCGTTGCGCAGCACATCTTCAAGTGTGACTTCAACCCCAGGGTTTGGTGGCAGCCCATTCAAGGTCCATTTCGCACGCAACGTGGCAGGAGCATCCGCCCACGCCGTGTCGTGAAGCACCCAAGTTGTGTCGGCCACAGAGATGCGCAGTTGCGCGACAAATGGGGCAGATGCCTCGACACGGCTGTACAGCAATTCAGCTCGAGGCAGGCTGAGGTACACGTCGAGTTTTCCCAAATCGGCCCTTCTGTGAAGTGTGAATTCCGGATGCAGGTTGGTGGACTCTCGGTCATAGGGTCTGCGTTGTGACGGAGCGGTCACTCCGGAAATGGCACAACTTGCGAGCGTGATCACGGAGCCAATCAAACCAATCCATGCCACGGCGCACAATGCAGATGCCGTGGGCCTGGGAACGAAAGGCAATTTCTTGGGTAGGGGTGAGGTCACCTCACGAAAGTACGCTGTGGGCCTCTCATGGACCGTGGCCCTTGCAATGAAGTGAAACCTTTTTTCAGATGAGATCGTAACGAAGGCCAGACATCGAATCCTGGAATTTCAAATTCAATCTCATGCAACGCACACTTCGAATCGCAGCTCTGGTTTTGTTGACAGCCGCCGCCCTCAGTTCTTGCAGCACAATCGTCCAGCAGTGCGCTGCGTACGCCGAGACGCCAACGGCAGAATCGGCACTTTCCGACACGCGCTAAGCGCGTTCAAATGAAAAGCTCAATTCCTGCGACAAATCAGGGTGCAGGCTCCTGGCCACGGGACAAGCTCTTCCAACTTTTTCGAGCACGACCAAATCGTGGTCGCTCGCCCCATCTGACACAACCACATGAAAGTCGATGCGAATGGCAGCCACCCTTCTGGGATTGGCTGCCATCGTTTTTTGGATGTTGGCCTTGGCATCCATCAAATCGTACTCCTTCGAACCCGCGTGGATGCCCATGATGGTCAACACACAAGAGGCCAGAGATGTGCTTAGGAGGTCAGTTGGAGAAAAGGTTTGGCCCAATCCGTGGTTGTCTACAGGTGCATCCGTCAGCACACATTCGCCGGACGCGAGGTGGATGCTTTTGGTTTGCAAGGGGTGTGCATAGGTGGAAGTGAAATTCCAATCGTGTTCAGCCTTCATGAATGCAAGATGCACCACCGGTGGGTGGGGGCCAACACCAAATCTGCTAACTTCGTTTCAACACATGACACGACCTCCATTGCAATACCTTGTCTTGCGCCGCTTCTTGGGGCTCGCCATGACCATGGCTTGTCTAGGCGTGGCTGGCACGTCAGTGGTTTGGGCCCAAGAACAAGGCACGATGGGACTTGACGCAGTGTATGGGGGAGAGGGCGCGGATGTGTTGATGACGGACGCCGCTCGCATCCATGTCACCTTGCATTCGCAGGGGGCTGGGTTTGGTGTCCAAAGGGGCACCTTCAGAGGGGCATTTTTGGAACGGGGTTGGCAAGGGGAGCTGGTGTTCGTGCGCCATCCCAAGGAAGAAAAGACGCGAAATCCCGTGTACGAAGAAAGTTTGCCATATGTCTACGGCAAAGTCAACGCCCATCACGCGCTGCGATTGGAGAGGTACAGCACCAAAGTGCTCACAGAAAAGTTCAGACAGCAAGGTGTCACGGTGGCAAGAACTCGGCAGTTCGGGGCGGTCCTTGGACTGGCGAAACCGGTGTTTCTGGAAATTGGCTACCCGGACATCCCCTACACCTCCGTTGCCGTGGAGTCGTACAATCCAGAAGTTCACTTTTCAGATCGCATCTATGGAAGGGCACCTTGGGTGAATGGGCTTGAAAGCTTGAGTTTGAACCCTGGCATTGGTTGGGGTGAAGGCATGTCGTTTGAGTTTCACGACGAACGTTCCAAGACGCGAACACTCGAGGTGAGCCTGCGTTTGGACGCTTATCTGAAAAAGGCCGAAATCATGGCTGAGGAGTTTGTCGAAGCCCGACGGTTTCATTTCACGTTCTGTTTGCGCTACGGTTGGGGCGCACAATGGTCAGCAAAGGGTCTGGGCGAAGCCTTGCGTTGAACAATCCTTTCCGAACTTTGTCCCTCAGAGAACGACAAATTTGATGTCAGCCACACCTCCATCTTCCAACAGCTCGTCGCCCAAAGCAAGGGCGCCCAAACCCAAGTGGTTGCGCGTCAAGCTTCCCACTGGAGAGGCATACAAAGAGGTCCGCAACATTGTGTCGGAGCACAAGCTGCACACCATTTGTGAGAGCGGGCATTGTCCCAACATGGGCGAGTGTTGGGGGGAAGGGACGGCCACGTTCATGATTCTAGGCAACATCTGCACGAGAAGCTGTGGCTTCTGCAATGTCAGCACAGGCAAGCCGCTCGAAGTGGATGTGTATGAGCCCGGAAGGGTGGCGAATTCAGTGAAACTGATGGGAGTCAAACACGCGGTCATCACATCTGTGGACAGAGACGATCTGCCAGACGGAGGGGCTGAGATTTGGGCCCAAACAGTGCGCGCCATTCGCCATCAAAATCCTGGGACAACCCTTGAAACACTCATCCCGGATTTCGCAGGCAAGTGGGACAACCTCCAGAAGATCATTCAAGTGGCTCCGGAGGTGGTTTCTCACAACCTCGAAACGGTGCGTCGCATGACCAAGGCGGTGCGCATTCAAGCCAAATACGACCGCAGCCTCGAAGTCATCAAGCGGCTCTCCGATGCTGGAATTCGGAGCAAGAGCGGGGTCATGCTCGGTTTGGGTGAGACGTACGACGAGGTGGTTGAGACCATGGAAGATTTGCGTGCTGTCGGATGTGAGGTGGTGACGCTTGGACAGTATTTGCAACCAACACCCAAGCATCTGCCTGTCGCGGAATTCGTGCATCCAGACACCTTTGCCAAGCTCGAAGCGGTGGGTAAGGACATGGGGTTCAGACACGTTGAAAGCGGGCCGCTTGTGCGCTCTTCTTACCATGCGGAGAAGCACGTTCTCTAAGCCGGGATGACCTGTTCATACTCGATTTGAGTCACTTCTGGGACGACGAAGGGTGCCTCCTTCCATTGCGGCCAACGTTTTGGCCACAGAGGGAGTTCTTCTGTTGTAACTTTCACCACTCGAATAGCCTGAAAGACTGATTTCATGAAGTTGACTTCTACCCTTCGCACCATCGTTGCGAGCTTTGCAGTTTTGGCCCTCACAGCATGGGGCTTTTTGAACATCGCCTCTTCCGACACCACGGTGTATCAGCCTCGCGCTGAGCGCCCCGCTGCGCAGCCAGACGGAGCGATGGAGATTCGCCGCATGTTGCTTGCCGATGCGGACGGCAACATCGACCACGCCGGCTTGCAGCAGTTGCGCCGCAAGGTGGCCAAGACCGCTGCCAAGCAGTCCATGGAAAAGGCGAATTCTCTTTCTTGGGTTGAGTTGGGGCCAGACAACATTGGCGGTCGCACCCGTGCCATCGTCGCTGTTGGCAACAACACACTGTACGCCGGTGGTGTGTCTGGCGGACTTTGGAAATCCACCAACCGTGGAGACAATTGGACCCAAATGCTTGCCTTTCCCAGCTTGATGGTGGGTTCGATGGCCATTTCAGGAGACGGCACGATGTACGTGGGCACTGGCTCGCGTTTCGACGGCAATGGAAGTGGTGAGGGCGGTTCAGAATTCCGTGGTGAGGGCATTTGGATGTCCACCGATGAAGGCGCTTCCTGGACTATGGTTGATGGCACCGTGAACTACCGAACAACCGACGCTTTGGTTGCTGACCCAAATCAGGACAACCGCGTTTGGTTTGGTTCGGAGGACGCGTACGGCTTCATTGAAAGCGGAGACTTGACCACGGTGCCAAGTGGGTCTTCCAGCCCAAGCGACGCAACCGACATTGCCATTGCCCCTGATGGGAGTTACTGCCTTGTGGCAGGCTCCAATGGAAGAATCTACCGTTCGTCAGGCTCGGACTTTGCCACCTTGGAGCCAAACTCCCAGGGCAGCGGTCAAGGGGGTTACCTTCCCCAGTCTGGCATTGGACGTGCGCGTGTGGACATCGCGCCAACGGACAATGGTGACGGCACCTACAACGCCTTTGCTTTGTACTCCACACCCGGTGGGTTGTTTGGAGGCTTGCACTTCAGCGGTGGCAATGGAACTGGCGGATCATGGCAGGAAGTTTGGCCTTCCGGTCTCACTGACACGCCTTTGCCAAGAAGCCAGGGCATCTATGATTTGGCGTTGGGGATCTCAAAGTCAGACCCTACCCTGGCTTATGTCGGTGGCATCGAACTCTGGCGTTCGGGTCCCAACCAGCAGGCACAAGCCGCTGCGGCCGCATTTGATGCGCCGGGGTTCAATTTTGGTGTCCATGCAGATGTCCACGAAGTCATTTTCGTGGATGACGGCACAACCGACGGCGTCATGTACGTGGCGACCGATGGCGGGATTTACCGCTCGGAAGACAACGGCTATTCATACACCGCGTGCAACCGCGACTACAACGTCACCCAGTTCTACGGCATGGCGCACAGCGCAGGGGCCGGTGTTCTTGGCGGAACGCAGGACAACGGCTCGTTGTTCATCCCTGGTGAAGGTTACTTCTTGAGCGATCAAATGGCGGTGGAAGTCCACGGCGGAGATGGTTTTGACTGTGGCATTTCGATGGTGACAGAAGCTCTTGGTCACGATTATGCGTGGTTTGCAGCGTCACAGAATGGGGGACTGGTCCGAGGCACCCTGGCACCGGGAGCGGTCAACAATCTCGGGGACTTTTACGATGAGAATTTTGTCGATTTGTACAACGATGACGAGGAGATTGGACAGTTCTACACTTGCATTCGCTTGTACGAGGACTTCGACGACGAACACAGCAAGAACGAGGTGATTCTGGTGAACACCTACGGTCAGGACTCCATTGGGGGGACGTACGGCATGCAAACGAACAGCCAAAACCTTCCGTTTGACCATGTCATGGCTGAAGACGACACGTTGAATTTCTTTGATGTGGTTGTGAGACCTGCGCGCATCACCGATGAACCTCTGGAAGAAGATCCAGACTACTTCTGGCTGGAGTTGCAGGACATGACGGAAATAGTGTTGTGTGTAGACAGCGTGGACACGTTGAGCATTGACACGGTTTGGACGGATCCTGTGGAAATCATGATTGACAGCACCGTGTATGTGGTGCTTTCAGAAGATGATTCCATCCCATATGACTTGCAAGTCCCTTCAGGGATGTTTGATTCCACCATGGTCGTTGAGATCGTCTGCACGAACGTCATCGAGACCATCGCGGTGGACACGTTGATGGACGTCACGTGTGTGACTCAAATCAATGACACGTTGGATTCCATCCAAGTTGTTGTGCCAGTCGAAACCTTTGTTCTCGACACCATCGTCATTGTCAATCCACAGGGTGACACTTTGAATTTCGAGGTTGAAGTTCCGTTCACTGAGTTCGATACGACTTGGGTGCAACCCGTGGACACCGTGTCTTGTGATACGGCGTACACGTTCAATGCAACCACCATCGAATACGAGGTGTGTGACACCATCCCAGTGTTGAGCTATGACATCTTCTCTGAGACCACATGCGACACGACGTATGCGTACGCGTCTGACACGTTGTACAACATTCCAGAGCAAATCCGTGTCAAGGATCCCTACAACACCATGTTTGTCATTGGCTTCAACAACACCAATGGCATTTGGATGACCCGAGAAGCGCTGAATTTCAACACGACCCCGTCATGGATTCGCATTGGCAATGCGCCTCCGGGTACGGGCACGAAGGCCGTTGAGTTCGTAGAAACAGGCGATCAAAAAGGCGATGTGATGTTCTACACCGGTTGGAATGGCACGGTCACCAGGGTTTCTGGACTTCGCGATGTGTACACACAGGAAGATGTCGACGGAGGAGCCCTGTGTATTGATCCCATGCTGGTAAGTGCCGGAGCGGCTGTGACAGGATTGAGTGTCGATCCAAACGACCCCAATCACGTTGTGGTGACGGTGGGCGGTTACGGCACCAACTTCAACGGCAAGGTCAGAGAAACCTTCAATGCGTTGAGCCCTGATTTCGACCCAGACAACGATTGGAGCAACATTTGGATGCCCGCTGGCAGCGATTTTGCAAGCATGCCATGCTACGACGTTGTTGTCGACGCACGTGATGTCTCCGGCCAAACCATCGTTGTGGGCACTGAGTTTGGAGTGTTTGTGACCGAAGATGGCGGCGGCACATGGAACATCAGCAACATGGGCGTGGAGAGCGGCCCTGGTGGATTCACAGCCCCTGTCTTTGATTTGAAACAGCAATTCCGCGAGTCGCACGAATGGAGCAACATCACCAACGGAGGTGCGATTTACGCGGGCACGCACGGTCGCGGGATGTTTGTCAGTGGCATTGTCACCAATGTTGAAGAGCAGGTCGACGTCACAGAAGACGCGACATCATGGAATGTGTTCCCCAACCCTGTCGTCGCTGGAGAGTTGAATCTGCCCACCGCAGGCTGGCAGGGCAGCGCCCAGGTCGACGTTTTTGATTTGACAGGACGTCGTTGGATCTCAGAAGTCGTCCAGCTCAGCGGTGTGGAACGCGTCCGCACTGACGTGCAGGAGCTTCCGTCAGGTTACTACGTGGTGCGCATGGCCCGAGGTGGAGAATCGAAGGCCGCCAAATTTGTGGTACGCCATTGAGGCTTGGGCAAGACTAAATGAACTCCATGAAAAGGGGCCTCGCGAGAGGCTCCTTTTTGTTCACCGATGGCTGATGAGCTCGGCCTTGCCTTGGTGGATCAGCACGGATGTCCTGTGCTCAATCCAATCGCCGGTGTTGAGATAGCGGGCAGTGTGTCCCTCAATGGGAAGATCCAAGGGCAGGTGGCGATGTCCAAACACAAAGGCATCCACGGAATCATTCTTTGGTTCAGAAAGCCAGTCTACGCAGTGCTGATAAAGATGTTCTTCTGCACTGGTGTTGAATGGCTGATCTGTGTGGCTTCTGCTTCGACGAGACCAAGCTTGGGCAAGAGCGATGCCCCAGTCGGGATGCAGTAGTCGGAAGGCTTTCTGGCAAAAGGAGGAGGTGAACATCCTCTTCAGTCGTCGGTACCCAGCGTCACCGGGACCAAGTCCATCACCGTGCCCCACCATGCAAGTCAGCCCATCCCAAGTTTGCACGATGGGGGTGCGGTGGATGTGCACACCCAGCTCTTCGCTCAAGTATCCAAACGTCCACATGTCGTGATTCCCAACATGAAAATGGACGGGCAAACCAGCGTCCGTCAACTCAGCGATGGCGCCCATGAGACGAACGCCTCCTTTGGGGACAGCCTTCTTGTACTCGAACCAAAAGTCGAAGATGTCTCCGATCAAATGCAGCTCTGTGGCCTTTCGGCCACGTGCGAATCCACTGCCATCTGCCGCATTTCGCATCCATTGAATGAAGGCGCGCTCACGTTCCACGCTGGGCGTCGAAGAAGGTGCGCCGAGGTGAAGGTCAGAAGCGAGATGGATGCAGTTTGTGCTCATTCGTCCAACGCCGCCCGCAAGGCAGATTCCACCCCTTTGCCGCGAAGGTGAGTGGCGAGGATGCGTCCGTCACGGTCAATCAACATGGTGTGTGGGATGCTGCTGATCCCGTATTCCCGCGACGCGGCATTGCGCCATCCCGCGAGGTCACTGACATGGTTGGGCCAGGTCAGTTGGTCCTGCTCAATGGCCTTTTTCCAGCGGCTTGCATCGCTGTCGAGTGACACGGAGAACACTTCGAACCCCTGATCTTTGTATGCTTCGTACGCCCGGACCACGCTTGGGTTTTCACGACGGCAGGGCCCACACCATGAAGCCCAAAAATCCAACAGCACCACCTTGCCTCGCAAGTCACTCAACTTGCGTTCACGTCCATCAGGATCGTTCATGACGATGTCAGGCGCCATGTCTCCTTTGCCGTATTTGCTGTTTTTGCCAGGGCGTTTCTTGGTGGGCGACTCCAAGGTCCTTGGTCGCGTGGCTCGATCGTAGCTCTGCTTGATTTTTTTGAAGTAGAACGACTCACTGTGATCGGCGGTCAATGCATCGAGCGTCTCCTTGAACAGCTCCCTGTGTTTGCGGGCATCCAAGCTTTCCAGTGCACAAAGGGCGGCAAGCTTGTTTCGCTGAGCTTGGGCAAAGTCCAAAGCAAGGGTCGTGAGGCTGTCCATGTTGAGTTTTGCCAACGCTTTGGCTTCAGCGCGCTCATCTCCGGTTGCTGCACGCCCACGTTGTTCGAGGGCCGTCAGCCGTGCCTGCAAGGGCATGGTTGCATCGTAGAATGCCTGAATTTCGACGGATTCCGGTGAGCCATAGATGTCCGCACCAGTGAGGTAATTGGCGTTGGTGTTGACAGTGGCCTTGACGGTCACCCCCTCGGATCCGTCTGTGATGAGCACCAAGGGGTATGTTCTCCCGACCAACAATTGGTGGTAACCACGAGGAAGGGGTGGCTCGGGGGTCAGTTTGAATGTCCCAGTGGAGTCCAAAGCACCTTCTGCCACGTTCACAAGGTTCCCGTTGTTGAAGGAGCGCAGCGACACTTTGGTGCCAGGATCCATGCCCAAGATGGTCCCGCTTACCGAACCTGGGATTGGGTTGGAATTGCTGGACTCGCATCCCATCCAAGTCAGTGACGAAAGGAGGGCAACAAAGAGTCCGAGGACAAGGGTGGAGCGCTTCATGAGGTTCAATGCGTACGTTGTGAGAGCGAAGGTAAGGCCTGGCAACAGGATTCGAGGAACGCTTGCAACGCACCTTCATCTTCCCATTCGATCTCCATCGGGAGCACCCAAAGCGCGTTTTTCCTCTCAACCGGCCACAAGTCATGCAGGCGCACCGCGTCTTTCTCTGTGGTGAGCAGGGCCTTGATTTGGTGTGAAGCCATCCATGCCATCCACCGATGCACGTCGGAGGCCTGAAAAGGGTGGTGATCGGGGTAATGGGCGCACCCAGCCAATTCAACACCCACGGCCAAGGCCGATTGGGTGACGCGAAGCGGCTGGGCAATGCCTGTGACGAGCAGTGCCGGAGTGGCGAGTGTGGCTGATGAAGAGGTGTTGAAGAGGCGTGGTTGTTGCGGGCGAACTGCGCTGGTCGTGTGTTCACCTTGTTTCGAACCGGAGGTGTCAACGATGAAGTCGCAGCGATCCAACCGTGAAGGCAGGTCACGGAACGGACCAGCCGGAACCATTTGAGTCCATTGCCATGGTTTGGCGGGTACGTCCATCCCAATCAACCCCACAAGAAGGTCTGGCTGAAGTGTTCGGTGCTGCATCCCATCGTCGAGCAAGACCAAACGCAAAGAGGGCCGGTCCGCTGCCATGCGCGCCACGCCACGAGCTCGGTTCTCACATACAGCCACGTGGGCCTTGGGCAATCGTCGTTGCAACATCCAAGGTTCGTCCCCAACCTCTTCCCAAGATTTGGCATCCGACACCCAACCAAATCCTTTGCTCTTGCGGCCATATCCTCGGCTCAACACGCCCACCGCATCGTCACCCAATAAAATCTGAAGTCGCTGCGCCAAATCCAGCACGTGCGGGGTTTTGCCCGTGCCACCCAATTGCACGTTGCCTACGACCAAAGTGGGGAGGACGCCTCGGCAGCTTTGAAGAACGCCCCAGTCGTAAAGTTTGTGTCGCACGTGCAAGATGAGCGCCCAAATCGCGGCAAGCGGCAACCAAACTGGACCCACCCACTTCGAGACGGACGGTCGAGAGGTGCTGGAAGTGCCGGGATGGATGGCACCGGGAAACTGGGGTGGAACGTGTACCTTCGGGCTCATGGAGAACGCCTTGAAGGTACGGGACATCGCGGATTGGCTAGAGACATGGGCACCGTGTCATTTGGCCGAGTCGTATGACAACGTGGGATTGCTTGTTGGCAGTCCTCAAGATGTGGTGCACAAGGTGCTGGTGAGCCTTGATTGCACCGAGGCGGTTGTTGAGGAGGCCGAGCGGGAGGGATGCCAGCTGATTGTAAGCCACCACCCCGTCATCTTTGGCGGGTTGAAGCGATTGAACGGCGGCAACGATGTCGAACGGACCGTCATGCGCGCCCTTCGCAGCGGCATCGCGTTGTACGCCATCCACACGAACCTCGACAATGTGTCGTCAGGAGTCAACCGTCATTTGGGAGAGTTGTTGGGATGCAAACCTGAGTCGCTTCGGATCCTGAAGCCGATGGGTGCCAAACTTGAAAAGTGGGCTGTGTTTGTGCCGCTCACCCATCTTGAAACGGTGAGAAGTGCCATGTCGCAAGCAGGTGCAGGTCACATCGGCAACTATGACGAGTGCAGCTTCTCAGTGGAAGGTTTGGGCACGTTCCGCGCTCAGGAAGGGTCTCAGCCCTTTGTAGGAGACATTGGGACCATGCACCAAGAGCCAGAGGCGCGATTGGAGATGGTGGTCCCGGGCGAAGCGATGCCTGCGGTGCGAAAGGCACTTCTCGACGCGCACCCTTACGAAGAGGTGGCTTACGACCGCATCGCGCTTGAAAATGAACGCATGGACCTGGGCGCGGGCATGGTGGGTGAGTTGCCTGAACCGATGCGATGGGAAGCATTTGCAGACCATGTCAAAACAACCCTGGGGTGTCAGGCGATGAAGCACACCCGTCCCGTCAAAGACCTGGTCCAACGCATTGCCCTTTGTGGAGGGAGTGGGGCGTTTTTGATCTCTGACGCAGGGCGCTGTGGCGCTGATGTTTACGTGACCTCGGACGTCAAATACCATGAATATTTTCAAGCCGAGGGGCGCTTTCTGCTGCTGGATGTGGTGCACTACGAGAGCGAATGGCAAACGAGTACGTTGATTGCCAACAAAATCAACGAGAAATTCCCTAATTTTGCGGTCCGTTTGTCCTCAACCAAGACAAACCCCGTTACCTACCGCTGAACCCAACCGATTCCCAAATCGCATGGCCAAGAAAAAAACCAGCACCGCCGAAGACAAGCTGCGTGCGCTCTTCGACCTCCAAATCATCGACTCTCGCATCGACCGCCTTCGCGTGGTTCGTGGCGAGCTTCCCTTGGAAGTTCAAGACTTGGAAGATGAACTCGAGGGCCTGCGTGCCCGCCTCGAGCGCATGGAGGACGACAATGACCAAGTGAACCAGCGCATCACGGCATACCAGATGCAGATCAAGGACAGCCAAGCGTTGATCGAGAAGTACACCGAGCAGCAGAACAACGTTCGCAACAACCGGGAATTTGAATCGCTCTCAAAAGAGATTGAATACCAAACGTTGGAAATCGAACTCTGCGAGAAGCGCATCCGCGAGTGCAAAGCTCAGGTTGAACAGAAGGCCGAAGGGCTTGAAGGAACCCGCGAGCGGTTCAATCAGCGTCAGGCCGACCTGGAAGCGAAGAAGGCTGAGCTCGAGGCCATTGTGGCTGAGACCCAAGCTGAAGAAGAGCTTCTGCAGAAGCACAGCGACAAAACAGCCAAAGGCATCGAAGAACGCCTCGTCAACAGCTACCGCCGCATCCGGGGTGCTGCCAAAAATGGCCTTGCAGTGGTGCCAATTGAACGCCAGGCAAGCGCGGGTTCATTCATCAAGATTCCACCACAACGCCAAATTGACATTGCCCAGCGCAAGCGGATCATTGTGGATGAGCACAGCGGCCGCATTCTTGTCGACAAGGAGTTGGCCGATGAAGAGTTGACGCGCATGAATGCGCTGCTCGACAAGGAGCTTGCGAAACTGAAGAAGTGAGCTCGCTGGTTGAGTGAAACACAGCTGCGAAAAGGCCCGCCCATCGGCGGGCCTTTTCGTTTGGTGGCACTCAAAGTCGAAGTCCTGCACACAAGATCAGTGTGCTTGCGCGTCGATCCAGCCTTCCAGGCGGGTCGGGCGAGAATGCTCCCATGAAATAGAAGTCTTCACTGTGCCAAGCCGTGCGCCAGGCGGCACTGAGATGAACGTTGCCGATTCGGTACCCTCCTCCGAAGGCCAAGTTGTAACGAGTGGCATTGGCCTGGACGGCCTCTGTGACGAAGGGCGATGTCGACATGCCGCCGCCGCCGCGTATTCTGAAGTCATCGTTTGCACCCACCCGAAGCTCAAGCCCAATCCTTGCTTGGTGCACCACACGGTAACCCTGTTGCACAGCGTCGTTTTCCTGCCGGAAATCGTAATCCAAGGCAAGGGCTCCATCGGACTTCCCGAGTTCCCCACGCCTCATGTCGCTCCTTACATAGTCGGCATTCAGCACCCCCGATTTGCCCAGCAAGAAACTCGCACTGACAGTGGTTCTGTCTGGGGTGTAAACCACGTATTCGGCATTGGAGTTAGGGCTGACAGCTCGCGATGTAAGGTCGTCCAACCATGTGGTTTCGATGTCTGTGTTGTAGGCGTCTGTCAAGGTCAGTCGGCTTCGGGTTTGGTAGGCGACACCCACCCGCAATTCCTCAGACAACCGCGCCAACACGCCAAAACGAAGCAGGTATCCACGGCCCGAGATGCGCAAGGATTCGTTGTATTCCCAGCGTTGCAGGGTGGATACATTCGCATTGATTTCTTCGGTGTGCTTGGAGGTCTCGTCGTATTCCACTTTGGGAATCCCCAGCGTCAGTCCCAAGGACAGTCGGTCTTGAAACATCGTTCCAAACCCGATTTGAGTTTCGGCCAAGCGTCCGGTTCGATCGATGGTGCGGTCTACGAGGACATTGTCGCCAGCCGCGGTTGCATATCCTGTGGCATTGTCGGCTTCAAGCAATCCTGTGCGCCAAGCCAGCGAGGCTCCAAATGGAAAGATGATGCCCGCATCAAGGGCAGAGTCGGTGCTCAAATAGCCGTACGTGTCGGCATCGTCGAGCGCCTGAGCCACAAAGACATCGGACACCGATTGGTCGGCTTGGACGCCAGCAATGTTGATGTTTTGTGCAAACGGTGTGCGGTTTTGGTGTGCGACGGCCAAGGTGAAAAATGGCCAGTCTGCGTCGATGCTGGGGTACGTAATCGCCACGCCAATGTTGCTGCCCACCACTGCGTTGCCCGCGGCATCGACCTTCCGATTCCGCCAACGAGATTCTGTGGAGCCAGAGTGCACTCCCGCACTGATGGACAGGTCACCACGCCTGTACAAACCAAGTCCTGCGGGATTCATTCCCAAGCAGCTTAGATCCGCACCCAACGCGCCAAACGATCCGCCCATGGAAGTGACCCGCGCAGACTGGAGTGGGTCGATCCACCCATAGCGAAGGACGTCGGACTCGTTTTGGGCGACGACGTGGCAGGAAAGGGCACCCAGGACCACGCCCATGCACAGAGATGAAATGGCATTCATGGCTCCGAGGGTTCAGCGTGTAGGATGTCCTCCGCGTCCAGAACTGCGGTTTGTCCCGCCAGTGCGTCCTGTGGATCCACCTGAAGATCGAGAGTGACTGGGTCGGGTGGACGAACCAGTTCCACGAGAGGATCCCGAAGAGGATGGACGAGACCAACTGTTGCCTCGTGAGTTGCTTTGGTTCGAGGAAGGACGGGTTGTGGACGGTCTCGTCGTGGAGGGACGTGAAGACACGCGGCTTCGGTCAGGGCCTTGCACCCCCCAGGAGTTGCGTCCGGAGTTGCTCGTAGAACGGACATTGGTGCGGGTCGTCGACTCTTTTGAGGGGTCAAGGGCGCGCCAAAGTGTGATGGGCTGTTGGGAAGCAGGGGGCACCTCATTGCCCATTTGGTCATTGCTTGATTTGTTGGTCATCAAGCGCCCGCCACCTCCGTTGCTGTTGATGGCTGATGAAGCCCAAATGGGGGTGCGTTGTGCCACCACAATGGGCGTTCCGCTTCCGTAGCTGTCTCCAATTCCCCAGCCGCCAAATCCACTCGAATTGCAATAGGTGCTTCCGTATCCCCATCCATAGGGATTGGGGCCGTAAAGTCCGCCTCCGTAGGGTTGGAATGCGTATGGATTCATCCCCAACCCATTCATTCCCCACGCGCCTCCCACGTAAGGATTGATGCCCCATCCACTGGTTCCCCATCCACCCCCCATGCCTGTGCTACCCCATGTGTTGTAGGGATCGACAAAACCTGGGTTGTATGCGCCGTAGCCGTGATAGAAGCTGCTTCCCCAGGGATCGTAGGGGTTGGGGCCAAACCCAGCCGCTCCGTATGGAGTCATGTATCCGCGCAGCATGGAGCGACCACGAAGGCTTTGAGGAACATAGCCGAAGCTGCTTTGGAACCCGTCTCCACTCCGCCCACTGGAGTCATCGACTTGACCATTGGCCTCGCTGTATCCGGCTTGCTCATACGCGTACGTCAAATACTCTGCGTCGGTGACGAACTCTTCTCCACGTCCGAGATACAGTTCGTCGTCCTCGAGGTTTGCCGTGCGTTGCAGCAGGCTTCCACAACCCGTTGCGGCAAAGGCAAGGAGGAGCATCCCCATCATTTGGAGAGTTCTGAAGTCTGAGCGTGGTGAGAGTGCCTTCATGTTCCGTGGTTCAAGGTAGTACATTCCGTAATTTTGGGGGGACTTCAATGGTCACCAACCTCTACTAGCACAAACCATACCAAAATGGCCAGCAAGCTCACCTCGCGTGAAGACGATTACAGCAAATGGTACAACGAACTCGTGGTGCAGGCGGACCTCGCCCAGCACAGCGACGTGAAGGGATGCATGGTCATCAAGCCGTACGGATTTGCGATTTGGGAACGAATGAAGGACGTGCTCGACGGAATGTTCAAAGACACCGGTCACGTCAATGCGTACTTCCCGTTGTTCATCCCCAAGAGCTACCTAAGCAAAGAAGCCGCACATGTGGAGGGCTTTGCCAAGGAATGTGCGGTGGTGACGCACTACCGCCTCAAAAACGATCCTGACGGAGAAGGCGTGGTGGTGGATCCTGACGCGCGTTTGGAGGAGGAACTCATCGTTCGTCCCACCTCGGAGACCATCATTTGGAACACCTACAAAAACTGGATCCAGAGCTACCGTGATTTGCCCTTGCTCGTGAACCAGTGGGCAAACGTGGTCCGCTGGGAAATGCGCACGCGCCTCTTTTTGCGCACGGCTGAATTCCTTTGGCAAGAAGGACACACGGCCCACGCCACCAAGGACGAAGCTGTCGAAGAAGCCAAGAAGATGCTCGAGGTGTACGCGGACTTCGCTGAGAACTTCATGGCGATGCCCGTCGTCAAAGGCGTGAAGACCGAGAGCGAACGCTTCGCAGGTGCCGAGGACACTTACTGCATCGAAGCCCTCATGCAGGACGGCAAAGCCCTGCAGGCTGGAACCTCCCACTTTTTGGGCCAGAATTTCGCCAAAGCCTTCGACGTCACATTTGCAGACAAAGAAGGAGGGAAGTCTCACGTTTGGGCCACCTCTTGGGGCGTTAGCACCCGTTTGATGGGTGCGCTCATCATGACGCACAGCGACGACCAGGGCCTCGTCCTTCCCCCAAAGCTTGCCCCCATTGAAGTGGTCATCGTCCCCATCTACAAGGGTCAAGACCAAATGGACGAGATCGTCGCCAAGTGCCAGGCCGTCGCAGACGAGCTCAAGGCCGCAGGTGTTCGCGTCAAACTCGACGACGACGACACGAAGCGAAGCGGATGGAAGTTTGCCGAGTACGAACTCAAAGGCGTGCCCTTGCGCATCGCCATGGGTCCGCGTGACCTCGCAAAAGGCACCTGCGAGCTCGCCCGTCGCGATACAAAGACAAAAGATTTCGTGTCGCTCGAGGGCCTCGCAACCCACGTTCGCGCTCAGCTCGACGACATCCAACAATCCCTCACTGCACGTGTACACGAGCGCATCAAAACCGGCACCCACGTGGTCGACACATGGGACGACTTCCTCGCGGCACTGGACAAAGGCGGCTTCGTAAGTGCCCACTGGGACGGCACCGCCGAAACAGAAGAGCGCATCAAGCAAGAAACGAAGGCAACCATCCGTTGCATTCCTTACGAAGGCGACACCACGCCCGGCACTTGCATCAAAACGGGCGCACCAAGCGCCCGCCGCGTCCTCTTCGCCAAAGCCTACTGACCCCATGGACACCAACCTCCCCATCGGCCTCAATACTGAAGACAGCGCTGCCCTCAGCAAGGAACTCAATGCATTGCTGTGCGACCTCAACGTCTTTTACCAAAACGTGCGCGGCTTTCACTGGAACGTTCAAGGCCAAAACTTCTTTGAACTCCACCTCAAATTCGAAGAGTTCTACACCGACCTCCAAATCAAGATCGACGAGGTTGCCGAGCGCATCTTGACTCTGGGCGGCACCCCGCTTCACGCCATGCAGGACTATGTCGCTGGCGCGACCATCCCGGCGGTGAAGGACGTCACCGACGGTGTTGAGGCGGTTCGTCACTGCGCGGCGGCTTATGGTGTGCTCCTCGTGCGCGAACGTGCCATCCTCGCCCTGAGCGACAAAGCCAACGATGAAGGCACCAACGCCCTCATGAGCGAAACCATCCGCGAGCAAGAAAAGACGTCGTGGATGCTTCGTGCATACCTTGCCTAAGCCCTCAGTTCCTCACATGGGCAATTTTTTGGGCTTGGGTTGTGGAGAAGGAACAACCTGACTATCTTTGCGGTCCTCTTTGGCCCGTTCGTCTAGGGGTTAGGACGCCAGGTTTTCATCCTGGTAGCAGGGGTTCAAATCCCCTACGGGCTACCTAAAAAGACCCATCGAAGGG
>JAYZBB010000079.1:0-63450 GCA_036339415.1 Bacteroidota bacterium | reverse complement strand
AGGGCTTGGAGTACGGTGTTGACTACAAAGTGGAGATGGTCAAACGCGTCCAGCCTGACGGCGAGGATCCAAGCATGACATCTGAACGAGAGTCCAATCCAGCGCGTCACCAGTATGTGCGGGTGGACGTCGAATTGCCCTGAACAACGAATGAACATGACGGAACAAGTCGCTGAGCTGCATTTGAAGCGGCCTTTGGTGTTTTTTGATTTGGAAACCACGGGGACCAAAGTGGGTGTGGACCGGATTGTCGAAATGGCAATGGTGAAATTGATGCCCGACGGTTCTGTCATCAAAAAGCCGGAAGCAGCAGGGCGTGAGCACCGCATCTTGGTGAATCCAGAGATGCCAATTCCCCTTGAATCCAGTTTGGTTCACGGCGTCTACGACGAAGATGTCAAGGACGCACCCACATTCGGTCGAATTGCACCCGGACTGTTGAAGTGGCTCCATGGTTGTGATTTGGGCGGCTTCAACAGCAACAGGTTTGATGTGCCCATGTTGGCGGAGGAATTTCTCAGAGTGGGCATTGATTTTGGTCTCGAAGGGAGGCATCTGATTGACGTGCAAAATGTGTTCCATCGAATGGAACAAAGGACCCTCCGTGCGGCTTACAAGTTTTACTGCGACAAAGACCTGGAAGGTGCGCATGAAGCGCTGCCAGACACGTTGGCCACCGTGGATGTCTTTTTGGCCCAATTGGAAAAGTACAAGGACAAGACCGTGCTGGACAGCCGTGGTGACACGGTGGGGCCAGTGCCCTCGGACATGGAAGAGCTTGCCGCGTTTTGCCGAATGCGAAACAACGCAGACTTGATGGGAAGGTTGGTCTACGATGACGACGGCGAGGTGGTGTTCCAATTTGGCAAACACACGGGAAAGCGCGTTCGCGAAGTCTTGCAGAGAGATCCGGGGTATTTTGGTTGGATGATGCAGGGAGACTTTCCGCGCTACACCAAGCGCATTCTTCAAAAAGTGAAAGACGGCGAAATTTGAGAACGAGGAAGAGCATCGCTGTTTGGGTTTCCAATGACCTGACGTTCGACCAGCGTGTGAAGAAAACGTGTGAAACCCTGGATGCACTCGGATGGACGCCAGTGCTTGTCGGACGCGAAATGCCGGATTCCAAGCCATGGCAAGGACCATGGGAGGCCCATCGCCTGAGGTTGTCTGCCCAACATGGACCCTTGTTTTACGCGTCATTGCAGTTGCAACTTCACGCCTGGCTTCGGCGCAACGAGCGTGAAATTGACGCCATTTGGTGCAACGATCTCGACACTTTGGCACCTGCTCTTTGGCGCAACACGCTTCCCGTCGTGTACGACAGCCATGAGTATTTCACAGAGGCTGCGGGTCTGACGGGTCGCCCCATTCGAAGGGCCATTTGGCTTGGGATCGAGCGTTGGGCGATGCGCAAATTGTCATGCATGATCACTGTGAACGAGAGCATTGCATCGGCGTATCGTTCCAAATATGGTCTTGACGTGGCCGTGGTTCGGAACATGCCACGCAGACAACCTCCTGTCGCTGTCGAAGGTCGCCAGGCCTTTGTGGAGCATGGCGTGCCCATCGATCTTCCAATTGCACTGATGCAAGGGGCTTACATGGATCGAGATCGAGGGGTGGCTCAGGCCGTGGCAGCGTTGCCCGAGATGAAAGGGGTCCGATTGGTGCTGGTCGGCGCTGGTCTGGAATGGAACGAGGCGCGTGCCATGGTGAATGCCCCGGAAATGGAAGGGCGTTTGCACTGCATTCCCAAACTCCCATTCAACCAGCTGCGAATCCTCACGGCTTCTGCCGACGTGGGCTTGAGCTTGGACCAAGCGGGCCATGGCAATTACGAGATGAGTTTGCCCAACAAGCTGTTTGACTTCATGCATGCCCGTTTGCCCATGGCGGTGACCGCACGCAAGGAGGTGGCAGCCATCGTCGAGGAATGTAGGCTAGGAGAGGTGATTGAGAACACGTCTCCAAGTGCCATCAAAAGCGCTGTGGGGAGGGTGTTGTCCAAGCCCAAATCCGATTGGAAGGAAGCCCTGAGCTTGGCAAGTGAACGATTCCATTGGGGTGTGGATGAGCCTCAGATCAAGCGCATCCTTGAACAAAGCTTGAAGGCCCATTTGACAGGCAGCCAAACCACGTGAGCCATCAGAATGTGCCACGGCAAGCGTTCCTTTTTCACACACCACTCCTCACGGTACAATGCCAGGTTGAAGGACCTCGAAAGGCCACCTCTAGACACCTTGGCCACAACAATCTCTGGGTGACAATGAATGGTTTCGTTGGCCTGCAAGCGGTCAAGGCACCACGCGTAATCGCCAAGCACTCGGTAGGAGGTGGGCAACGGATTTGATTTCAACCAGGAGCTCGGTGCAATGAGGCCTTGATGGTGCATGGTGTTGCGCCAATGCATGGGGTTTCCCCATCGAGGAATCCACATCTCAGGCACACCTGGCTCGGGCGCACCGTCCGAAGCAACGGCAAATGCATGCGCCACATTGTCTTCGGTTTTGGAAAGCACGTCCAGGGCGCGCCGAAAGTCCGTTGCCATTGGAGTGTCGCCAGCCCCGAGCACCCAAACCCATGGGGCAGACACCCTGCTGACGCCGCGATTGATGGCCTCGTACACACCGCCATCTGCTTGCGAATCCACATGGGTCACGATGGAGGCAAACGAAGCGAGCACCGAGAGGGTTTCGTCCGTTGAGGCTCCGTCTGCGACAATCACTTCAAGCTGACCGAGAACGCTTGCATCAAGGGCTTGAAGTTGGGAAAGGCTGATGCGCAATGCTGCGGCATCGTTCCATGCAGGGATGACTACGGCAACCTTCGTGGCACCGCGTTTCATGATCGTACACGAGACTCGTCATGCAGCACGCCATCCTGACACCGCCACACCCGGCCAGGGCGGCGTTCGATGGAGGCCCAATCGTGCGTGGCCATGACCAAGGATCGCCCTTGTTTTGGCAGTGCATGCATCAATTCAAGAATCTCTTCGGTGGTTTCAGGGTCCAAATTGCCTGTGGGCTCGTCCGCCAACAGCAATGGGGGGTCATTCAACAGCGCCCTTGCGATTGCCACCCGTTGTTGTTCCCCTCCACTCAATTCAAAAGGCTGCTTGTAGGCTTTGTGTGGCAACCCAACCAACGCCAGGACTTCTTCGATGCGTTGTGCGCGTGCGTTCTTGTCTTTCCATCCGGTGGCCACAAGAGCAAAGTCCAGATTGTCGCCCACGCTCCGGTCTTCCAACAACCCAAAATCCTGAAACACCATCCCAAGCTTTCTTCGCAGCTTGTGCACGTTGCGTGGTTTGAGTGAGTTCAGGCTGTGACCACATACATGGCCTTTTCCGGACGCCAATGGAAGGTCTCCATACAGGGTGCGGAGCAAGCTTGATTTCCCACTTCCTGTTCGGCCAATGAGATACACAAGCTCACCTTCGCCAACTTCCGCCTGAATGTCTTGAAGGATGACGTGAGCTCCGTGCCGAATGGACACGTCTTCGAGTTGAATGAGTGGGGTGTCGGTCATCAAGGTCGCAGGTCAAACGCGTTGTCTGCAAATTCGGGATTGAAGGTGGCCTTGGCCGTTCGGATGGTCATGGTTTGACCTCCTACATTCGAGCTTTTCGTGGCGGGCATTTTCAACCCATTGTCGCCAAAGGCTACGTAATGCTCAAGCGTTTCAATCATGATGCTTCCGTCAAACGAGGGACGTGATTGTTGGATGAGCAATCCGTCAGACTGTCGGAACCAGTAGGTTTCAACGGCGTCGTCTTTTTGGAATTCCAAGACTGTCGACGTTTGGCCCTTGACTTCTTCCACGCCAAGCACCTTTCCCTCGAATCCCAACTTCTCCATGTTGAGCAGGCGGGTGGGAGACAGGTAGTCGAGCATGCGTTGAACGCCCAGGGGCTCCATGTCTGTGGTGTTGCCCATCTGCATCTCTTGTCCACCATTGGGACCAACAGCGCGAATCATCACAGGAGCTCCGGCCATGGCCAATTCCGATCGGATGGCTGGATTTTTCTTTGAGAATCGTTTGTCCTCGCGATGCTGAAGGGACATGCCGGCGCCAAATTCCACGGAACCTTCCAACGTGAGGCCTGACAGTTTGCCCCAAGCCTTCGCTCCACCGATGGCCTTGAAATGCGACGCGACGATGCCTTGGACGCTGGTTCCCTTGGGAGCCTCGCTTCTTGGGATGCGAATCTGACCGAACGCATCGTATTGGTCAATGCCTCCGCTTGTGTCAAAGGGTTTGAGCAATTCCAGAATGTCAGGGGATCCCACCACACAAATGTTGAGGTTGTTGGGTTTGATCATGTTTTTGGCGACGCGTTGGATGTCTTCCACTGTGACCGCCTCGATGCGCTTCAGGTAGGTTTGGTAGTAGTCTTCGGGCAACGAGTAGCGCTGGATGTTCAACGCAAAGCGAGCGACGGTTCCTTCGTTTTCGAGGGATCGGGCAAAACTCCCAGACAAAAATGCCTTCGCCGTGGCGAGTTCTTCGTCGGTGACTTGTTCGTCGCGGATTCGGTTGATTTCGGCCATGAATTCCACAAGCGCACTGTCCGTGACTTCGGTCCGGACATCGGCGTATGCGATGAATTCTGCTGTCACTGGATCTGCACTGAGGGCACAACGTGCTCCGTATGTGAAGGCCTTGTCCTCTCTGAGATTTTGCATCAATCGACCACTGAAGGCACCTCCACCGAGGATCGAATTCATCAGCTGAATGGCCGCCGCATCGGGATGGCCCGGTGGAAAGGGCACTGGTTGCGTGATGTTGATGGTGCTTTGCACCGCACCTTCGATGCCCGCAAACCTCACTTGATTTCCGATCGGGAATCTGGCGGGCGCCAGACGTTTGAAGGGGATGTCGGCACGTTTCCACTTGCCAAAGTGTGTGTTGGCCTTCGCATAGGCTTCGTCGGGGGTGATGTCGCCAACCACAATGAGGTACGCAGCGTTGGGTCGGAAATACGCATCATGGTAAGAGACGAGGTCCTCTCGTGTGATGGCGTCCAGGGTGGTCTCGGTCATCACTTCGCCGTAGGGGTGCATGGAGCCAAAATTGGTTGTGGCCACCAAGTTGCCAGCAATTTCCCCGGGCGAAGTTGGTGTGTTGGCCAACCCCGAAGCCATTTGCTTTTTCATTTTGTCCAATTCCTCCTGAGGAAATTTGGGGTGGAGAATGACATCGGCGACGATGCGGAGCAGGTCGCTTGTGTTTTTACTCAGTGAACTTGCGAAAAAGCCTTTTGCATTGGCACGGAATGACGCTCCAAGGAAGTCGACTTCCTCGGCGATGTCAGCTTTGGATTTCGAGGCCGTGCCTGCGGCCATCATCCCGCTCACCAAATCTTGCAGTCCGGCTTTTTCGCCTTCGAGAAAGGGAGGGAAGTCGAGCGTCATGCTCCACGAGACAGCCGGCATGCGGTGATTCTCAACCACGATGACCCGAAGCCCATTGTTGAGTTCGAGTTTGGTGGGGGTTCCGATGTTCAACTCAGGAGCAGGGCCGGCTTCTGGCGCTTTGGTTCGGTCGATTTGACCCCATGACATGGCGTTCATGGCACAAGCCATCATGACCATGCTGGCGTGGCGAAGGGTGGTGTTGATTGTCGACGTCATGGTTGTGAGTTGGGGTCGTTCAAGAAGTAAAGGGTCACGCGCTGTTCCGGCACATAGTATTTCTGAGCCGCCGAGCGGATGTCTTCCGGTGTGATGGCCAAATACCGCTCGATTTCTGTGTTGATGAGGTTGGCGTCGCCGAAGTAAGTGTGGTAATTGGCAAGGCTTTCTGCAATGCCGGCCATGCTTTGGTTGCCGGTCACGAAGCCGTACTCGATTTGGTTTTTGAGCTTCTGCAGTTCGCGATCTGAGATGAGTTCGCGCTTCAAGCGCTCCACCTCGTCGTTCATCGCGGCTTCCACTTCATTGGGATCCACACCCATGTTGCACATGGCAAAGCCAAGTGTCAGTCCGGGATCTTCCAATCCAAAGCTGAAAGCTCCACAAAACAATGCGAGTTGGTCGTTCTCCACCACGCGTTGGTTCAGACGGGCACTTTCTCCACCGCTCAGGACTTGATTGAGCATGTCCACTGCATAGTAATCAGGAGTGCCTTGGGCAGGGATGGGGTAGGCTTGCACCACCAGGGGGAGCCTGTCTTTGCCGTAGATGGTGTCGCGGACTTCCGCAGTGCGTGTTGGTTCGACAATTGTGGGGCGAGGGATGTCACGGCCTCCGCGAGGAATGTCTTGAAAATAGGTTTCGACAAGCGCACGGGTTTGATCCACGTCGAGGTCGCCGGCAATGCTCAGCGTGGCGTTTTCTGGCACATAAAACGTGTTGTAAAATTCCATGAAGTCCGCATGGTCGGCTGCGTCGAGATGTTCCATGGACCCGATTGGGGTCCATTGGTAGGGGTGCTCTGAATACGCCATGGCCATGGTGGTGGGAAGAAGCTGACCGTAGGGTTGGTTGTCGTATCGTTGACGCTTCTCTTCCTTGACGACTTCGTTTTGTGTGTCGATGCCGATTTGTTCAATCTTGGCGTGCAACATGCGCTCGGATTCCAGCCAAAGTCCAAGCTCGAGTTGGTTGCTTGGCAAAAGCTCATAGTAGAACGTTCGGTCTTGTGTGGTGTTGGCATTCAGGATTCCGCCGGCATTTTCCACGTAAGCATCGAACTCTCCGCGCGCAATGTTTTCTGACCCTTCGAAGAGCAAGTGCTCGAAGAAGTGGGCCATGCCAGTGCGCTCAGGGCGTTCGTTCTTGGAGCCGACGTGGTACAGCACGGTCACGGCGACAAGTGGGGTGGAGTGGTCCTCGTGAAGGATGACGTGGAGGCCGTTGTCCAGGTCGAATTCGGTGAACTCGATTTGGCGTGCCTCGGTTTGGCCCCAAGCAGCGAACGAGGCCAAAGCCGCAGCTGCCAGGAGAAACATGTTGGAGGTGAATCGCATGTGGGAAAATTGAACCTGCAAGATAGCGACCTCGGGGTATCTTGGCTGCATGGAAACGAGCCGTCACCAAGGAGTGGAAGCGCATGGCCAGGGGCAGACGCTCCCCGAGGGCTGGTGGGGGGCTGACGTATGTTGGCAGCTTCTGCACGAGAAAGGTGTGACCCGGACATTGTCGCCGCAAGCGGTGGCTCGAATCGAGCGCTGCCACGACTACCTGTTGGGCCGCGCTTCGGGAGGCGACACCTTGTATGGCATCAACACCGGCTTTGGGGACCTCGCCACCACCCGCGTGAATGACCTTGTGGGCTTGCAGCGCAATTTGTTGATTTCGCATGCATGTGGGGTCGGCGATCCGTTGCCGGCTCAGGTGGTGAAGGCGATGCTGCTCTTGAAGGTCAAGTCGCTGAGTCAGGGCCATTCAGGGGTGGCGGTGGCCACGGTGCAGCGCCTGCTCGACCATTGGAATGCAGGCGTGTTGCCCGTGGTGCCGAGCCAGGGGTCGTTGGGGGCGTCCGGGGATTTGGCCCCGCTCGCGCACCTCGTGTTGCCGCTGATTGGTGAGGGAGAAGTGGTGATGCCGGACGGAAGACAAATGGCGTCAGAGGACGCGTTGCGCGAGCTGGGCTGGCCGGTCCTCAAGCTTGGCCCCAAGGAGGGGCTGGCGTTGATCAATGGCACGCAAATGATGCTCGGCACGGCCATGGTGGCCCTCGAACGCGTGACGCGCCTCGCCGACTGGGCCGACGCCCTTGGGGCGTGGTCCCTCGAAGCCTGGAACGGACTGAAGGCCGCGATGCATCCGTCAATTCACCGCATCCGAAATCAGGCGGGTGCCATGATCGCGGCCCACAACGTTGCGTCGTGGCTCGAAGGTTCGGAACGCGTCGCCCAACCCCGAACCTACGTTCAGGACCCGTACTCGTTCCGGTGCATGCCCCAAGTGCACGGTGCCTCACGGGATGTCGTCGAAGGGGTCCGGGCCGTCTTCGAAGCGGAGATGAATGCCGTGACAGACAACCCGCTGGTTTTCCCGGACGAAGATTTGATTGTGAGCGGCGGCAATTTCCATGGCCAGCCGTTGGCCTTGGCAATGGACCGCCTGGCCCTGGCCATCCATGAGTGGGCGAGCATCTCTGAGCGTCGCGTGTTCAAGATGCTCAGTGGCCAACGTGAATTGCCGGCGTTTTTGGCCTCCAACCCTGGCCTCAATTCGGGCTACATGATTCCGCAGTACACGGCCGCAAGTCTTGTGTCGTTCAGCAAGCAGCTGTGCACCCCATCCAGCGCGGACAACGCGGACAGCAGCAATGGGCAAGAAGACCATGTGAGCATGGGTGCCAATGGAGCGTTGCAGATGTGGCGCGTCATGGAGCATGCCGAGCAAGTGCTGGGCATTGAAGCCATGTGTGCAGCCCAAGCGTCGGAACTGAGGAGCGATGCACATGCCATGGCTCCCGCATTGCAGCAGTTGCAAGATGCGTTCCGCCAGCACGTGCCGTTCCTGGACTGTGATGCTGTGATGGCCCCGCTCATGGCATCTGCTGTGGCTTGGATTCGGGCTGGTTCACCACGCGATTTGGCCGACCTTCGCAACCCGCAATCCTGAAACTGCCCTCATGCTCATCCACGAACTCCAACGCCGCGGCAACCAACTTTTCCGCTGGCGCAGTTTCATTCCGCTCATCTTGGTGCTTCCGGCGCTTGTCTTTGCATATGATGCACCAGAACGGGCAGGGGCATGGGAGTGGCAGACGATGTGCTGGGCCATGGGCGTTTTGGGTGTGGTGATTCGCGCCAAGACCATTGGTCACGTGCCGCCCGGCACAAGTGGTCGCAACACCTCCGAAGGTCAGGTCGCAGAATCGCTGAACACCCGCGGCATGTATAGCTTGGTGCGCCATCCACTCTACCTCGGCAACTACTTCATGTGGATGGCCTTGGTGTTGGCCACGGGACGCTTGGATTTCGCAGTGGTCGTGTCTCTGGCTTACATGATGTATTACTTGCGCATTGCCATGGCCGAGGAAGCGTTTTTGGCGGGCAAGTTTGGGGGAGCTTACAGCGAATGGGCCTCAACCGTGCCAGCCTTTGTGCCCAAATTTTGGGGTGCCCCCCGCAGTGCCTGGACGCCGGCAGGCAACGCCTTTTCTCTGCGTCACGTGATCAAACGGGAATACAACGGCGTGTTCGCCGTTGTGTTTGGGATGTTTTTCTTGGAAGCGGCCCGAACCTCTGGGCTCGGCTCCCCTGCTTGGAACAGCCTGGAATGGCAGCTGGGATTGGGAGGGAGTGTCGTTGCATTTCTCCTCTTGCGCTTCTTGAAAAAGCGCACGCGCCTCCTCCATGTGGAAGGTCGGGAATTCACGTCGTGACGCTCAGGTCACGGCTGCTCGACGGACGATGCGGCGAAGAAGGGCAGGAGACAGCCGCTTGATGTAGGCAGCAAGGATTTCGTAGCGACCAATGAGCACCTCGGCTTTGTCGCGTTCCACTGCGATGATCATGCGTTCAGCGCATTGCTCCGCGGTCATCCCCGCACCGGTTTTGGCGTCCATGGTGCCTTGCTGCGAGCCGTCGCCGACCACTGCATTGAGGCTGATGTTGGTGCGGATGAATCCTGGACACACCATCGTCACCTTCAACCCATCGTCGTGGTGTTCTGCTCGTAGCGCCTCGAAAAATCCGTGCAGGGCGTGTTTGGCCCCGCAATAGCCAGACCTCAGAGGGGAAGAGAACAGCCCCATGAGGCTCGTCACCACCACAAAGTGGCCTCGGCCACGCTTCACCATGCCAGGCAAGAGTGCCTTGGTCAAGGCAAGCGTGCCGAAATAGTCAATTTCCATCACCCGACGGTCCACATCCAAATCCGTGTCGATGGCTTTGGAGCGCTGACTGATTCCTCCGCAATGCACCATGATGTCCACAGGACCGATTTCAGTTTCCACATGTTGGGCCACACCAGGCAAGCTCTGAGCTTCTGCCAAATCCAAGGTCACCACATGAACCGTGGCACCGGCCTCACGAAG
Source organism: Bacteroidota bacterium (assembly GCA_036339415.1). GTDB lineage: Bacteria > Bacteroidota > Bacteroidia > Flavobacteriales_D > Sanyastnellaceae > UBA11663. Next base: position 53,451 of record JAYZBB010000079.1, on the reverse strand, counting down.
CGGCGCTGCGACGTCTTCAAGTGTGGCTTGCTTCCGCGCAGACAAGACCACGGTCGCTCCTCGCCTCGCCCAAGCCTCTGCACAGGCTTTTCCGATGCCACTGCTGGCTCCGGTGACCCATACGATTTGGTTGTTCCAGCGTCCCACGTGCTGCCCAAATCAGGCGTCGATGTTGGCGTACTTGGCGTTGTCCTCGATGAACTTTCGGCGAGGCGGCACGTCGTCGCCCATCAACATAGAGAACACGTGGTCGGCGCCTGCTGCGTTTTCAATCGTCACTTGACGCAGGGTGCGGTTTTCAGGATTGAGAGTGGTTTCCCAAAGCTGCTCGGCATTCATCTCACCCAAACCCTTGTAGCGCTGGACGTGGATGCCACTTTCGCTGCCGCTTTTGCCTTTGAATTCGGCAATGAGGCGGTCGCGTTCGTCGTCGTTCCAAGCATAAATGGAACGTTGTCCCTTTTTGACCTGGTAGAGTGGTGGCGTGGCAATGTAGACATAGCCATTCTCGATGAGGTCCTTCATGTGCCTGAAGAAGAAGGTGAGGATGAGTGTCTCAATGTGGCTTCCGTCGACATCGGCGTCACACATGATGACGATTTTGTGGTAGCGGAGCTTGGCCATGTTGAGCGCCCGCTCGTCTTCCTCGGTGCCGACGGTGACCCCCAAGGCAGTGTAGATGTTCTTGATTTCCTCGTTGTCGAAAATCTTGTGCTGCATGGCCTTTTCCACGTTCAGGATCTTGCCTCGGAGAGGCATGATGGCCTGGAACATCCGGTCGCGGCCCTGCTTGGCTGTCCCGCCTGCTGAATCTCCCTCGACCAAGAACAGCTCGCAGACGGCTGGATCCTTCTCTGCACAGTCGGCAAGTTTGCCCGGAAGGCCACTTCCACCCATGACCGTTTTGCGCTGGACCATCTCTCGGGCTTTGCGCGCTGCATGGCGAGCTTGGGCGGCTAGGATCACCTTCTGGACGATGGTTTTTGCATCGTTGGGGTTCTCTTCGAGGTATGCCTCGAGCATGTCGCTCACGGCTTGGCTTACAGGGGCGCTGACTTCGGCGTTGCCGAGCTTGGTCTTTGTTTGACCTTGGAACTGAGGTTCCGCGACTTTGACGCTGACCACGGCAGTCAAGCCTTCGCGGAAATCGTCGCCACTGATGTCAAATTTCAGCTTGTCCAACATCCCGCTTCCATCTGCATACTTCTTCAACGTGTTCGTCAGTCCACGGCGGAATCCGGTCAGGTGGGTTCCGCCCTCATGGGTGTTGATGTTGTTGACGTAAGAGAAGAGGTTTTCGGAGAATGAGTTGTTGTATGTCATGGCGACCTCCACAGGCACACCATTGCGCTCTCCACTCATGTGGATCACGTCCTGAATGATGGCCTCTCGGTTCCCGTCGAGGTAGGTCACGAAGTCCTTGAGTCCTTCGGTGCTGTGGAACGTCTCGTGGATGAAGTTGCCTTCCTCGTCCGTCTGACGCTCGTCGGTCATCGTGATGGTGATTCCTTGGTTGAGATACGAGAGCTCGCGCATGCGGTCGGCAAGTGTGTCGTAGCTGTAGACGAGCGTTTCGAAAATCTCGTGGTCGGGCTGGAATTCGACCGTCGTGCCACGCTTGTCGGTGGTGCCGATCTCGCGAACTGCGTATTGCTCCTTGCCTCGGGCGTACTCTTGTTCGTAGACCTTGCCGCCTCTGTGAACTTCGGCACGCAGGCTGGTCGAGAGCGCGTTGACGCACGAGACCCCCACACCGTGAAGACCCCCGGACACTTTGTATGCGTCCTTGTCGAACTTTCCGCCAGCACCAATTTTGGTCATCACGACCTGGAGGGCGCTGACGCCTTCTTTCTCGTGCATGTCGACTGGAATGCCTCGACCGTTGTCTGTGACCCGAATTCCATTTCCTTCTGTGATGGTCACCGTGATTGTGTCGCAGTGGCCGGCAAGTGCTTCGTCAATGGAGTTGTCGACGACCTCGTACACCAAGTGGTGCAATCCCCGAACACCCACATCGCCGATGTACATCGACGGACGCATCCGCACGTGTTCCATGCCCTCGAGGGCTTGAATCTGACTCGCGTCATATCCCGATTGCCCTGCGTTCTTGTTCTCTTCTGACATCTGTGAAATTTCTTCTTGTGAAGGTAGTGAGGAAGCCCCCTCAGGGACGGGGTTCCATCGCATGAAAAACCCCGATTTTTCCACGAAAAAACCGGGGTTTTCACAGGATTGTGAATAGCTCGTCAGAAGGCGTAATGGACCCCTGCCAAGACTTGGAATCCTTGAACGGGGAAGCCACCCCACTCGGCGTATTTGGCATTGGCCACATTCGCCAAGGTGAGCCATGCGCCAAGCCGATCATTGTAGGTGTAGTCTGCGGTGAAATTCACATCAAAGAAGCCGGGCAACGCCAGTTCATACGCTCCGTCTTGAAGTGCCTGGGTGTTGCCATATCCGCGGTCATTCAGGACGCTGAATCGTTCCCCGATGTAGTTCACATTGGCCGTGAGGTCCAAACCTTCGATGAGCGCGTACGTTGCCTTTGCATTCCATGAGGCACGAGGGAGGTTCCAAGCGCGGAGTTCGCTCCGGGTGTTGTATTTCACAAATGTCACCCCGCCAGCAAAAGACCAATTTGAGCCGAGGTCAAATTCTGCCTCGCCACCCAAAGTTCGAATGCCCAGGGTGTCGTAAACAACGTCGAATGTGCCGATGCTCATAGAATCCACTGTTGATGTCGCAGGCCTGAAGAGCACATGGTCTTCGTGACTTGCTGTGCTGAAATACCCATGAAAACGGAAGGCATCGGTCACCGTGCCTCTGATGCCGCCGGCAAGGGCCAGTCGCTTGTTGGTGCTTCGAAACCCTTGATTGGGTGATTACTGACCCAAACTCGAGGGCGCATAGAAGGGATTCTGTCGGGTCAACGAATGGAAATTGTTGGCTGTGAGGTCGCCCCCAATCGTGCCGTAAGGCACAAACAAATTCCGCAGCAAATTCAAGGAGACTTCTGCCCGGGGATAGAGGTGGAACGCGTCACCCAACCCGTCACGGGTGGGTTGGTCGGCATCGATGGCTAGTCCCAAACCCACTCGGGCATGCAGCGGCCCCTTTTGGGTGGACAGACTTGGCTCGACGCCAACGACTGCTTGGTTCAAGGATGTCCCTTCTGTGGCGCCGTATTCATCCAATTGAACGTCGACCTCAAATTGTCCTTGGACATCCCCGAAGGCTTTGTGCAAAGTGGCGTCCAAGACCATGCTTCGTTCATGGACGCCCCTGTCGTTGCTGAGCCAACCCAAGGATGCGTCGATTTCATGGTTCAGCTCGCTGTCTCGCTGCTTGTGGCTTTTGAAACTCGCGCCAACGCTGGCGTGTGACCAGATGACGGCAGGGGCGTCGACCGGGGTCAGCACGCTGTCCACTTGCAAGCTGTCGAAGCCGTACATCAGCACCTGCTCTCTGCCCGCAGAAACGTCGAAAGAAAGTTTCTCTTTGCCCACAAATCTCGAGACCCACGCATCCAAGCTGTTTTCATTCAATCGCCCTGTCAGCAGGGACGATGGGCTGTTGGTGGCTGCATGGTGAAACGCAGTGCCCCAACTGCCGTCTCTGGACCGCAAATCCGTGTAGCTGGCATCCACCATTGAGGTTCCTCGTGTGCCAGCAGCAGCCCTGACGTAGCCGCGGTACAGCCTCGAAAGCGAAGGGTCAACGCGCAGCCGTGTTGCCTCTACGGGGGTCATTTGTGGGGCAAATTGCAAACGCCGGGACAACAGCTCGTAGGTCAACGTCGGCTTGGTCACCGAGAGCGGATGTGTTGTGGGCCAAGAACTCAATTTGACAGCGTCTCTCACTTCCATTTGGCGATTGCCGACGAAGGTGACATCCATCTGCAGCGTGTCGGTTTGGCCCCAAGACGAGGACATTGGAAAGAAGGCCATGACGGGGAGCATAAGCGTCTTGGTAAGGGGGGATAAGGAGGTCATTCGTCGTTGGAGTCAGGGGTGAGGTTCTCATCACCTTCTTCGGGTGATGTTTCTTCTTGTGAACCAGGCACTGTGATGTTGTCTACATCAAGGCTGTCAGGGTTGGTGGGGGAGGCGGGATTGGCCAGGACTGGGACAGTGAGGCTGTCTGCAGGCAGAAGGGAGCCGAGACTGTCTGCAGGCATCGTGGGCTGCAATTCCTCGACAGGAGCCCGTTCTGCGGCTTCACGGGCATCGATGGTGAGGAGAAGGTCGGAGACGGCTTCCTGCACGGAGGGGTCGCTCACGTTCGCCAGGATGCTTTCAGCGGTGGCCCGAGCTTGGAAAAGATCGTCCATGCCGAGGTACGTGGACACGAGCAGCAGGAATCCCTTGTTGCGCCATGTCACTTGTTCGTACGAGGCTTCAATCAAGGTGAACAAGGCCTGTTCACAGAGGTCAAAAGACTCCGCATTGAACGCCCGCTCGGCAATGAGATACTGGGCTTCGGCTCCTGCACTGCCTCCAAATTTGACGAGGTCTTCGAGATCTTCCAGAACGGTGTCATGCAATCCTTGATTGCACGCGATCCGCGCGTTCCAAAGTTTGGCAGTTCTTCGGATGTCCTCTGGGGTGGCAGGGTCGTACATCACGCGTGCCGCGAAGTCCGAGGCCTCTGTTTCCTGTCCCAACAGGTAATGGCATCGCATTTGACCAATGTCTGCTTCAAGCTGGTTGCTTTGCAAGGCTGCGACCTCTGAGAGACGTTCGTAGTGACCCAAAGCTTGCCTGTGCTCGCCTCGATTCCAGGCAATGGTCGCAGCACCAAGGGCCGAGGCTTCCGTGAATTCGCTGGCTGGCATGGCCAGCACCGCCACGTATGCCACGTATGCCGATTCTGTGCTGTCCTCCTCAAAGAGACAGTTGCCGAGGTAAAACTGAGCCTCGGAAAAGTGGGGTCCGGCCGGGTACTGACGCAAGTATTCTTTCAGCCTTGGGATTGCCTCGGCGCAACGGTTTTCAATGGCCATGAACGCGGCGGATTCGAAAATGCGTTGCTCGATGGCATCTCCATCGAGTCCCACGGCCGAGGGAAGGTCGTTCAGAAGTCCACGTTCGATCAACAAGGGCTCCACAATGTTGTACGCATCTGAGGCCACATTGTCATTTCCATAGTCAATGCGAATGCGGTCCCACAGGGTCAAAACTTTGTCGTCTTGTTCCAGCTTGACGCCCACGAGACAAAGTTCCACGAGTGCTTGTTTGGCACGTGGCGTGGCGGCATGTCCGTCGACCAAACGCAACAATTTGGCCTCGGCTTCGGCAAGCTGATTCAGCTCAATGTGTGTCCGCCCGCCTTGGAACAGCGCTTCCACCACGAGATGGCTTTCGGGGTACGTCTCGAGAAGCTTGTCCAAACGTTCAATTTGGCCTTCCAGATCCTGGTCCAGTTTGGCTGACATGGCGCGCTGGAAAAGAGCGTAGTCAAGCGGCTCAACGCCACGGGCCAACACCAGGTCATAGTACGACGCAGCCTGATCAAACGACTTCAATGCGAAAAAGCAATCGGCCGCTCGCAGTTCTGCGTCTCGCATGCGGGCGGGGTCGTCTTCTGGCTTGGATTCGAGATAAGCCCTGAATGCGGACAATGCATCCGTGTATGTTTCGTTTTTGTAATGGGCGTAACCACGGGCGTAATCGGCGTCGTTGTGGAGTTCGCTCAGGTAACTTCCTGGGGTGGTGCTGAACGTGGCGTAAGCAGCAGCAGCCTGGTCGTATTCACCTTGACCAAACAGAATCTCACCCTCCCAGTAGAATGTCTCTGCATGCAGTTGTGGATCCACCTTGTAGGAACGCGATCGCCGAAAAAAGTCCAAGGCTCGCTGTGGTTGTTTGTTTTGGTACAACTCCACCGCCCGATTGAACGACAGCACTTGCGCCGACGCTGTCACGGTTTCGTCGGGATCCACGATGTTGTCCAAGGCTTGCAGCGCCCGTTCATAGTCCCGGCTTGTCATGTGCACTTGGAGCAAAAACCGGAAGGCCTCGTCACGTCGTTGGGATGTCGGGAACTGGTTGAGATAGGTTTCAAAGGCGACGATGGCGTCGTCAAAAGGGTTGAATGAAAGCTCAAATGCCAGTTTCGCGTAGTTGAAGAAGGCGTCTTCTTGGATGCCCAAATCATGTGGGGCCAGCGATGCGGTCTTGAAGGCCTGCTTCGCGCGAGGCTTGTCGTCAAGTTGCAAATAACAATCGGCCATGTGATAGGCTGCATTTTGGGCCAAAGAGTCGTCGTCATGGGTGGCCAACATCAAGCAAGCGAGCGCATCAGACCAGGCTCCCAGTTTGTAGCGTGTGAACCCAACCTGGTATGCAAAAGTGGAGGGACGTTCGACTCCCTTTTTGCCTTCCCAAGCAAGTTCGAGATAGGGGGCAGCTTTGTCGTATGCGCGGTCCCGATACCATGCATCACCGAGAAGGTGGGCAACCTCCACAACGGCTTCCTCATCGAGGCCGCTTGCTTCGTTCATCAACGGTGGAGCATAGTCTTTCAATCGGTCAAATTGCCCCGTGGCGTGAAGCAACTGGGCGATGTACAGGGGCACAAGTTCTTTGAAGTCCGGGTCGTCAGCAATGCTCTCAAACCCATCGAGAGCCACGCGGGACTGTCCTTTGAGATAGGCGATGTGCGAGAAGTAATACTTGGCGGCGGATTGAAATTCACCTTCGACGTTGAGGATGTCGTAGAGTTGAGCCCTGGCCTCCTCATGTCTCTCTTGCTCGAACAAGGCATGGCCCAGCTTGAAACGGCGTTCATTTCGACGGGTCAAATTCAAATCGCGGGGACGAATGTCTTCAAACGCCTCGATGGCCTTGCCGTAGTTGCGTCGCTTGTAATGATGGTCGGCCAGCCTCCATTGTGCCTCTTTCGCATAGGGGCTTTCAGGGAACTTGGAGATGAAGGTGCCGACTCGGTGCACAGCGTCACGGTGGTACAACGCCAATGCGCTCATGACCGCGTGGTAGTTGGCTTCAACAAAGGCATCGCTTGACGCGTTGGGCGCCTCCTCCATCAGCCCTTCGAACGCATGAAGGGCGAGGGCGTATTGATGGTTGTTGAAGGCTTCCAAAGCGCGCTGGTGACGCACATGACCCGGCGTTGTGGCCTCCGACCATTGAGCGGGCACTGTTGAGGAAATGAACGCCGTCCCGAACAGAACCAGGAGCGCGGGGAAGGGGAAAGACAAGTTGGGCATTGGATTCTCGCGTATGCTCTCAAAGCTATCGTCGCTTTGGGGTGTTCACGATGCAAGCGCACCTTGTTTTCAACGCGAACCCGTGGGGATTTCACGTGTTAAACGCCGCCTTTTTAACACAACATCGCCATCGCGTCAGACGGGTCATTCTGCCCAGCGGAACGTGGTCCGGCGGTTGGTTCTTCGCCCTTCGGGTGTGGCGTTGTCGGTCTTGGGAGCGTCCTCGCCAAATCCGTGAACATGCATCCTGTGGGAGGAGATTCCTTTGGAGGTGAGGTGGTTTTTGACGGCTTCCGCCCTTGCCTGACTCAGGGTCAAGTTGTCTTGGGTGTCGCCAATGCTGTCTGTGTGTCCTTCGATGTGCAAAATGCGCTCTGGATGCCGTGCCATGTGGTTTGCCAATGCGCTCAACACCACCAAAGAGCGAGAACTGAGGCTGGCTTTTTTCGTGTCAAAGTGAACGTCCGGCAATTCAAATGTTTGGCCAGCACCTGAGTTGCCGTTGAACAGGGGGTCGGGGGCGAAGTCGAGGGACACGGCGTTGCCAGATTCTGTGCCGGATTCGTGGACCACGCGCCCCTGGTATCCAACTTCATCGCCTTCAAGGGTCATCACCACATCTTCTCCATTGTTCAGTTTGACAACATAGGCGAAGGTGCCGTCCTCGCGGGAGATTTGCACTTGTTCGACACGCTTGCTTTGGACGTACTCAATGTTCAGTGTCAAGTCGCCCTTGGGAATGGGCCATCCCACTTCACCCGTGACTACAGTCACAGGGTCCGGTCGCAGGGGTTGGGGCATCGTGTAGGTGCAGATGTCGAGGCCCAATGTGCCGTTTCGTCGGCTGGCGAACATCCCAGTTTTGCCGTCCGTGCTGACCACGAGTCCGTGTTCGTCCCCAGAGGAATTCAAGGGCATGCCGAGGTTGACGGCCTCCGTCCATTTGCCACTGCTGTCCCTTTGGCTCATCCACAAATCATACCCTCCGCCTCCGGGTTTTCGGTTGCTGGAGAAGTACAGGGTTTTGCCATCTGGATGGAAGAAAGGGGCTTTGTCTTGTGCCGGTGAGTTGATCGGTGGGGGAAGGCGTTGAGGTGGTCCCCAAGTGCCATCGGCGGTTCGTTCAGACAGGAAAATGTCCATGGTCTGGTTGCCATTGTCGTCTGGCGTGGAGGCGGCTCTTGCGGACGCAAAAAACAACATGTTGCCATCTCCGCTGATGGCAGGTTGAGACTCCCAACCCAAGGGTGTGTTGATGTTTTCGTCCAAAGGCACAAGAGGAGACCATGTGTACACGGGGATGCCGTGTTCATCTCTGTGGTCCACGTGGTACTTAGTGACAAACAGATCTACGTTGTCAGGATTGCCAGGGACAGGCCGGTCCGCAGCCAAGACCATCAATTTGTTGTCTGTCGAGATGCTCGCACCTCCGCACTTGGTGCCCGTGTTGAACGGGTTTGGCAATGGGGAGCCTGCGCCAAAGCGAGCGTCGTCGCCAGTGCGCTTGGACCATGAAAACAACTCTCTGCGCGCGCTTGTCACATCCCAAAAGTCTTTCTCGACAAATGTTCGGGTGAAGAAGAGCAGTCTGCCATCAGGCGAGATCATGGGGAGGTATTCGTCTTCGGGCTGACTGACCTCCGCCAATGGCAGTGGCTCAGGTTGGTCTGCATGTGCGTAGAATTGCTGCAAAAAGGTCAAATCCGGCAACGCGTTTCGAGCTTCATCTCGACGACTCTCACGTGTCTCGTCCTCGGGAAGGGCCAAGTATCGCCTGAAATGGAAGACGGCGTTGAGGTAGTCGTTTCGTGCGTCAGCCACGACGCCCATCAGAAAGCTGGCTTCGGGCCAACCGTCTGGGCACAATTCCATCACCGCTTGCAGATGCATGAACATGTTGTTCAGTCCAGAAGGATGCTCGTCGGAGAAACTGAAATTCAACTCGGCGGCTGCCATGTGCAATTCTGCGTCATCTGGATGCCATTCCAGCGCGTCTTCGATCCAGGCCACCCGTTCTGTCAGGTCGGCCCTGGACTTGGGGTCAGAAGCTTTTTCGTAGAGTTTCTGCGCCTGTCGGTCCCTGGGCGACTCGGGTTCACACTGTCCGATGGCACCCACGCTTGAGAGGCCCCAAGCCAGGGCCCATGTTGCATGTTGGATGCTCAGCACCTTCTTCAAGCGCTGGGGTTGAGTTCACCTTCTGATTGTGCGACCAAGGCGGAGACGGTCCCGTCGCCGGTCACATTGACCACGGTGCGACACATGTCAAGGATCCTGTCGATGGGGAAGATCAACGCGATCCATGCGGGATTCAGCCCCACGCTTTCCAGGACAATGATCATCAGGACGAGGCCAGCACTGGGGATGGCCGCGGCGCCGATGGAGGCCAGGGTGGCCGTCAGCACGATGACTGCCTGTTGTGCGAGTGTCAAATCGACCATGTGGAACTGAGCGAGCGCCACGACGGCCACGGCTTGGTACAGACTGGTGCCGTCCATGTTGACGGTGGCGCCAATCGGGAGCACAAAACTCGTGGTGCGCTCGCTCACACCGAGGTTGCCATTCACGCACCGCATCGTTACGGGCAAGGTGGCGACGGAGGAAGAAGTGGAGAAAGCCGTGATTTGAGCATCGCGCATGGCCCGTAAAAACTTGCCTGGCGTCATGCCTTTGATGCCGATGGAGGCGATGAGCGGGTACACCAGGAAAATCATGAGTGCCAGACCGAGGACCACCACTAGGCCATAGCGCAACAGAAAGCTGAGCAGCTCTTGGAACTTGTCGGGATCGGTGCCTGCGGCTTTCACGATCTGGCCAGCCATCAGCGCGAAGACAAAGACAGGCATGGCTTTCATGACCATCCAAACCATGCCTACAAACACATCATTCAGGCCGTCAATGGCGCGGATGAGCGACCCGCGCTTGGGTTCTTCCACACTGACGAGCACGATGCCGAAGAACACCGCAAAGAAGATGATTTGAAGCATCGCCATGTCGCTCAGGGAGCGGAAGATGTTCTTGGGCACCACGTCGACCAAGGGTTGAAGGGGGCCACTGTTGGACGCGTTTTCTGCCTTGTTCAGCTTGTCTGCGACCCATGCGTTCATGCCTTCCTGCTGTGCCTGGATGTCACGAACGAGGTCAGCATTGGCGGCGTCTTGGGCGAGGTTGACGTTGTCGAGGACCTCGATGCCGTTGGTGTCTCTCCAAAGTTCGTAACGGATCCGGTTGCTCGTCTTGAGGTCTTCACTCGCGCCCGTGCCGGGCTCAAAGATGTTGACGAGGACCAGGCCGAGGGTCACGGCAAAAAAGGTGGTGAGGAGGTAGAGGCCGAGGGTTTTGGCCCCCAAGCGTCCCAATTTCTTCGCATCCCCGAGCGAAGCCACTCCGCCGATGATGCTGAACAGCACGAGCGGAACGGCAATCAATTTGAGGATGTTGATGAAGATGTCCCCAAGCGGCTGGATGTAATCGAGCGTGAATTGGTTCCATCCAAACCGAATGCTCGCCCACGCGTACCCTACACCGAGTGCAAGGCCAATCAGGACTTGCCAATGAAGGGCGAGGCGGGAAGAAGAGCCGGAAGAAGATCGAGGTGCATCGGAGGTCATGCCCCGAAGGTAAGGCGCGCGGTCCGCTGGCGCAGTGCGTGGTCGACCAAGACGAGGCAAGCCATGGCTTCCACCAAGGGCACCGCGCGAGGCAACACACATGGATCATGTCGTCCTCGTCCTTCCAATTCCACTGGATTGCCCTCTCGGTCCACGGACGTTCCAGGCTGAAGGATCGTGGCCACCGGTTTGAAACCCACCCGCAACACAATGTCCTCGCCGTTGCTGATGCCGCCTTGAATTCCGCCACTGCGGTTGGTGGCCGTCCCAATGCGGTCGCCACGGTCGACGAAAGCGTCGTTGTGCTCGGAGCCGCGCAACAACGTTCCACTGAGGCCAGCACCCAACTCAAGGGACTTGGTCGCGGGAAGGGACCACATGGCTTTGGCGAGGTCGGCGTGCAGGCGGTCGAACACCGGTTCGCCCCAGCCTGCAGGCACGCCACGGGCCACGAGCACGATGGCGCCTCCGACCGTGTCGCCCGCCTTTTTCACGTCCTCGATCCGGTCCGCCATGCGGGAGGCCGTCTCAGGATGCGGGCATCGCACAGGATGGGCGTCGACCTCATCGCGGCTGTGGAAGGACGGAGGCAGGGGCATGCTGATGTCCTGGATACGCTCCACGTACGCGCCGACCTCGACGCCGAGGGCGGTGAGGATTTGGCGGGCGACTGCGCCGGCCACCACGCGCGAGACCGTTTCCCGAGCCGAGGCCCGCCCACCGCCGCGGACGTCGCGGAGCCCGTATTTGGCCTCGTACGTGAAATCCGCGTGGGAGGGGCGGAAGGTGTCCTTCAGGTGGTTGGAGTCGGCAGGGCGGGCTGCCGTGTTGGCGATGGTGAACCCGAGCGGTGCGCCCGTGGTCAACAGGGCGTTGTCTTTCTCCACCACGCCTGAAAGCCACTGTACGTCGTCAGCTTCTTTGCGAGACGTGGTCAGGGAAGATTGCCCGGGGCGCCTACGATCGAGCTCAGTTTGCACCGCGTCCAAATCAAGCGTGAGGCCCGCAGGACATCCGTCCACGACACCGCCCATGGCCATGCCATGCGACTCGCCAAACGTCGTCAATCTGAAAAGGGTGCCAAACGTATTCCCTGCCATGCCCTGCGAAGGTATACCTTGCACGTCATGCGGACGCTTGTGAAGAACATCAAAGGCCTTGTGGGTGCATTTGACGATGTGCCGCGTGATGTGGCTGGCTCTGAGATGGCCAAATTCCCCATCCTCCAAAACGCATGGCTGGCTCTCGACGATGGCCTCATTGCGGACTTTGGTTCCATGGAGGACTTTCCTGGCATTGTGGACTGGTCAGGCCTCACCATTGTCGACGCCGAGGGGCGTTGGGTGCTTCCTGCCTGGTGCGACAGCCACACCCATACGGTGTTTGCGCGCAGCCGAAGCGAGGAGTTCTTGATGCGGCTCGAAGGGGCGACCTACCAAGAGATCGCCGAACGCGGCGGCGGCATCCTCAATTCCGCCAAGGCCTTGCAGGCCATGGGGGAAGACGAGCTTTTTGAAGATGCCCTGAAGCGCGTGCACCACGCCATCTCACAAGGCGTGGGTGCCATGGAAATCAAGTCAGGTTATGGCCTGACGCTCGACGCCGAGCGCAAGATGCTTCGCGTTACCTCGCGTCTGAAAAAGGCTGCACCCATTCCCATCAAGGCGACTTTTCTGGGTTGTCATGCCGTGCCGCCTGAGTTCGAAGACGCGGCGACCTACACCCACCACGTCGTCACGGACATGCTGCCGGCTTTCGCCGCAGAGGGCCTCGTCGATTACGTGGATGCGTTTTGCGAGAAGGGGTACTTCGGCGTGGATGAAACTCGCATGCTCCTCGATGCGGCAAACGGACTTGGAATCAAGAGCAAAATTCATGTAAATCAATTCAATGAGATTGGTGGAGTAGAGTTATGCGTGAATGAAAATGCGCTCAGCGTCGACCACCTCGAAGTCTGCGGAAGCGAGGCCATCCAAAGCCTCATTGAAGGCTTCGAAAGGGCCGAGGATGGCGAGGGTGTGCCCACGTATCCAGTGGCGTTGCCCGGGTGCAGTCATTTCTTAGGCATTCCCTACACGCCTGGTCGTGCGCTGATTGACGCGGGGTTGCCGCTGGTGCTGGCCACCGACCACAACCCGGGGTCTGCGCCAAGTGGAGACATGACCATGGCCGTCCGGCTTGCCAGCTTGAAAATGGGTGTTTTGCCCAGAGAAGCTGTGGCGGCAGCCACCTTGAATGGAGCTGCTGCGATGGAGCTCAGCGAAGAAGTGGGCGCCATTGGGCGCGGTCATCGGGCCAACCTCATTTTGACCCATCCAATGGAGGGGCTGCAAGACATCGCGTACCGCTTCACCGATGCCGTTGTGGATAAGGTGTTCATCAACGGGGAAATCTGGGAGGGGTGAGGCCCAATCGCTTGGGCAGAGGACGCGCTACTTTGGCGCCATGCAACGCTTGATTGAATGCGTCCCCAACATCAGCGAGGGACGCCGCCCTGAAGTCATCAACGCCGTGGCCGATGTGGTCGAAACGGTGGAAGGATGCCGACTGCTCGACGTCGACCCTGGAAAGAGCACCAACCGCACGGTCATCACATTTGTTGGGCCGCCTGAGACGGTGGGCGAGGCAGCGTTTCGTCTGATCAAAAAGGCGAGCGAGCTCATCGACATGTCCAAACACAGCGGCGAGCACCCCCGCATGGGCGCCACCGACGTGTGTCCTTTTGTGCCAGTGGCTGGCGTGATCATGGACGATTGCATCAAGGTCGCGCACGAAGTGGGCGAGCGCGTGGGCAAGGAGCTCAACATTCCTGGCTATTTCTATGAGTCGGCGGCGAAGCGCCCCGAGCGCAAAAACCTCGCCGTGTGTCGCAAAGGCCAATACGAAGGGCTTGGCAAGCTCAGCTCCGACGAAGGGGCTCCAGATTTTGGCCCTTCGGAATTCAACGAATCTGTGCGCCGCACAGGCGCCACGGCTGTTGGTGCACGGGACTTCCTCATTGCCTACAACATCAATTTGAACACGACGTCGAGCCGCAGAGCGAACGCCATTGCGTTTGACATACGTGAGGCTGGACGCATCAAGAAGCGCGATGGCATCACTGGCCCGGCCATCCTCGATGAGCATGGCGCGCCCGTGCGCATCCCCGGCACGCTCAAGTCGGTCAAAGGCATCGGTTGGTACATCGAAGAGTACGGCATTGCCCAACTTTCCCTCAACCTCACCGACATCAACGTCACGCCCGTTCATGTCGCATTCGACGAGGCCTGCAACAAGGCGCATGCGCGCGGCATCCGCGTGACGGGGTCAGAGCTCGTGGGCTTGTTGCCGCTTCGTGTGCTTTTGGACGCAGCAGACCATTACCTCCGAAAGCAGCAGCGCTCGCTTGGCATTTCGGAAGCGGAGAAGGTCAAGATTGCGGTCAAGTCGCTCGGCCTCGATGACCTTGCGCCGTTTGACCCCTCCAAGCGTGTGATCGAATACATCATTGCGGAGCAGGGAAATTCCCCGCTCATCAACATGACACTCACCCAATTTGCAGACACCACAGCTTCTGAGGCGCCGGCACCAGGAGGAGGCTCGATCTCGGCATATGCGGGCGCCCTTGGTGCGGCTCTGGCCACGATGGTGGCCAACCTCAGTGCCCACAAGCGCGGTTGGGACGACCGTTGGGAAGAGTTCAGTGTGCATGCCGAAAAGGGGCTTGACCTCCAAAACCAACTCATGGCGCTTGTCGATGCTGACACCCAAGCGTTCGATGCGATCATGGCCGCCTACGGCATGCCCAAGGGAACCGACGACCAAAAGGCCAAGCGACACAGGGCCATCCAGGACGCCACGCGCAACGCCATCGACATCCCAATGCAGGTGGCGCAAGTGGCCCACGACGGGTTGGGTCTTGCAGCGGCGATGGCCAAGGACGGCAATCCCAACAGCGTCACCGATGCAGGGGTGGGGGCCATGTGCCTTCGCACGGCGGTCCTTGGCGCTGTCCTGAACGCCCGCATCAACTGTGGAGACCTCGAAGACACAGACCACGTCGCACAAGTCGAATCCCAGTGCACGCAGCTTGTGGAAAGCGCCATGCACCAGGAGGCAGAAATCCTCAGGGTGGTCGAACGGGTCATGGCGAGCTAACTGCTTGACAAACCGGCTTTTCTGTTCGTTGCGTCCGGGATGCCGAGTGAGCGCAGCGAGGGAGTGTTGAACCCTAGAATCTTGGCCTTGCGCCGCAAGGCTCGGGGGGAAGAAGCCTTTGAACGAAAAAAGCCAACCTGGTGGGGTTGGCTTTTTTCATGACCGCAGTGGGCGGTCGGAGAGTCCGTAAACTCACTTGACCAAGCGGCGCTCCTTGATGCGGGCAGACTTGCCTGTGCGCTCACGCAAGTAGTAGATGCGTGCACGGCGAACCTTTCCGCGCTTGTTCACCTCAATCTTCTCAATGAATGGAGAAGAGATGGGAAAGATGCGCTCCACACCTACGCCGCTCGCCATCTTGCGAACCGTGAAGGTTTCGGTGGCGCCTGAACCGCGGCGTTGGATCACAACACCTTGAAAGGCCTGGAGACGCTCCTTGTTGCCCTCCTTGATTTTGATGGTCACCGTGACGGTGTCGCCTGCGCCAAACTCAGCCCAGTTCTGGGTTTCAACCAATTTGGCGGTGATGTCCTTGATGCGGTCCATGGTGTTGTCTTATGCGTTGTCAGTCAGAGCTTCCCTGTAAGGACGCCCAAAACGGGGTGCAATATTACGAAGATTCTTTGGGAAGTCCTTGCCCAAAGGGGAAGAAATTAACCCTTCGATGTGTCTTGCGTGGCCTCGTCGCTGCCTTTGAGCAAATCAGGGCGCCGCTCGCGAGTTCTTGCCAGGGCTTGTTCCTCCTGCCACTTGTCAATGGCGGCGTGGTTTCCGCTGAGGAGCACATCGGGGACTTTCCAGCCGTTGTATTCGGCGGGCCGCGTGTAGACAGGGGGGGCAAGAAGGCCGTCCTGGAAGCTGTCGCTGAGGGCGCTCGTCTCGTCGCCAATCACGCCAGGCACGAGGCGAACCAGCGCGTCGGTGAGGACGGCGGCCGCGAGTTCGCCGCCGCTGAGGACGTAATCGCCAATGCTGATTTCGAGGGTGACGACATGGTCGCGCAGGCGCTGGTCGATGCCTTTGTAGTGGCCGCAGATCATCAGCAAGTTGCCGGAGAGCGACAGCTGATTCACACGGCCCTGCTTGAGTTGCTCGCCGTCGGGGGTGAGGAAGATGACCTCGTCGTAGGTGCGCTCGGCTTGCAAGGAGGAGATGGCGTCGTGGAGGGGCTGCATGGCGAGCACCATGCCTGCCGCCGTGCCAAAGGGCGCGTCGTCCACTTTTTTGTGCTTGTTGGTGCTCCACTGCCGCAAGTCGTGCACGTGCACCTCGACCAGACCTTTTTCGATGCCTCGTTTCACGATGCTCTCTGAGAAAGGTCCACTCAGGAGTCCAGGAAGGACGGTTAGGATGTCGATGCGCATGGCTCAAAAGTACGAGGTAACTTTGCAGCCATCATGCGCGAGAAGAAGGATTACAAGTCGGTGGTCAGTCACCCCTATCAAGTGTTCAATGGCATTTTCTTGACCTTGCCGCTTGACGGCATACGCCAAACAGGATTGCGCGTCCCGCTCCTGCAAGAGGCATGCGAGTTGGGGTTGGCGCAAGGGGCGGCACCGCATGAGATCCTGGCGGAGTTCCTGCGCGGGCAGGGCAAGCAGAATGCCGAAGAAGGAGCGGCGTTGTTGTTCCGCATCATCCAGTACATCGAACGCCAAGTCGTGCTCGTCGACGCCCTCGAAGACGCGCGCTACGCGCAACTGAACGACATGGGCGGCGCCGAGTCGCTCCAGAGCTTGATGCAGCGGGTGCGCCGCCACGGACTTGAAGACGAGATGCGCACCATGCTGGCCGAGTATGCCGTGCGCGTTGTGCTCACGTCCCACCCGACGCAATTTTACCCGGGCAATGTGCTGGCGATCATCACCGACCTGGCCTTGGCCATGGAGGACAACGACCTGGTGAACATCCGCAAGCGCCTTCATCAGCTGGGCCTGACGCCGTTTTTCCAAAGCGAGCCGCCCACCCCCTACGAGGAGGCGATTCGGCAGATTTGGTACCTCGAGAACGTGTTCTTTGAGGCGTGTTCTGCGCTCGGAGCGCGGGTGGCCAACGCCTTGCGCCGCCCCAATGGGGAGGGCTTGAATAACGGCATGTTGCGGATAGGGTTTTGGCCTGGCGGAGACCGAGATGGCAACCCGTACGTCGGCGCAGACACCACGCTCAGGGTGGCGCGCAAACTGAAACTCACGTTGCTGCGCTGCTACAAAAAGGAATTCCGAGAGCTCCGCCGCCTCATCACCTTCAAAGGACTGGAGGGCGAGTTGGACATGCTTCAAGGCATGATTGAGGAAGCCATCTTCAATTCGAGCGACCTCTCGCTCAAGCAAGACGTCCTCCTCCACGGGTTGCATCGCCTCGAGAAGCGCGTGGAGGCCGAGTTCAACGGGCTGTATCTAGACCAAATCCGCCAGCTCATGTTCAAGGTGCGGATGTTTGGAATGCATTTTGCATCCCTCGACATCCGGCAAGACGCCCGTGTCGTGACCAAGGCGTTCAAGTCGCTTTTGGCTGCCATGGATGGGGAAGGGGCCGTGACCGAATTCGAGGCACTCCCTGAATCTGAGGCGATCGATTTCTTGTTCAGCTTCGACCGTGTCTTTGAGGGACAGCTCGGCGAAGAACGGCACCAAGACGTGTTGGAGAGCCTTCGCGCGATGAAGGAGATCCAACTGCACAACGGCGAGGCAGGGTGTCACCGATACATTTTGAGCAACTGCTCGGGTGCGTATCACATCGCGGTCTTGCACGCCATGGCGAAGGCCAGCGGATGGGAGGGGGTGTTGACCATGGATTTGGTGCCGTTGTTTGAGTCGATCCAAGATTTGGACGGCGCCCGTGCCGAGATGGCCAAGCTCTACACGCACCCTGTGTATGCGGCTCATCTTGACCAGCGCCATGGAGACCAAACCGTCATGCTCGGCTTCTCCGACGGCACCAAAGACGGAGGCTATCTCCGCGCCAACTGGGCCATCTACCGCGCCAAGCAACGCCTCACCGACGTGAGCCGCGAACACGGCCGCACCGTGATGTTCTTCGACGGACGCGGCGGCCCCCCCGCACGGGGCGGCGGAAATACCCACCGCTTTTACGCGTCACTGGGCCGCGACATCGAAAACCGCGAGATCCAAACCACAATCCAGGGCCAGACCATTTCCTCCAACTTTGGCATTCCCAAGTCGGCGGGCTTCAACCTCGAGCTTCTGTTCACGGCAGGCGTCAAGAACCGCCTGTTCGACGAGGAGGAGACGCGCATCCTTCCCGAGGACGAGGCGCTGCTGGACGAGCTTGGCGCCACCTCGCATGCGCATTATCTCGCGCTTCGAAACCGCCCCGAATTCACGGACTACCTCGCCACCTTTGGCACCCTGAAGTATTACGGGGAAACCAACATTGGCAGCCGCCCCACCTCGCGTGCCAAAGACGGCGCCATCAACTTCGAAGACCTGCGAGCCATCCCGTTTGTCGGTTCCTGGTCGCAGTTGAAGCAGAACGTGCCGGGCTACTTTGGCCTCGGCACGGCCTTGGAGGCCCTCGACCGCGAAGGCCGTCTCGAAGAAGCGGCCAGCCTGTACCGCCGCAACGCATTCTTCCGCACCTTGGTCGAGAACTCGATGCAGTCCATGACCAAGTGCGATTTCCGCCTGACCGCGCACCTTGCCGCGCATCCTCGGTTTGGCGACCTCTGGAACACGGTCCACGAGGAATACGAGCGCACCCGCGTGCTCGTCTTGGCCATCACGGGCCAACAGGACCTCATGGAAACAGCGCCTGCCATCCGGGAGAGCATCCACCTGCGCGACGGCATCATCATGCCCTTGCTGGTCATCCAGCAGTTCGCCCTCACAGAGATGGAACGGCAGACGACGTCAGATCCATCGGCCGATCCGGCTTGGACGCCGGCACTGCTTCGCAAGCTCATCATCCGCACGATGTACGGAATCGTGAATGCGAGCCGCAACGCGGTTTGATGTCACCCTTGGACATGAAAAACCCCGACCAGGCCTGAACCTGCGTCGGGGTTTTCCGATGAAGGACGTTTGTCCGCCGAATTCGGAGCTTACTTGCCGTCCGTGGCCTCCATGCCCTCTTCCTTTGGCATGTCTTCCTCGTCAGAGGCGTAGACGAAGTCCATTTCCTCGATGAGGTTGGTGCAGCCCGCGTACTTGTCGAGGATCCACATCACGTAGCGGATGTCCACGGAGATGGTGCGCTGCAGCTCAGGTTCAAAGGCGATGTCGCCGCTCATGGCTTCCCAGTTCCCGTCAAAGGCCAACCCAATGAGGTCGCCATCGGCATTCATCACCGGGCTTCCTGAGTTTCCGCCCGTGATGTCGGTGCCGTGGATGAAGCACACCACCAGCTCTCCACTTTCATCGGCGTATGGACCAAAGTCGCGGGCCTTGATGAGTTGCTCAAGCCGCTCGGGCACGATGAACTCAGGGTTGCTGTTGTCCTTTTTCTCCAAGATGCCATTGGCCGTGGTCACGAAGTCGTACTGCACGGCATCGGCAGGCTTGTAGTCACCGACAGGTCCGTACGTGAGACGCATGGTGGAGTTGGCGTCGGGGTAGAAGGCCTTTTCAGGCATGAGCTCACGCAAGCCTCGCACAAACAAGCGGTAGCCACGGTCAAATTTGTCCTGAACTTCAGGGGAGGTGCCTTGGCTGTAGCGCTCGTAGATGCTCATGGCCATGGCGATGGCGAAGTCCTTGTCAAACGTCCTTTGTTTGGGCGCTGCGAGGAAGGCAGCAAAAGCTTCGGCACTGCGCAGGGGCGACTTGGTGTAAATCTTGTTTGCGTAGGCGTCAAAATTTCCCTGATATTTTTCAACCACTTCCTGGAATTGCGAAGGCCAAAGTTCTGGGGCGATGTCGTCGCGGTACTTGGTGAGCATGTTCACGAACATCTCACGGTCGGTTTCCATGTCGTAGTCCTTGAAGTGGGCGTCCGCCAACCCTTGGAGCTGGGCCTTGGTGGCCTCGACTTTTGCAGGGTCCTCGTCAAAAAGACCCGCTCCGCGGAAACCGACGCGCAAGCCAAACAACACAATGTCGCTGCCCAACAGTCCGGCCTCGCGTGCGTACACCTCGCCGCGAACGGTGGCGTCGGTGTTGGCGTAGTAGTCGGCGATCAAATCCAACGCCTCGCCGTATTCGGCTTGACGTTCAGGCGTTTCGTTCACCCAACGGGTGAAAAGGGCTTCGAGTTTTTGCTTTTGGGTTTGAACCTCGAGGCGCTTGAGGCCCTTGGTTTGGCCAATGTAGTACTTCCAGTAGTTGGCGGTTTGCGCATACTTCGCAGCGTACTTGATGCGGATGGCCTTGTCGGCGTCCATGTGGCTTTTCATGGTCTTGAGCTTCAAATCGCGGCACTCCACAACAGAAGGGTTGTAGAGGTTGATGGCTTGCTCCACGCCCCAGCTGCTGAGGAAACGGTCCGTGCTTCCGGGGTACCCCATGATCATGGTGTAGTCGCCTTGGTCGACACCGGCCATGCTGATTTTCAAGTGACGCTTGGGGGTGTAAGGGACGTTTTCTTCGCTGAAGTCCGCGGGGTTGTTGTCGGCATCGGCGTAGATGCGAACCATGCTAAAGTCACCCGTGTGGCGAGGCCACATCCAGTTGTCGGTGTCGCCACCATACTTGCCCACGCTCTCGGGCGGCGCAGCCACAAGACGGACGTCATTGTAATCTTGGTATGTGAACACGTAGAATTCGTTCCCGTAATACATGGACTTCATGTCGTAGCTGTACTCGGGGTTGGCCTCCATGTATTCCTTCTGGATGGCCTTGAGTTCGTCGGCGACAGTCGCGGCGCGCTCGCCCTCGGGCATGTCGTCGTTCACTTTGGACAGGACGCGCTCCGTCACGTCATCGATGCGCTGGAGGAAGCTGACGTAAAAGTCGTCGATGTGCATCTCTTGGTCTTTGGCCTTGGCCCAAAACCCGTCTGTCAAGTAATCGTTTTCAGGCGTACTGAAGCTTTGGATGGCCCCGTACGCGCAGTGGTGGTTCGTGAGCACCAAGCCTTGTGAAGAGATGACTTCAGCGGTGCAGCTCCCGCCGTTCAGTCGCACGATGGCGTCCTTCAAGGAGGCATTGTTGATGTCGTAGATGTCTTGGGCGCTCAAACGCAAGCCAGCTTCTTGCATGCTCGCTTCGTTGATGCGCTGGAGCATGTGCAGGAGCCACATGCCTTCGTCGGCGCGGGCCGAGGAGAAGAGGAGCAGGAACGCTGCTGCCAGGGTGGTGAATCGTTTCATGGTTCGATGGTTTGTTCTTGGTTGTGGCTTGTGGTCCTGGTCAACGCGCAGAAGAAGGTTCTGCAATCCAGTCGGTGGCGCCGACAAGCCGTTCAATGCGGGTGTAAAGTTCGTTCAGGTTGGGGCCGCCATAGCGGTTGAATACGGTCTTGCCGTTCACCGTCACGATGTTGGCGGGCAGGTCCATGACTTTGGGGTTGTCGTAGTGGGATTGCAGCGTGTCAAACCCCATGGCTTCGGCCCAGTCGGTGGCTTCTTTCCAGATGGCCACATCCACCTCGGCTTTGTGCATGCCTTCGGCGAGCGAGCGACCAAACGCCTCGTCACAGAATCGGCCCACCTTCAATGTGGCCTCGCCTGTGTTCAGCACGGAGAGTTCGTACACTGGGCACCGGCCAAAGCACGCGGTGCGTTGCAACCCCACCATGACTTCCACGTCCATCGGGGCTTGGGGAGGTTGCGTTTGGCATCCCGCCAAGAAGGCGAGCAGCGCCGCAACGCCTATCAACAATTCAACGACGTGCCTCATTTCTTTTTTCGATTGGCCCGTGCCTCGTTTTTCTTGCGCTCGGTTTCCTTTTGCTTTTTCTCCGCCTCTTTGGCTGCTTCTTGTAGGCGCTCCATGAAGCTTGGCTTGGTGCGGTCTTTGGCCTTGCTCTTGTTGTCCTCGATTTTGGCCTTGATCTTCTCCTCGTTGATGAAGAAACGCTTGATGGTCACCATTTGACCGATGCTCACCAAGTTGGCGGTGAAGTAGTAGAGGCTCAAACCAGACGCAAACCCGTTGAAGAAGAAGAGCATCGTGAATGGCATGATGGTCTGGATTGTCTTCATGTCGGGCATGCCCGGTTGTTGTGGCATGCTTTGATTCGCCATGGTCATGCGCATGTATACAAACATCGACGCCGCCATCAACAAGGTGAATCCGCTGACGTGCGCGCCATAGAAAGGGATGCTGAATGGCAGGTCAATCAGGCTGTCGTAGGCGCCGAGATCGTCGGCCCACAAAAACGACTGACCGCGCAGGTCGATGTTGGAGGGGAAGAACCGGAACATGGCGTACAGGATGGGCATCTGCAACAGGGCAGGCAGGCATCCGGCCATGGGATTGACGCCCGTCTTTCGATACAGTTCCATGGTTTCCTGCTGACGCTTCATGGCGTCTTCGGCATGCCGCTCGTTGATTTGATTCAGCTCGGGGCGAAGAACCCTCATTTTGGCCGAGCTCATGTAGTTCTTCCACGTGATGGGGAAGAGGGCGCTTTTGATGACCAGGGTCATGATCAACACGATCAAGCCTAGGTTGACGATGTGCTTGGCGATGAAGCCGTACACGGGCAAAATCAAGTTTCGGTTGACCCAGCCAAAAATCCACCACCCGTAATCGATGATGCGCCCGACTTCGTCCAATCCCGTGGCTTCGAGTTCAGCCAAGTCGTTGGGGCCAAAGTAAAAGTGCAGCGGCTGGCCATCGTAGGGCAGCTCTGCCACGTAGCCCATGACGTACGTCGTGTCGTCGGCAGGGAGGACGTTGGCAATCTTCGCACCAGGGGCAAAGGGCTGGGGGCTGCTCACGAGTGCCGAGAAGTAATTCTGCTTGAAGGAGAGCCAGGACAAGCCTTCTTCCAAGACTTCGTCGTCCTCTGTGCCGTCACTCAAATAGTCGCGCTCTTCGCCCAACTCGAGGTAGTAAATCGCGCTGTGTTGGCGTTCCCATTGGAGGCCTTTTTCGTTGCGCTGTCCGACCGCGCTCCAATTGAAGGTCCGGTTCTTGTCGGTGGCGTTTTCGACCCCAACAAAGTTGATGTCGGTCTTGACCTGATATCCCGCGAGGTTGTGCACCAAGCGGATGGCCATGCCTGGACCCATGCGCGCTTCAAGCACGAGCTGGTTGGAGGCTTCGGAAACGGGTTCAAAGTGCAGGTCGTCAAACCCTACGCGTCCCACGCCGGACACGTCCCAAGACACGTTCATCTCGGACAAATCCCTGGCCCAAAGGCTCACAGGCTCATCGGATCCGTACCGCGTGTATCCGTCGGTGAGGGTCGCCTCCACGGGCATGCCACCACGGGTGTTAAACACCACACGCACGTGGTCGTTTTCGAGGACGATGTCGCGATCGTTGCCGGCCACGGCGCTGCCAAAAATGCCAAATCGACGTGCGAGTTCGTTGTTGAGCATGCGCGATTCGTCGGAACCGTCGTCCAAGTCTGCACCCGATTGCAGGGCTTGCATCGTCGAGGCTTCAGCTTGTGCTTTGGCTTGCGCGATTCGCGCCAGGCTGTCTTGGGTGGCAGCCTCTGCGGCTTGTTGGGCCTCCCATGCCGCGATGTCGTCTTGGGTGGGAGAGATGTACCACTGATAGCCAAAGACCAAGGCCATCATCAGAAGCAATCCTGTGATTGTGTTGCGATCCATGAGTGTGCGAAGTTAGGGTATGGGGTGTCCGAAAGCAGGAATTGCAAGGGGTCGAGTTACCAACGATGCCCTTCCTCGCTGTTCCACAATCCCCGGAGTTTCATCGCCTGTTCAATGAGGTTGCGCACGCATCCTTGGCCACCTCCTTCAGGCACCACCCAGTCGACAACCTCGCGCACCTCGGCGACGGCGTCAAATGGACAGCTGCTGAGCCCCACTGCTTGCAGGGCTTTGAGGTCGTTCAAGTCGTCGCCCATGTAGGCAATTTCATCCAAGCTCAATCCACGCCGTTGGGCGAGCTCCTTCACGGCTTGGAGCTTGTCGGCCGCACCCAAGTGCACTTCTTTCACACCCAAGCCCTCCATGCGCCACCTCACGGGCTCTTCTTTGCCCCCAGTGATGACGGCCAGCTCCAGTCCTTGTTTGACGGCCCATTGCACGGCAAAGCCATCGCGCGCTGAAGCGGTCCTGGCCATGCTGCCGTCAGGCATCAAATACACGGTGCCGTTGGTGAAGACGCCGTCGTAATCGAAGGTGAACAGCTTGATGTCCTTCAGTTTGGTTTTGTAGTTCATGGGTTGTGTCGGTGGACAATGTGTGCCGTGACGGCGTCATACAATTCCCGCACGTCGTCGGGAAGGAGGGAACGATGTCGTTCCAAGGTGGCCTCGTCGCCACGATGTGCGGGGCCGGTTTGGCGCTCTCGAGAATCGCCGTGCAGGCCGCCTTGGGTCAGCCCCAGCACGAGGTTGCGCAGCAAAGTGGTCGGCAGTTCGCGTTGGCGAAGCACATCTTGAGACTCGGCGATCATGTGGTTGGCGAAGTTGTCGGCGATGGCCGCGGCCAGGTGCGCCGCAGCACGTTGTTCGCCAGAGACTTCGGTGACCTCTCCGTTCCACGCTTGCGAGAGGACAGTGACCAAGTTCATGCTCTGTGCGTCAGAGGCTTCGAGCACGGTGGGCGTGCCTTCAAGAGGAACGCTTCCGGCCTTGGGGTTGAAGCTGCGAATGGGCCAAATCACGGCGCAGGGCGGACGAAGTTTGTCCATGGCGGTGGCGCCAGACAGGTGAACCATGACGCAACCTGGCGACACCATGGCTGAGATGCCTTCCGCGATTTCTGAAATCAACCCATCAGTGACGGCGATGACCACGACCTGGGCATCGGCAAACGAGCCGGCAGCTTCGTGAAGGCGGGTGGTCCAAGGACAGCCCAACGCTTCCCCCAATGGACGGGCAGACGCTTCGGTTCGGCTCACCACATGCAACACGTCGTGTCCAGCGGCTTTCCAGGCAGGCCCCAATTCACAAGAGACCCGGCCTGCCCCCACAATGACGAGGCGCAGTTTATCCATGGCTCGAGGTTTTGCGTTGGCGGATCCGCATGCGTACGGCCAAGAACGACCCCAAAGTCATGAGGATGCATCCGAGCCACAGCCAATTGATTTGGGGGAAGATGACGGCCTGCATGACCACAAAGTCACGCCGCACGCTCTCGTGTTCCCAGACCGTCATTTCCACGGTTTCGTTCTCAGGGTCGAACGCCTCGATCCGAAACCGAAGCCCCCAACCATCGGCCTCGTAGAGGTCAGGCACGACGGTGTTGCCGCGCACGATGTACAACGGGTCGTGGACTTCGACGGTGCGACCTCGTCGCAGCCCAATGCACGCGGCCAAGGCCAGGTCATCGTCGAGCAGTCCTTGCTCGGGCCGCTCTTCGTCTCGCACCACACGCAGGCTGTCCACGGTCATCAAGACCCCTCCTACGAACATCGAGTCGCCAACCACAAATTCCTGAGACTGCCCGCCAAGCCAGCCTTCCTCGTCCGTTTCAGGCGGAGTGACGCGCCCCCATTTGATGTGGGTGTAGAGGTCGCGGAACGCGAAGTGCTTTGTGTCGGGTTCAGGGGCATTCCCCATTTGCTCGTTGAGCTGAATCCGAGGGGACAGCGTGAACACTTCGTCACCGGGGGTGCCATTCACCCAGCGTGAGGCTCGTGACGTTTGGCTTTCCTGGGGAAAGGGAAGGAAGTTCCAGTGCGTCTCGACGTCCTCGCCGAACGTTGGGCTGGCGAGGTGGTCGTCCAGCGCCTGCCACACCATGCCTTCGTGCACCACGATTTGGTCTTTGGTGTAGGCCATGGGCGCACGCTCGAAGTAGGCCATGTCAAACAACACGTGGATGCCTTCTTGACGACGCTCCCGATAGGACACGAAGTAAGGCCCCATGGGCAGCGTGTCGCCCTCCATGAGCAAGAGGTCGGTGGCGTTGTTCAGTTCTTCGTTGAGGGTGGCGATGTCTCCAATGCGGTTTTGGGAGATGACGTCTTT
Source organism: Bacteroidota bacterium (assembly GCA_036339415.1). GTDB lineage: Bacteria > Bacteroidota > Bacteroidia > Flavobacteriales_D > Sanyastnellaceae > UBA11663. Next base: position 27,462 of record JAYZBB010000079.1, on the reverse strand, counting down.
TTGGGCGGTGGAAAGGACAGCCCCAAAAATCGTCAGTGCAAATCCGACATGCGCCAGGGGAGAGCCCATGGTGTCCAGCTTGCCTTTCCACATCTGAACGATGTAGTCTGCATTGCTCAACGCCGCAAACAACGTGGCGAAGAGGAGGGCAACACGAGGGATTTCGTGGCTTTTGAAATCGTAAACAACCAACAGCGCCCCCGTCAGAACCACAGCCCCAAGCAAGGCACGCATGAGCTTGCCCGCCACCACCTGGATGTCGCTGTTCTTGTACTTCAACCATTGCGCCAGACCGATGAGCAAAAAGATGAGGACGGCCAAGGGCACCTGCACCATGTGGTAAGTTCGGTCCAGGTCGGTTCCTGGGGCGAGGTCGTGTTGGGCCAAATCCCCCAACAAGCCCCATCCCGTCACACCCTCAGCCCACGAAAGCACAGGGGCAAACGGCTCGAGGAACAAGTTGAACACAGGCACGCTCGTTTGCCACGTGATGTGCACGGCGCCCAGGACAAGCAGAAGCGATCCCACAAACATCCAGAATTCGCGCGACCAAAGCGCATCTTCCTCGTCGTTGCCCTTGAATTCACGTCTGAATGCTCGAATTGCAGCTGCCCCCATCACGGCAAGGAACGCCAAGAAACCCAGCGCTGGATGTCCTATGGCCACGAGCCCTAGGGTCGCCAAGGCCAGACCGCCAAAGACCTTCCTCGAAGCCACGTCTTCCAGCAGCATCAAATGCCCCAAGGCCACAAACGACAACAAGTAGGCGAGAAGCTGGGGGAGGATTCCGCTGTCCACGAAGCTGTGCACCGAGGTGTCTCCCAAAACGCCACTCTTAGTCAGAAACGTCGAATACAGCACGAGCAAAAAAGCCAGGATGCTCAGGTACACCGTGGAGAACAAGGCTATTGGCTTCTTTTTGTTTCGGTTGATCAGCAGCAGGTGTGCAGACGCTACGAGCACCATCCACGGCACCAACGACGAGTTCTCCACGGGGTCCCAAGCCCAAAAACCTCCAAAGCTCAACGCTTCGTACGCCCAGGCACCGCCCATCAAGATGCCAGCCCCCAGGATGCCCACGGCGAAAAAGGTCCATGGCAGCACAGGCTTGATCCATCCGGTGAGGTCCCGGTGCCAGAGCGCCCCGATCGCGTAGGCGAAGGGGATGCTGCACGCCGCAAAACCAAGGAACAACGTTGGTGGATGAATGGTCATCCAATAGTTTTGGAGAAGCGGGTTTAATCCTTGTCCATCAGTAAATTGCGCAAATGAAGTAAGGTAGTCGGCGCGAGCCGTCCACGGCAGTCCCAAGTTGTTGGGCGCTTCCCTCAGCAGCAGAAAGGGGTCGAGGCCAAGTTGAAAGTCCCCGAAGTAAATGCCGAGCAACATGACGCCGAGAAAGGCTTCAATGGCGCTCAGTACGGTCATCACTTCTCGTTGCCACGCATCGGCACGGCGCAGAATGAACAGCGCCAACACGTTGTGCCAGAACATCCAAAGCAGGAATCCGCCTTCCTGTCCGCCCCAAAATGCGCTTAACACAAAGCGCATGGGCATTTCGTTGTTCAGGTGTTTCCAGATGTATTGAAACTCATAGCGATGCCCAAAGAACAGCACGAACATCAGGGCAATGACGCCCACGGTGCTGGCAGCGTGCGTCAAAAACGCTCGTCTTCCCAAGCCCACATTGCCGCGCAAGAACGCCACCATGGCCAAAACCGCTGAGGCAAATGCCAGCGCCACAAGGCCTCGTCCAAGGATTGCGGCCCACATCCATTCGCCGAGGTACTCCATCAAGCGTCTGCTTCGAGCAGGTGGTTTTGTTCGTTGTACTTCGACGGGCACTTCATGAGCATCTCCGTCGCCCGAAAATGACCGTCAGCGGCCTTTCCATAAAGGTCGATGCTTTCTGATCGTTCCAGCCCTGTGGGCTTGGCCTTTTCAAGCCACACCTCATGGACTTGACCCATGTTGTCCTCCATGTGGAACTTGGTGAGGCTGGTGTTTTTCTGAGGGTCGTAAACCACTGGAAAATCCACAGCGAGGGTGCCGCTGATCTTGTATTCCGTGCCGGGATTGGCAAAAGCGGTGGCGAAATCCACCGATCGGCTTGTGCTGGTGATGCTCGCCACAAATGTCCCCATCAATCCGGCCACCAACAAAAGGAGTACGATGTGTGTGCGTTTCATGCGGTTGGGGTTTCTTCAGAGGTCGTCTCCTTCATGCTGTTCAAGGTGTTCAGCGCGCGCACCCACCAGATGGCGAGGCCCACAAGGATGATGACGGCCACGCCCGTCACCACGGGCATCTTGCCGTCAACCATGAACACCCCTTCCAAGCCTGAAGTTGAGGTCGGCGTCACGAGCAGCATCCCCAGGGGCATGCATGCCTTGCTGAACTGCGCATCTGTGCGGTGGGTTCTCCATCGTTCGATGCGCAACTGCAGGGCGTACATCCAGGTCCCCAAAATCATCCATCCGATGACTGCGGGGTAGAAGGCGGCTCGAAGGGCGCTGTCCAAATCGTAGCTGCTGAACGCCGGGTTGCCACCTTTTCCAGGGTGCAAGCTTTCGGTGAATCTTGGCAGCACCATCAGCAACACGACAAGCAGGCAGAAGCCAAAGAGGTTGTACACCGCAGCGAGGCGGGAACGCAGTTTGGCGTCTTGCACTGAGCCCCGGAGCACGAGGTAGCCCGCGTAGACCATGACGGTCACAAACGCACCGTTCAATTGCGGGTCGTCCACCCACCAGGCTCCCCAAGTGAAGCGCGCCCAAAGGCTCCCCGTCAGCAGTCCGAGCACCCCAAACCACAATCCCACCTTCACTGACGCCAAAGCCTTCAAATCCCGGTCGGCATCCCCGCCGAGGCGCAGGGTGCGGATGCTTTGGGCGAAGCTGATGCCCATCAAAAGAAACATGGTGAACCACATCGGCACGTGGAGCATCAGGTTTCGAATGCTCTCCATGATGTTGGGTTGGAAAGGAAAGTGAAAGCCCAAATCGCCTTCGTGCAAGTTGTTCAACGCCCCTTCATCGCGACTCAATGGCGCACCGTCCACCACATCCAGTCCTGTGGCGAAAAAGCCATTGGCATAGCTGATGGTTCCGTCAACTTTGCCGTTGACATACACGTCGAAGCTCGCTGCAGGCACCTCCTTCGGAAGCGTCACAAGGCATGCAAGCTTGTCTGCGCCGGCGCAGCGTATGTCGGTGGCGGAGATGAGGTGGTTGTCACGCTTCAAAAACACGCGGGTCGTGGCGTCGTCAAAATGTGTCCCATGCCCATGCACCACAAGTTGAAATTGGGCCTGCTGCTCATCTCGTTCAAGCGCAGCGACCTGCACGTCTTCAATGCCAGGGCCCAGCGGCACGCCAAACGTCATCACCAACGTGTAGACGAGGAGGAGAATCCCTGCCATGCGCGCGGCCCAAACGCCTTTGGAAGTCGGGTCTTGGAGATGTGTCATGCGTCGCGCCAAAGGTACGGGAAGAGCACGGCCCCAAACACCCCGGAACCTGCCGCCAGGGCCCCAAGAAATGCGAAGTTGTGCCAGGTGTCCGCGAGCAATACGCCGGAAAGCAAATCCGCGCCGAGGCTGGTGGACACCAGAACGATGGGGAGGACCAAGGGCACCCCCAAAACGGCCGTCAAGCCAAACCCCGACCCTGCGCGCGCCGCGATCAGGGCGAGCAACGTCAGTGTGGTTCCGAGGGCAATGGCAGTCAGGACCATGCCCAGTGCAAAACCGAGAAGCCTCGATGCGCTCATGTCGGCGCTGCCCATGAGCAGTCCCATGAATCCGAGAACCAAGCACGCCAGCCCCGACAACACGACCACGTTGTGAAGCGTGCGCGCCAGCATGTAATGCAGGGGTTGGACGGTGGTGCGCAGGTACGCCAACACCTCACGGCGGTCCTCTTCGAGCGTTCGGCTCACCCCATTGAAGGCGGTGAACAACAAAATGACCCAAGCAAGGGCGTTCCATGTTTCCGGTTCAGGCCGACCTTGCACGACCTGATACGCCGCGTAGACCGTGCACACCGCAAAGAGGACCAGGCCGGCAACGCCGTGCTGTGCTTTCAAGTCAGCTTTCCAAAAGTGACAAAACAAGAACCAGGTCTCGCGCATGCAGCGAAGTTAGGAAGTCAAACGATGGACAGGGGTTTGGCCACCTTGGCGAACAGCTTGGCCATGTTCCTCGCATCTTCAATCGCACGGTGTTGGGTCCCGTCAAAACTCAATCCCTCGAGGTCCAATGCGTTTTTCAGGCCGATTTGGTTTTTGCTCCCTTTCCAGCGGCTGTAATGGCGCTGCAGACATGCCCAGTATTTGAGCCAAGGCAAGTCCAAATCGTGAAGCCGCGCGTCGTTGGCGAACTGCCTGCGGTCAAATTCGCCCCAACTCATCAACATGGAACGGGTGCTGTCGAACCCCACCCAATCCTCGAACAACTCGATGGCTTCATCAAAGAGCGGGGCATCTTCGATGTCGTCCTGCACGATGCTGGTCAGCTTGGTGCAAAACGGGCTGATTTCGGGGTGGAGTTTGGGACGAACAAATTGACAGAAGTCGTCCACAATCTCAAGCTTTTCGTTCAGCTTGACGGCGCCAATTTCAATGATTTCCACTTTTCGTGGCTTCCGACTGCGCCAGCACGTGGCTTCCAAATCGTACACAATGAATTGACGTTCGCTCATCGGTGGCAAAGATAGCGGGACGCTGCCCCCCCAGGCGGCGAATGTGGACAAGTGGCTTCTTGCGGTGCAGTTCTCTTGTAGTTTGCCATCATGGAAAACGTACGCAAGCGACTTGTGGTCCTCAGTGGGGCTGGCATGAGTGCCGAATCTGGCATTGCCACCTTTCGAGGAAGCGACGGGCTGTGGGAAGGGCATCGCGTTGAAGAAGTGGCCTCGGCAGAAGGATTCAAGGCCAACCCCGAGCTTGTCCTGGAATTTTACAACCAGCGCCGTCGCCAGATTGTCGCTGCTCGTCCCAACGAAGGGCATCTCGCCTTGGCCCGTCTCGAGTCCCTCTTTGATGTGCACATCGTCACTCAAAACGTGGACGACCTCCACGAACGGGCGGGCAGCTCGCAGGTCCTTCACCTTCACGGGGAAATCAGGAAGGCACGTTCGACCCAAGACCCACGATGTGTGGTCGACGTCGAGGGAACGGAATTGAATTGGGGGGATGTGGGGCCAGATGGCGCTCAGCTTCGACCGCACATCGTGTGGTTTGGCGAGTCTGTGCCCATGATCGACAAGGCCATGAAAATTGTCGAATCTGCCGACTTGCTTGTCGTGGTCGGCACCTCACTCCAGGTGTACCCCGCGGCGGGCCTGGTCGGCTACGCTCCGCAATCTGCGGACATCCACGTCGTGGATCCCAACATCCCGCTCGAGGGTGGAGGGCGCATCACACTTCACCAGTGCGGTGCAGTCGAAGGTCTGACGTCGTTGGAGCGGATGTGGACCAACACCTGATTCAGCGCACCCTCATGCGCCAGGCGCTTGGGGACGTTGAGGGCAAGGTTTCTGCCTGAGCATCTTCTGCCATGCGGTCAGCTGCACCGGAGATGAGGGCGGCGGCGACATGATTGTTACAAGGAAAGTCCCGCTCCAAGAGTTCTGGGCGGAAGTGTTCCGCCACAAAACCGGTGTCAAATTCCCCGGAACGGAAGGCCTCGTGATCCATCGCAAACCGGCCAAAATCCAGGGTCGTGTCCACGCCGTGAATTTCATAGTCGTCGATGGCGCGAAGCATGCGCTCGATGGCCGCTTCGCGCGTGGGACCGTGGGTGCACAATTTGGCCAGCATGGGGTCGTAGTGCATGCTCACTTCGCCGCCTTCTTCCACACCATCGTCGACGCGAACGCCAGCGCCAACAGGAGGGCGGTAGCGGTTGAGCGTGCCTGTGCTTGGAAGGAACCCGCCTGGAACATCCTCTGCATACACACGCAATTCAAGGGCGTGTCCTTGGATCTCCAAGTCTTCTTGTGAGAAGGAAATGGGATGGCCTTCTGCAATTCGGATTTGTTCTTTCACCAAATCAACGCCAGTGATCAGTTCTGTCACGGGGTGCTCGACCTGCAGACGGGTGTTCATCTCAAGGAAGAAGAACTCTCGAGACGCATCGACCAAAAATTCGACCGTGCCCGCACCCACGTAATCGCAGGCCTTGGCTACTTCAATGGCGCATTCTCCCATCTCCTGGCGCAGTGCGTCGTCAAGCAGGGCAGAGGGCGCCTCTTCGACGACCTTCTGGTGTCGACGCTGGATGCTGCATTCACGCTCAAACAAATGCACGGCGTTGCCATGGGTGTCGCAGAGCACTTGAATTTCGATGTGTCTGGGTTGTTGGACCAGACGTTCGATGAAAACGGCCCCGTCGCCAAACGACCGCTCTGCCTCAGAAATGGCACGTTGCAACTCGCTCTCGAGCATCGAAGGGTCATGCACGGCACGCATGCCTTTCCCGCCTCCACCGGCACTGGCCTTGATGAGAAGAGGAAATCCGATGCGCTCGGCCTCGCGTTTCGCCTCGGCAGGGTCGGAGACGGCGCCTTCGGTGCCCGGAACCATGGGGATGTTGCGCACGGCGACCGCTTCTTTGGCGGCGAGTTTTGACCCCATGACGCGAATGGCGTGCGGCTGAGGCCCCACAAACCGGATGCCTGCACGTTCCACTGCCTCCGCGAATTCGGCGTTTTCACTGAGGAATCCGTACCCCGGGTGAATGGCGTCCGCCCCAGCTTGAAGGGCGGCCTCCACGATGCGCTCGACAATCAAATAGCTTTCGTTGCTCGGTGCCGGTCCCACGCAAATGGCCTCATCGGCAACTTTGACGTGCGGAGCATTGGCATCGGCTTCACTGTACACGGCGACGGTGGCGAGACCCATGTCTCGGGCGGTGCGCAGCACACGAACCGCGATTTCACCTCGGTTGGCCACGAGCAATTTGTGGATGGGGCGGATGTGGGGTTGCGTCATCAGATGTGGATGTGGGCTCGAAAGATAGGGGGACCCTTCGCTACAGGGCATGAAAAAAGGGCAAGCGATTCTTGTCGCACCGCTACAACCGCATACCCTTGCTGCCTTCCGGCCCTGGGGGATTCTGCGGGAGCTGGTCGCAAGAGACTTGCCCCAGCGCAAAGATATGCACGATGCATCCGTACCTTGCAGCCCATGACGCATTTCAAGGTCACAAGCATGTACGGCGTGGTGTGCGCGGCGATGAATTTCGCTTTGATCATGTTGCTTTATCTGATCAACATGAATCTTTTGGCAGAATGGTACGTGGGCATGTTGGCGTTCCTGATCATTGTGGTCTTTCAGTTTCTGGGAACTGTGGCCGCCAGAAAGGCACATGGAGTGCCGTTTTCGTTTGGAATGGCGTGGAAGGAGTCCATGACGGTTGCAGCTGTGGCCCAAATCGCGGGTGTGGCACTCACCCTGGTTTTGTATCAAGTCATTGCACCGGAATTGCCAGGCGTATTGGAGCAAATCACCTTGGACAAATCGATGGAGATGATGGAGGGGTTTGGCATGAGCGGAGACATGCTTGAACTCCAAATGAGAGAAATCAAAAAGGCCATGAGCGAGGCCTACACCGCCAAAGGGCTGCTCAAGAGCTCCGCATATGCCATGCTCATGTGGGCAATCATTTCCTTGATTGTGGCTGCCATCACACGCAGAGATCAACCCTCTGAATTCGCTTGATTGAACCCATGCAAGGTCAACCTACATTGGATGTGACGGTCGTCGTGCCGTTGTTGGACGAAGAAGAAAGCCTGCGAGAGCTGAAGGCAGGCATTGACCGCGTGCTGGACGGTCTGCGTTTTGAAGTCATCTTCATCGACGACGGGAGCCAGGATGGTTCGTGGTCGGTGATCGAAGGCATGCAGAAAGACCAGCCTGATTCAGTCAGAGGCATCCGCTTCGCCAGGAACTACGGAAAGAGTGCGGCTCTGCAAAAGGGATTCGAAGCGGCGCGCGGCGCAGTGGTGTTCACCATGGATGCCGATTTGCAGGACGATCCGGAAGAGCTTCCTGCCATGCGAACGCAGCTGCTGGAAGGAGGTTTGGACTTGGTGAGTGGTTGGAAGAAGAAACGTCACGATCCACTGAGCAAAACCATTCCGACGAAGCTCTACAATTGGGCCACGCGAAAGGTCAGCGGCATTCATCTTCACGATTTCAACTGTGGCCTGAAGTGCTATCGTTGGCATGTGGTGAAGGCCATCGAGGTCCAAGGCGAAATGCACCGCTACATTCCCATGCTCGCCAAATCGGCGGGTTTCGACAAGATTGGCGAGAAGGTGGTGACGCACCATGCACGTCCTTACGGCGTGAGTAAGTTTGGACTCGAACGCTTCACCAACGGATTGCTTGACCTGATGACCGTGGGCTTCATTGCGCGATTTGGTCGTAAGCCCATGCACTTTTTTGGGTTGGTCGGATTGCTCATGTTCTTGTTGAGCTCGGGACTGTTCTTGGGCATCGGTACGTACAAGGTTTGGGCGATGGCCAACGGCATCCCTGCCAAAAATCTGGCTGACCTGAGCTGGTTCTTTGTGGCGTTGACGGGCATGATCCTGGGGGCGCAGTTCTTTTTGGCGGGATTCCTCGCCGAGATGGTTTCACGCACCGATCCAGAGCGCACCGATTATCGCATCCTGACTCGACTCGAAGCCGAGGACTGAGTCGGCGCCTAAAAAGTCGCCCGCAACCGATGGTCACTCTGCAATGACAGCGGAGCCAATCACGTCAGTGCCGTCCTGGCCGCCATGCCATGCGGCAAATTGTCCGGCAGCCACACCTCGTTGCGGTTCCTTGAAATCCATGTACCATTGACCGTCATCGGCGCAAACGAGCGTTCCTTCTGGCAGGGGCTGGCGGTAGCGGATGCGAAGGCCAAACCGGGTTTCGCTCGGTGAAGCCGTTTGCTGGCCGGGGAGAACCCAGTGCGGTGTTTCCAAGCGCAGTGCCGTTCTGTACAGCCCAGGATGGTGATCGCCTTGGCCGGCAAACACGGTGTTGGTCTCAATGCACGTTCCCAAAACAAACAGCGGCTCGGGCTTGCCGCCAACGTGAAGCCCTTTCCGTTGGCCCACCGTGAAGAAGTGGGCCCCATCGTGTTGTCCTACAACCGTGCCCATGTCAGGCGTCATGGGGTAGGGCCTTGCGCGTTCGCTCAAAGCCAAGTTGGAGCGATCGGCAAACACGTCGTGGTTTGCGTCAATCTCTACGATGTCTCCACGCTTCACAGACAGCTGCTGTTGAAGGAATTCTGGCAACCGCACCTTGCCGATGAAACAAAGGCCTTGTGAGTCCTTTTTGTCCGCAGTGGGCAAGCCAATGTTCGCTGCGATTTCCCGGACTTTGGGCTTTTCCAATTCGCCCACTGGGAACAGCGCCCGAGACAATTGCTCCTGATTGAGTTGACACAAAAAATAGCTTTGGTCCTTGTTGCTGTCCTGCCCGGCCAGCAAATGATGCTGCCCCTTGCTGTCGGTCCACTTTCGGCAATAGTGACCCGTGGCGACGGCATCCGCCCCGAGTTTGAGCGCGGCTTCCAGAAAGAGGTCAAACTTCACCTCGCGGTTGCAAAGCACGTCGGGATTGGGAGTTCGCCCCGCAGCGTACTCTGCGAACATGTAATCGACAATCCGCGCTTTGTACTCAGCGCTGAGGTCCATGACTTGAAACGGAATGCCGAGGTGGTTGGCCACGAGCATGGCGTCGTTGGCATCGTCAATCCAAGGACATTCGTTGTTGATGGTGACGCTTTCGTCGTTCCAATTGCGCATGAACAAGGCGATCACCTCGTGCCCCTGCTCAATCAACAAATGGGCAGCGACGCTGGAATCCACACCTCCGGAAAGACCAATGACCACACGCATGAGGCAAAGTTACTCACCACCATTGAGCTCAAATGTTGGTTTTGGCATGGATTTCCACGACCTTTCAAGCATCGGCCAAAGGACCAGAGGCAACCCATTCAAATTGCACTCGTCACATAAGCGGCCATCGTCATGCACGAAGCAGAGTTGCGCCCCTACATTGAAGCCTGTCAGGCTGGCGACAGCCGGGCTCAGAGGTTCATTTTCGAACGGTATTACCGTTTGATGTTTGGGGTGTGTCTACGCTACATGTCCGACCAGGACAGCGTGAAGGACGTGGTTCAAGAAGGTTTTCTGAAGGTGTTCAACAACAACGAAGGATTCACCTTCAAAGGTTCTTTCGAAGGCTGGATGCGTCGCATCATGGTCAACACGGCAATCGATGCCATCCGCCGCAAGAATTCGGTGGGATGGGTGCTCGGAGATGAGCAGTCGTTTGAACCTGTTGATGAAGATGGAGGTTGGGAGATGGAGGAAGAGGAAGACGCAACGTTCACTGTTCACGACGTGTTGGATGCAATGGAGCATTTGACGCCGATGTACAGAGCGGTGTTCAACCTCTATGTCTTTGACAACCTGGGGCACCAAGAGATCGCAGATCGCTTGGGCATCAGTGTTGGAACCTCGAAGTCGAACTTGGCCAAAGCCAGGCGAAACCTTCGAACCATTTTGTTGACCCAATCTGAAAAGATCCGACATGCCGAGTGAACATCCATTCGATTCAAAACTGAAACAACAGTTTGAGCAGTTTCAGCCGGAGGTTGATGGTGACTGGAATGCCATTGAGCGACGTCTGAATGAAGGAAGTGCCGGTGCGAATCGTCACGACGCACCTTCACTCAACCGCTGGGCGGTGGCCACTGCGGTGGCCGCTGGTGGAGCACTGATGTGGGTCGCCAAACCTGTGTTCGAAGACATGTTGGAGAACCACGCACCGACTCAGGTCGAGATTGGGCTGAACGAAAGTGCGCCCACATTCGATGAAGTTTGGGATGAGTTTGTGAGCGTCAATGCGGAGCTTGGCAATGCCATTGTCTTTGACGATGCAGACGCCGTTGGAGCGTTGACGACGTCAGATGAGCAGGAGACAGTGGTTTTGGACCGCGTTGTTGACGATGTTGTTTTTGATGCTGAACAGGCAGTTTCGGAGGACGCAGTGGCCCCCACGCCGACACGCGAAGGCAAGGTCGATGCCCCCACAGAAGAGGATGAAATGGACACGAAACATGTGTCTTTGCCCGTTTCATCATGGACGGAGGAGCGCATTTTGGCTGAATTGCCGTTCGATGCATCCATTCGGAAGGCATGCGAAGGGGTGGAGGTGGCTTTTGAGCTCACAGGCATTGATCGCCAGATGAACTTCCTCTGGAATTTTGGGGATGGACATTTCTCAAGTGATCCGGCCCCAAGCCATCAATTCAACAGTCCTGGTACGTACGATATCACGCTGTCCGTCCGTCCTCCGGGTGATGGCAGCATTCGAACGCGCACGATCCAAAACATGATCACGGTGCTTCCAAAACCTGAGGCCAACTTCGCGTGGGCGTTTCCTGCCACATCGAATGGCGATGAGGTCGAGGTGCAATTGAAGAACCAAACGCAAGCGGCAGTCCAATCGTTTTGGACCTTGAATGGCGAGTCCACCTCTGTTGGTTCGCTTGAATTGAAGGTGCCTGGTGTGTACGCGGTGTCTTTGGAAGCCAACAACGAGCACGGATGCGTGGACGACATTGAAAAGGAAATCCATGTTGGAAACCTCAATGGCCTGTTGGCTCAGTCCCGTTTCAGCCCCAACGGCGACGGTCGTTACGACACGTTCATGCCGCACGGGCTCAAGGACATGGACGGCACGTGGGAGCTTGTCATTGCTGACATCGCTGGACAGGAGGTGTACCGAACCTCGAACGCCTCCATGCCTTGGGATGGCGTGCTGCCAAACGGATCTTTGGCCGCAAGTCGGTCAGAGTTCATTTGGACGGCGCGATGTGTGGATGCCCAAGGCGAGACCCGTCTGTTCACAGACCGACTTTTGGTGGAGTTGTGAGTTGCTCACATTCCGGATTTTTTTATGGTTGACAGGTGCAACATTTGAGCCTTGTCAGAGGTCTTCACTGCGTGGTATTTTTACATCATGAAAATGGGGTTCTTGAATAAGCTTTTGTTGTTGGTCTTGGGGGCCGTTGCAGTCAACGGAGTCACCGGTCAGATCATCATGGGCGAGGCAGCCGAGGTCGATTATGGTTGTGGTCTGTTTTTCCGTGACGACGGCAACACGGCTGTTTACACAGGGGCCAACATTGAAATGACAATTTGCCCTGACACACCTGGGGATTTTGTCAGTGTATTTTTCGTGGCGTTCACCCTGTTCGATTCCCCGCTGCCAAACCAAGACGATGTGTTGGCCATTTTTGACGGCAACTCGACGGCAGAGGCGTCTTTAGGGACGTACACCGGTACTGAACTTCAGGGGTTGACGGTGTGGTCCACGCCCAACAACGACACGGGCTGTCTGACGTTCGTGTTTTCTTCGCCGACGAATGGGGCCAATGCCCTTGCAGGATGGGAGGGTCAAATAACTTGCGGCACCCCGTGTGCTCCTCCTACGGCTGCGGCCACATTTGTGGCAGCCCCTGAGGACATCCTTGAAATCAACAACACGCCGACGCTTCAGATTTGCACGGGCGAATCGGTCACGGTGCAAGACAATGGGTCATCCATAGACGGTTTTACCCTGGAACAATGGTTGTGGGACTTTGATGAGGGGGATGCGGAACTGGTCTTCGATGGCAATGCCATCACGCACACTTACGACGAACCTGGGGCGTACACCATCTCTCTCAGCGTTGGATACGACAATGGCACAGACCTCTGCACGTCAACCAACCTCGATCCATTGCAGGTTTTCGTCAGCACACCTCCCGTGTTCAACACGGTGATTCAGAGTCCAATCTGCGCTGGGACGGCAACCGTCGACCTTGCCTTGGATGGTTCGCCTGTGATTTCGGAGCTGTGGACGGACGCGCCAGATTTTGACGCTCCCTCGATCTCCCCAACGGGATTTGATGCAGGAAACACGTATTGTTCCCAGTTGGAATTTGACGTGTTTCCCGCCGACGCCGTCCTGGAAAACTGCGAGGATTTGATCTCCGTGGTCGCCTCCATGGAACACAGTTATTTGGGGGATTTGGACATCAATGTCACCTGTCCGGATGGCACAAGCGTTGTGCTTCAAACCCAAGGTGGAGGCGGCACATTTTTGGGGGAGGCCGTCGATGTTGAGAACGACCTTACAGAAGGAGTGTGCTACGATTACGGTTGGAGTGAAACGTCGACCCTCGGCCAAATCGAGGACCCTGCCAACGCGACCAATGTGACTTACATCGATGCTTTGGGGAACAATGAGACAGCCAACATTGTGAACCCAGGCATTTATGAACCTGAAAACACCTTGTGTGAATTGGTGGGCTGTCCCTTGAATGGCACATGGGAGTTCTGTTTCACGGATCTGCTGGGTGCTGACAATGGGTTTGTGTGCACGTGGAATTTGAATTTGAATCCGACGCTGTTGCCTGGTGTCACCATCATTCAGCCAGAGATTGTTTTTGCTGAATGGGACGTGTCGCCTTACGTGGATGGCAGTGACTTGGTCATTGTGCCTTCAACCACCGTGGATTTTGGTCTGGATGTGGAAGCGGTGACCCCTGGGGTGTATCCCTTGCAATTTTTTGTGGAGAACGACTTTGGATGTGCAGCGGACACGTTGGTCAATCTCGAGGTCATCGACAATCCGGGAGAAATCATCACTGCGGGGCCGGACCAAGTGTTCTGTTCGACGCCTGTCATGTTGGAGGGGGGATTGGACTTGGGGGCGCCTTCATCTTGCGGAGGAGTCTCAGGAAATCACTCTTACTGTTACGGATCCTTCGACTCCGAGGTGTTCAGCTATTGCCCAGACACCCCGGGGGATGGCACATTGATGTCCATTTCGTTCACAAGTGGCATGCTTGAGAATTGGGGAGGCGAGGTGATCACCATTTACGACGGTCCCAACGCCACAGGCCCCATTTTGGGAACCATCAACGGTGACGTCACTGGAAATGCATTCACGGCGACCAATCCTGACGGTTGTATCTCGATGCAATTCACGAGCGACGGATATTGCGATTGCCAAAACGGAGGTCTCTTTTGTGATGTGACCGAACCTGTGTCTTGGTGCGTGAGCTGCGGAGGTGCCAGCAATGTGTGCGACTACGACTGGTCTTGGTCTCCAGCGGAGAATTTGGACAATCCCCTCAGTCCGCAGCCCAACGTGCTCGATTTCGATGGCACACCTACGGAATACACCCTTTCCGTTGAACCTGTTGGCTTTGACAATTGTGCAGCCGAGACAACGGTCATGGTCGTTCCTGGGTTTGAGTATGCCGTGGATTCTGAGCAACCTTCATGTCTTGAAAATGACGGATACGTCGAAGTTGAAATCTTTGAAGACGCCACGGCTCCAGAAGGCCCATTCACCATTGAGTTGTTTCAGGAGACGCCCTTGGGCCAAACACTGATCAGCGAATTGACATGGGACAACATTTCTGATTTTGTGCAGAACGATTTGACGCCAGGGGGATATTCCTTGCAAGTGTCGGATTCAGAGGGCTGTGAGTACCTGTTTCCACTGTTGATGGAAGCCCCTGAGCCATTGGTGCTTGAGGCCCTTGGAGACACAACCATTTGTCTCGGTGGTTCTGCTCAAATCAGTGCGAGGTCAGACGATGACCTTTTGAATGAGTGGACCTACACATGGGAAGATTTGGCGTCAGATACGCCCGTGCCCAATGGCAGCTCACCCATTGTCTCTCCCATTGTAGATGGCGAATACGTGGTGAATGCAGTGGACCCTCAGAATTGCCCTGCGGTACCCGACACAGTCGAAGTTCAGGTTCGTGGACCCTTGGTGGCGTCCTTGAGTGCAGCACCAGAGTTGTGTCCAGGCGAAGAGGCGTATTTGGATGGTTCGGCCTCGGATGGAGGGTGGTCGGAAGAAGGCTTGACTTACACTTGGACGTTTGAGGGGAGCATCATCAACGGAAACGAAGAGGCCATTTGGACGACCCCCGTCAGCTCAGGCGAGTTTTGCATCACGGTCGGCGACAACTGCGAGACTCCCTTGTCTACGGCTTGTGCTGAGATTGACCTCGAAACCCCACTGCCAGCCTCCTTCTTTGCAGATACGACACGGGCTTGTGGCCAAGGCACCTTCTTGTTCAAGATTGACTCTCTCACCGATTTGAGCGCGGTGTCTTCGGTCGTGTGGTCATTTGGAGACAACACCTACGCGAATGGGTTTGAAGCGATCAAAACATTTGACGCTCCGGGATTTTACGACGTGGCCATGACGGTCACATCTCAATCGGGTTGTGACAACGATTCGGTGGCTGACGGGTACATCTGGGTGCTGCCCCTGCCTGAGGTTGAATTCATTGCCAATCCTTGGGTGACACGTGTTCCCGACACCGAAGTCTCTTTCGCTGGATCATCGCCTGCCGCCATCTCACTTTGGCAGTGGACGTTCAACTACCCCGATCCGTTGGGCGTCAGTTTTGACCAAAACCCGGTGTTCTCGTTCCCCATGAATGTTGGAGGAACGTATCCTGTTTCCTTGGAAGTCACAGATTTCAATGGATGTGAGAACATTGTTCGCGCCAATGTGGTGGTGCACGACCTCTTCAACCTGTTCATCCCCAATTCATTCACACCCAACAACGACGGATACAACGATGCGTTTCTTGTGGAAGGCACTGACATCGATCCTTCACGCTTCCGGATGGAAGTCTTTAACCGTTGGGGAGAGATGATTTGGTCCACAACGGACCCAACCGACGCATGGTATGCACAGGTCGGCGACGACGGACAGCACTACGTGCAAAGCGGAACATATTCGTATCGCATTGAAGTGAACAGTTTGTCTGAAGAAGACGTCCGCAAGGAGGTCTTTGGTCATGTCAATGTGATTCGTTGACCTCGGCAAGCACGTTCGTTGCTGAGAGGAATCAACGTTGACCAAAAAAGGGCGTCCACCACGGACGCCCTTTTTTCATGTCACAGCCGTCATTCATTCAGGCCGCCCCAGCAACGCATCCATTGTGCCCGTCGCCACGCTGTGGTAATTGGGGCGCGCTTCACGGTAGATTTCTCTTGCCAAGTCGATTTGATCTGTGTCGATCAGTGCTTGGTAAATGGGAGTCAAAAATTTACGCCTCCCCACATTCACGAGGAAGGAGCGAAGTCGGTCGTAAGACGGAGTGTGTCTGCTTCTTACCGACTGTTCAAGCCAAGCGAAGAGCACTTCGTTGTTGCCAGTTTCATTGATGTCCCATGCTGCGTCCAATTCAGCCATTCGTGCTGAGGACGTGTTGTCGGGAAGGTTGGACAAAAAGCGGTAACGCTCTTGGTAAAGCCATTCGTTCCAAGGCAAAACCTCTGTGGCCATGGTGCCGTTCACCCAGCTGGCCAAAGCCGCATCCGTGCGCTCGATGCGCGCGCTGGCAACACTGGGGCAGTTGTCAGGCAGGCCTGGACCATCCACCCACGCTGGCACATTCACCGCGTTGCGAAGTGCGTCTGTCACCAAAAGGTGGTCATTCAAATAGCCGAGGAAGGTGTCTGTGTCCATGAATTGGAATGCATGGGTCGTGAAGTACGTCTTCAAAAAAGCGTCGAACGAATCTCGTCCCACCGTTTCCTCGAGCAGGCGAAGGAAGAAGTAGCCTTTGTCATAGGCGATGGCTGTCATGCCTTCATCGGGATCACGGTCCTTCAAGTGCAGGCGCAGGTGCGTGTCGCTGGGGTTGTCCTCCATGATGGCCTCTACTTCACCCAGCAGCCCCTGGTAGCTCAGCGTACTCAGCATTTCGCTGATGTCGCGGCCGTAGACAGCTTCCATGATGCGTTGTTCGAAATACACCGTGAAACCTTCGTTCAACCAAAAGTCGTCCCACGTTGCATTTGTGACCAAATTCCCACTCCAGCTGTGGGCCAATTCGTGGGCCACAAGGGAGACCAAACTGCGATCTCCGGCAATGATGGTAGGGGTGGCAAACGTCAGCCTTGGATTTTCCATGCCGCCAAAGGGAAAGGCCGCAGGCAGGACCAACAAGTCGTAGCGTTCCCAGGCATATGTTCCATAGAGTTCCTCTGCCGCCACAAGCATGTCCTCCATTTCAGCGAACTCATGTGCGGCAGCCTCGATGAGATCCGGGGTGGCGTACACGCCGGTGTGTGCCCCCACAGGCTCAAACACCACATCGCCGACCGCAAGGGCGAGCAAGTAGGAGGGGATGGGCTGGGCCATGTCGAAATGATAGTGGCCATCATTGGACTTCTCCGTTGGGTTGACGGCACTCATCAAGGCCATGAGGTTTGAGGGCACCTCAACATCGGCACTGTACGTGAACCGCACGCCAGGACTGTCTTGACATGGCACCCAGGTACGGGCAAGGATGGCTTGACTCTGCGTGAACAAAAAGGGGTTGTCTCCTTCCACCCAAAGAAATGCGGCGGCATCGGGTGAGGTGGTGTATTCGACACTCACTTTTTGGCTTTGCGGCGAAATTGGAACTGCGAGAGGTTGGCCAATGAAGGGCTGAGCAGGCCCCAGTTCAGCATCCACCGTCACGCCGTCCACCGAGACGCTGTGGATGGTCAGGTCACGACAATCGAGCATCAATCGTTCTGCGTTCGGAGCAGTTTGGATGTCGTACGTGGCGATGGCACGGATTTGCCTCCGCTCGAAGTCCACGGTGGCATCCCAATGGAGGTGGGTCGTGACCGCTTCGTCCGGTCGGCTGTAACTGTGGTTGTCAGTGGCTCGTTTCATGTTGGCAACAAGTTGAGATTTGGCGTCGGACGGTTCGGGTGTTGTGGAGCAAGCTGCAAGGCAGGCAAGCACTCCAAGAACCCAATGTTTGGGGTTGATCATGGCTCATGATTTGGCACAACAAGGTACGGCCTACCTCTTCAAAGACCCGTCATTCGGTCTCTTCTGATGTGGGATTGTGCTGTGTCAGCAAACGGCCGACAACCACCACCACGAGCGTGCCCAGCGCAGTTTTGACCAAGATGGCAGGAGCCAAGCCAGCCAATGTTTCCAACCATCCATCCTCGATGGGGACGATGGATCGAAACCAAATCAACCCCAACAGGACGATGATGCCTTGGCCCAAAAACAACAACAGTGCCGATGTGGCGTAGCGCATTTTGAGGACGCGTTCACTGAGCCATCCTACCACAAGTGCACTGATGGGAAAGGCCAGCAAAAAGCCTGATGTGCTGCCTGCAAAGTGTTGCCACCCAGAGGCACCGTCGGCAAAGACTGGCGCACCAAGTCCTCCGGCGACGAGGTAAAGGATGACGGCAAGGGTGCCAACCTTCCAACCCCACAAAATGCCCCACAGCACCACCATCAGGCTTTGAGGCGTGATGGGAAGATCTCCTTGGAACATCCAGACCTGTGGAGCAAGCCAACAGAGCAATGCTGTGCCTGTGCCTGTCAGGATAAGGTCATCGAGGACCGGAGACTTCCACTGAATCCAAGGACGAAACATCGGGTGTGTGGTCAGTTGGATTGGGTTGCTTCTTGCTTGCGCTTGAGGTTGAATGTCAGCGTGTTGTTGTCTCGATGAATGTCTGCGAGACGTCCTTTGGCATCGAGTTCCACCTTGGTGAGCTTGCCCTTGGATGGCAATTCCAACGTGTAGGAGGGATCCACCCAAGGCCAATCGGCACCCAGCATTTCTTGTTCTGACAAGGGGCGGTGACCGCGCATCATGATCAAGGGAATGTGGACCTCGGTGGTGCTTCCGTCTTCCCAAGTCAATGTCAGGTCCTGAGGCATGGGCATGGCGCCGCGTCGCCCCAATTCGATTGTCACGACGCCATCGGCATTGATGACCGACTCGACGGCGTAATCGATGGCGTCTGTGGTGTGCATCATGTATTGGAAGTACCAATCCAATTCGAGGCCGGAAATGCGTTCGAGCACCCGTTTGAAATCATGGGGCCCAGGGTGCTTGAAGGACCACTCCTTGACATACGTGCGCATGCCGCTGTCTCTGACGTCATCTCCGACGACCGCGCCCAATTGTTCCACCAGGACCTCGCCTTTGCTGTAAGCAGCGACACCGTAGGCCCGATTGGTTTTGTAGTGATCTGCATGGGTGATCAATGGTTCTTCGTTGCCAGAAAGGTGATGACTGATGTAACTCGAGTACGCCCATTGATGGGGGTTTTTATCTGGCTTCATGGGATCTGCGAAGAGGCTTGCCATGCACCTTGATTCAGCCCATGACGTGAAGCCTTCGTCCATCCACTCGTAGAGACTTTCGTTGGTGGCCACCATGGCTTGGAACCAGCTGTGGGCCATTTCGTGGACGGTCACGCCCACCAAGCTTCGAAGGGACCTTTCACCCGTGATCAAGGTGATCATGGGATATTCCATGCCGCCGTCACCGCCTTGAATGACTGTGTATTCAGGGTAGGCGTAAGGAGCGATGTCGCTGTTGATGAAGGTCATGGCCTTGCTTGCGTACGAAGCCAGTGCTTGCCAATTGCTGTCCAAATCCGGTCCAGTTTGATGGATAAAACGCAGGGTGACACCGTCCACATCGACATAGGAAGAGACGTAGTCGGGGTCTGCAGCCCAGGCGAAGTCAATGACGTTTTCAGCCTTGAATCGGTGCTTGAGACCCGGGTTGCCATCTGGCATGTTGGCTCGGCGGGTGCTGAAACGGACTCCTGTGGCACCGACAACATAGCGCTCTGGCAGGTGCAGCGTCACATCGTAGTCCCCCCAGATGCCATGAAATTCCCTGCCGATGTAGGGGTTGGAATGCCAACCGTGCTGGTCGAATTCGCAGATCTTGGGAAACCACTGGGTCATGCTGTATTCGATGCCTTCCTTGTTCATCCATCCCGAGCGACGGATTTGCCTCGGCACTTGCGCCGTCCAGGTGAGCTCGAAGTAAGCTGTTCGCCCGGGTCCGAGTGGTGAGTCCAAATCAACGACCATCACGGTCCCGTCCTCCTCAAATGCAGCTGGGAATCCATTCACATGGACCGAGGCGATGCGTTGCCAGCCCCATTCGTGGTCGGGCAATTCAACAATGCGGCTGCCAACGCGACGATCTGGGTCTGAAATGGTCCGAGATCGAACGTCCATCATGCTGCCCGGTTGGAAGGCGTTGAAGAACAAGTGCCAAAAGACCTTGTCGAGTGATTCTGGACTGTTGTTGGTGTACGCGACCTGCATTGTGCCGTCGTACTGGTGGTTGGCGGCGTCCAACACAATCTCCATCGTGTAGTTGGCTTCCTGCTGCCATCCGGGGTATTGCGCGTGGGACTCGAAGGCAATGCCCGTGAGCGTCACGGCCATCAGGACAGGGATGCAATGTTTCATCTTTGGGAAGTAGAGAGGGTCTGTCTAAGGGCAAGCATGTTGAGCAAACCGACAGCGGCTTCGACACCTTTGTTGCCATGCTTGCCGCCAGAACGTGCTGCTGCTTGTTCATGTGTGTCGTCAGTGAGGACACAAAACATCACGGGCTTGCCCGTGTCTTGGTTGACGCGAAGGATGCCCTGTGCTGCCGCACTGCATACGTAATCGAAATGGGCAGTTTCACCGCGAATCACCGATCCGATGCAGATGACGCCGTCGATGTCTGGATGTTGGGCGAGCCACTGCGCGCCCAGGGGCAACTCGTAGCTCCCGGGAACCCAGTGAACGGCGATGGCGTCCTCTGGGACGCCGGCCTCATGAAGCACGGCCTTTGCCCCGTCGAGCATGCCGCTGGTGTAGGTTTGGTTCCAGGTGGAGACAACAATGCCCACGTTGAAGTGGGCACCGTTGGGCAAGTCCTCGGACTTGTAGGAACTCAAATTGTTTCCTGCCGTCGCCATGAATCAGCGGGCGAGTGAGGCAGCCAACCCAGTGGCGTTGGAGGCGTAGGTTGAGTTGGGGAAGTCCTCGGAAAGGTCTTCCAAAACGCTGCGTGCTTTGTCATTTTCGCCAAGTTCAAGCAACACCAACGCACGCTTGTAAGAGCACATGGGTGACAATGCTTTGGCAGCCAGGCCTGAGGCGGCGTCAGAGGCCGCTGAGGCAAAGTGGTCTGCCGCTCCTTCGAGATCGCCCAGCTCAACCAGACAATCTCCGATGTTGACGTCTGTCAGCGGCCCAAACACAGGGTCATTGAAACCAGCTTGCTGGAATGCTTCAACAGCCGCATCGAACTCGGCAGCGTCGCGATGCATGATGCCAAGCTCAAAGGCAGCACGGGCCGCAGCAGGTGTCCCGTTGTAATCCTCCAAAATTTCTTCAAGACCGGCATTCAACCCGTCTCCAAGCATGGCAAGGTCCGCGCTGTCCTTGGCAAAGTAATGCTCGGCCATGAACGAGGCTTCCTCAGCCTTCATGTTCTTGGGAGCAATCACCAAAGTCGAATAACCTATGACCACGAGAATGAGCGCAGCTGCGCCTCCGAGGCCGAGTGTAAGTTGCTTTCGATTCTTGTCTACAAATTGTTCAGACTTGCTGTACAACTCTTCCACGTCGACAATGACGTCTTCTTGATTGGTTTTCTTCGCCATGAGATTTGGGTAACGGAGGCCAAAAATAAGAAATTCGCACCATGCGCCTCGAACATCTTCATTTGGTCCACTTCAAAAACCACTCAGGTGCGGATGTTCATTTGGGTCCACAGGTGAATTGTTTTTTGGGAGACAACGGAAGCGGCAAGACCAATGTGCTCGATGCAGTCCACTACCTGTGCTTCTGCAAAAGCTATTTCAACCCGATTGATGCCCAAAACATCGCTCACGATGAGCCCTTCATGCTGGTCCAAGGTGAGTTTGAGCGCTTGGGTGCGAAAGAACAAGTGAGTTGCGGGGTTCAACGGGGCGCCAAGAAGCAATTCAAGCGCAACGACAAGCCCTACAAACGACTTGCTGAACACATTGGTAGGTTTCCAGCGGTGATGATCGCACCTGACGATGCAGCGCTCATTCAAGGTGGCAGCGAGATGCGTCGCAAGTGGATGGATGCTGTGATCAGTCAGTACGACCGTGCGTATTTGGAGGCACTGATTGACGTGAACAAATCGCTGATTCAAGGAAATGCCTTGCTGCGCTATTTCGCAGAGAACCGCACATTCGACGCAAGTCTGTTGGCCCCATGGGACGCTCGCATTGCGCCCAATGCAGCCTTGATTGCCAAAGCGCGCAAGGATTTTGTCACGCGGTTCTTGCCAGGATTCTTGGCCACCTATGAAGAAATTTCACATGGAGCTGAAACGGTCGGACTTGAGTTGACCTCGCATGTGTCAGAGGACGCGTCTGAGGTGGAAGCGAGGATGTTGTTGGCCCGGGATGAAGACCGTCGTTTGAGGAGAACCACAGTGGGGGTTCACAAAGACGATGTTGCGTTCACGTTGGAGGGGCGTCACATGAGACGCTTTGGCAGTCAAGGGCAACAGAAATCGTTTTTGGTGGCGTTGCGCCTGGCGCAGTTGGCCTACATCGAAGAGGCGACAGGGGTGAAGCCCATTTTGTTGCTCGATGACATTTTTGACAAAATTGACGAAAAGCGTGTGGAGGCATTGATGAAGCGTGTCACGAATGGCACCTTTGGTCAGGTGTTCATCACCGACACCCACCTCGGGCGCATTCCTGCCATGTTTGCTGCCACAGGAGCGGACGTACGCGTGTTCGAGGTTCAACATGGGGAAGTGCTCCCACAAACAGAATCATCCCTATGAAGCGCCGTCGTCCTGTGTTGCGAAATTCCGCCGATTACGAGCGGGCAGAAAACAGCTCGAGGCCGCTGGCTGAGGTGATTCAGCATTTTTTGAGGGTGTCACGCATGCAAGGAAAACTCGACGAGGTCGAGGTGAGGAATGCGTGGCGCGAGGTCTTTGGAACGCCTGTGGAGAACAGAACGAGGAAGCTCCATCTTCAACAAGATGGCACCCTGCTTTGCATGCTTGACAGCGGCCCCTTGAAGGAAGAGTTTCAGCACGGCAAACAAGACATCGTTGACCGATTGAACGAGCACCTTGGACGCCCAGTGGTGAAACGGGTACGCATCTTGTGACACGGAAGAGGTGATGTGCAACGTGCTTGCCCGAAATTTGGTTCTTCTGCCATGAATGTGTCTTCATCCAAACTGATTTGGGGCGTGAGCCTGGCTTCATTGGCCGTGTTGGCCTCGTGGTCGCTGAGGCCAGTGCATGTGCATTCAGATGGCAACCCTTACCACAGCCGTGCGTTTTTGCGTGCTTACGACGGGTTGCCCGACACGTCCAACGCCTTGTTCACGGGCAGCGGAAAATGCGCGGGCTGTCATGGAACAGATCCCATCGCCTATGCCAATGTGACCGCAGACGGCGCGGACATCAATCCCACTTCTCAGTGGCGCAGCTCGCTCATGGCCAACAGCGCCAAGGATCCGTTTTGGAGGGCCAAAGTCGCCCATGAGGTGGCCGTGAACCCCGACCATCAACTGGAATTGGAAGACAAGTGCACGTCCTGTCACGCTCCGCTGGGGCACTTCAATGCTCACCATATTGGAGAAGAGCATTACTCCATGGCCCAGCTCTTCCAGGACAGCCTGGCATTGGACGGTGTGAGTTGTGTGGCCTGTCACCAGCAATCTCCTACAGTGGGCACCACGTTCAGCGGCGTGATGGCCTTCGACAGCGCCATGATCTATGGCCAATACGGCGCTGGCAAGGACGACGAGCCACTGTTGGAAGATCCAATGATGGAGTATGTCGGGTACAACATCGGTTACGGTGCCCACGTGGACGGTTCTGAAATTTGTGCTGGCTGTCACTCTCTTGTGACCCAGACGGCCGACCTCGATGGCAATTTGACCGGTGCCGACTACGTGGAACAAGCAACCTACCACGAATGGCTGAATTCAGCATACGCCGATGACGGTGAGACACCCATGGAGTGTCAGGACTGTCACATGCCCAAGGTGGAGGAAGGAGTGGTGATCAGCTCGGGATATGCATGGCTCCAGCCTCGTTCGCCATACAGTGAGCACATCCTTGTGGGTGGGAATGTCCAAATGTTGGAAATCATGAGAGACAATGTGGATCTCTTGGGATTGAATGCCACAGAAGCCCAATTCGACAGCACCATCGCTTGGACGAAGCACTTGTTGCGCAATGAGACGGCAGAGTTGACAATCGAGCAAGCGGAATGGGTCGATGGAGAAGGCCACATGGTCGTTCAGGTGAGAAACAAAGCCGGGCACAAATTCCCCTCAGGCTATCCTGCACGTCGGGCGTGGATTGAGGTTGTTTCCCACCAAAGCGGGGATACCCTCTGGCACAGTGGCAAGTGGGAGGCTGGTGGATTTCTTGTGGGTGTGGATGAAGGTGGCTTGGACACGTTTGAACCCCACTACACAGACATTGTCGAAGAAGATGAGGTTCAGGTGTACGAATTGGTCGCAGTGGACGTGGCAGGCACTCCCACGAATGTCCTTGAAAGGGCTGCGTCCTCAGCCAAGGACAACCGCCTTTTGCCGCTTGGATTTTCAGACGACCACGCCGTGTATGACACGACCC
Organism: Bacteroidota bacterium; assembly: GCA_036339415.1. Classification (GTDB taxonomy): domain Bacteria; phylum Bacteroidota; class Bacteroidia; order Flavobacteriales_D; family Sanyastnellaceae; genus UBA11663. The sequence goes on along the minus strand of JAYZBB010000079.1, from coordinate 2,936 downwards.
GAATCGAAGGCCATGCCTTGCAGGATGTGGATTATGCGTTCACTGCGGAGGCAGGCTTGGATCGCACGCATTACACCATGACGGGCAATCCAAATGGGGCAGGGGAGGTCACGGTGGATGTACGCGTGTGGTACCAAAGCATGCCGGCACGATGGGTCGCGCCCATGTTTGACATTCAAGACAGCACCATTCAAGCGTTTCAATCGCTGTTCGAGGCCCAGGGAGCTGCACCAGAATTGGTGGCACAAACGTCGGTCACCATCCCGGTGACCACGGGGCTTGGCGGGCAACCCACAGCTTCAAAACTGCGGGTGCATCCCAATCCAGCGCCCAAAGGTGAAGTCCAGGTCCATGCGCCAGAAGATGCCTTGGGCGGACTCTACGAAGTCTATGCGCCTGACGGCTCTCGGGTCCAACATGGCAAGGTCACCTCGCGTAAATGGACCCTCACGTTGCCACCCGCGTCTGGTACCTATGTCTTGCGAATCCACGGAGAGCGTGAGGTGTGGACACGACGGATGGTGCGTCGTTGAGTGAACCGTCGTTTCAGGCCGTAAGGATCACAAAAAATCGTTGGCCAGATTGGCCAAGTCGCTGCGCTCGCCTTTTTCCAGGGTGACATGACAGTACAAATCTTTGCCCCTCAATCGGTCAATGACGTAAGTCAAGCCATTGGATTGTTCGTCGAGGTATGGCGTGTCAATTTGTCGAATGTCCCCAGTGAGAATGACCTTGGTGTTCTCTCCGGCACGCGTGATGATGGTTTTGACTTCGTGAGGCGTCAGGTTCTGGGCTTCGTCCACAATGAACACCACATTGGACAGTGAGCGACCCCGGATGTACGCGAGGGGTGAAATCTGGATTTTGCCTTCCTGCCTCATTTCCTCGATCGCCCGGTACTTCCGCTCATTGGGTCCAAACTGACCCTTGATGAAGTTCAGGTTGTCGTAGAGTGGCTGCATGTACGGGTTGACCTTTTCCTCCGCATCTCCAGGCAAAAATCCAAGATCCTTGTTGCTCAATGCCACAATTGGGCGGGCGAGGATGATTTGGTCGTAGCGATTTTTCTGCTCCAACGCGCCAGCAAGGGCAAGCAAGGTCTTTCCGGTGCCGGCGACTCCGCAAATGGTGACCAGGTTGATGTCCGGGTTCTGGATCGCGTGCAGGGCGAAGGCTTGTTCGGCGTTTCGGGGCTTGATGCCGTAGGCGTACGATTTGTCGACGCGCTCAATGTTGCGTCGCTTTTCGTTGAAGAATCCCATGGCACTGGCCGAGCCATCTTTCAAGATGTAGAAGTGGTTGTTCTGGCGATCTTCTCCAAGTGCCGTGATTTTGCGGCTGTTGCCGTCCACGTACATCCGGCGGATGACATCGCTGTCGATGCCTTCCAGTGTGGTGCGGCCGGTGAACATGTGTCGGTTGTCCTTGACCTTGCCCGTTTGGTAATCTTCCGCGGGAAGGTTCAGTGCTTTTGCTTTGAGTCGAAGGTTGATGTCTTTGGACACCAAAATGACCTTGGACTCGGGTTCACTGGCCTGGAGGCAAAGCGCGGAATCCAAAATTTTGTGGTCGTTCGTGCGTTCTGTGAAGACGTCGGTGGTGTGGGCATCCTTGCATCCCGAATCCATGACAATCTTCAATTTACCTCCGAGCCCATTGTCAAGTGGAATCCAGTCTTGAAGTGTATTGGCATCGCTCAGTTTGTCCAAGATGCGGATGCATGCGCGCGCTTCAAAGTGTTTCGTTTCGTTCCCGACTTTGAATCGGTCAAGTTCTTCGAGAACGGTGATGGGGAGGGCCACTTTGTTCTCCTCGAAGTTGGTCAGGGCTGTATGGTCAAACAACAGCACGCACGTGTCCAACACAAAAATTTTGGTCTTGACGCGACCCTCTTTTGGGGTTGATTTTTTCTTCGTAGAAGCAGGAGTTGGCGAAGGATTGGCTTTCTGAGGAGCAGTGTTGCCCGTGGTTCTGGGCGGGGAGGTGGCAGCCATGAAATGCGTTCAAAGTGTTTGTGACAAATGCCTCCCAAACGAGGTCAACTTCGTCTCTTCGAATGTATTTGCGAACAACACCACAGCGCCAATCGGGCGCCGACATTTCTTCACATCCTCAAACGCGTTTGTGTGGAGAAAACCATGGCTTCAATTCATTCTTCGTCGAGGTCAATGTCATCTTCCTCATCACCAGTCAAATACACGTCTAGCAGGCCCTCTGGGAGGTCAAGGGTCAGTGCTTGAGCCTGTCTGTCAACCGTCACGTTGACATGTTCGGGCAGGGGAAGGAATCCCGTTTGGCCTTGCCCAAAGTCCACCTCCAACATGGGATAGGCTCCTTGATCAACCACATGCAAAATCGTGCCAACTTCCTCTTTGGAGGTTCTGTCTATGGCACGCCAACCTTGAACTTCATGGAAGTAAAACCTTCCATCGGGCAAGGGCGCCATCTCGGACAAGGGCAACCAGACGTCCTTGCCAGCAAGTGCTTTCGCCTGCGCTTCCGTGGTCACATCGGCAAGTCGAACCACGAACCGGTCCTTGTTGGGCTTGAGTGATTCCACGGCATACGGAACGAGGATGTTTTGTTGTGGAATCCACAACGTGTTTAGGCTCCGATAGTGTGTGGTGTCGTCCACATCCATCCACAAGACCACCTCACCTTTGAAACTGAAAGGTTTGGTGATTTTGCCAAGAATGAAACACTGTTCTTGCATCATGGAAGGCGAAGTTCGGAAAGTTGGAACATGAAAAAAGGCCGCTTGAGCGGCCTTTTTCTGTTGTTGTAGTTAGAGAGGCGTGCCGCTGAATCACTCAGCGTCCTCCTTTTTTTCTTCTTCAGCAGGCGCTTCCTCAGCAGCAGGCGCTTCCTCAGCAGCAGGCGCTTCCTCAGCAGCAGGCGCTTCCTCAGCAGCAGGCGCTTCCTCAGCAGCAGGCGCT
>JAYZBB010000078.1:0-5927 GCA_036339415.1 Bacteroidota bacterium | reverse complement strand
TGGGCTCCTCCACTTGGACTTGAACCAAGGACCCTCTGATTAACAGTCAGATGCTCTAACCAGCTGAGCTATGGAGGAATTTGCGGACGGCAAAAATACGCCAGGGTGCGCATCGAAGCAATACCTTTGGTGAAAATCAGCTGAAACTCCCTCGAACATGTCGGTATTGACCCTCGGCACGGTGGCCTTTGACACCATTGAAACTCCGTTTGGCAACTCAGGAAAAGTGGTGGGTGGCGCCGCGAGCTACATCGCGTTGGCGGTGTCTCACTTTGTCAAGAAGCAACACTTGGTGAGCGTGATCGGGGAGGATTTTCCGCAAGAATTTCTCTCGGAATTGTCGGGTCGTGGAGCTTGTCTGAATGGGTTGACCCGCGTGGAAGGGGGCGAAAGCTTCCATTGGGCCGGCAAGTACCACGACGACATGGTGGGGCGTGATACACTGGCCACAGACCTGAATGTATTGATTGGTTGGGAGCCCAAGGTGTGCAAGTCAGGCGGCAACGCAGACTTTGTGATGTTGGGAAACCTCGACCCAACAGTTCAATTGGCGGTGTTGGATCAAGTGGAACACCCCAAACTCGTGGTGTTGGACACCATGAACTTTTGGATGGACGTGGCCCTCGACAATTTGAAGAAAATCATCGGTCGTGTCGTTGTGTTGACCGTGAACGATGAGGAGGCCAGGCAATTGACCGGAGAGCACTTTCTGCCCAAAGCAGCCCGGGCCATTCATGAGATGGGCCCCCAAACCGTCGTCATCAAGAAAGGCGAACACGGCGCGCTCATGTTCCAGAACGGAGAGGTGTTTTTTGCCCCCGCTTACCCATTGGAGAAGGTGGTGGACCCCACTGGCGCGGGAGACACGTTTGCGGGTGGGTTTGTCGGTTACCTCGCGTCTCGACACCAAGAGTCAGGTGCCCTGACTTGGGAGGACATGAAACAAGCGGTGGTGGTTGGCAGCGTCATGGCCAGCTTCACGTGTGAAGCGTTTGGCACCGCAGGCTTGGCGGCATTGACCCAAGAGGACACCCAACAGCGCTGGGAGGCTTATCGGAAGCTCACGGCTTGCGAGGCCATTCGGTGGTGAATCATGGCTGAAGTCCGGGCTTGAGCCACGGCGAGGGATCCATGGGTTGGCCTTTCACCCACCATTCAAAGTGCAAGTGTGGTCCGGTGCTGAGGGTGCCGGTGTTGCCCAACAGCGCGATGGCTTCTCCACCCACCACAAGGTCGCCTTGGTTTTTGAGAAGTGACGCGCAGTGTTTGTAGACGGAAACGCGCTCGCCTCGGTGTTGGATCAAAAGGGTGTATCCCGTTTCCACAGTGTATGAACTGAAGACCACAGAGCCGTCGTCCACGGATTGAATGGCGGCGCCCTCAGGACCGACCAGGTCCACCCCCAAATGCCCCACTCCCAGGTCCAAATCATCTGAAATAGCACCCACCAGAGGCATGTAGTTGAAGCCGAGAGGCGATCCACCCCGGTCTTCACCACGGCGCTGAAGGGCAAACCGATCTTCGCGTTCAACTTGACTCCGAAGCGCCACCTCACCTTCACCAGGTTCGAGGATGCTGGTGCCATACTCGACTTGTGACACCCCTTCGGAAGGAGAGGGTGTGGCGGCGGATTGCAAAAACGCCAAGGCGGCAGAATCGCCCACAAACGCGTGTCTCAGGGCCAAGGTGGTCATTTCTTGTCGTCGCAACAAACGTGACAGGCTGTCGGCCATGACGCGTGTCTCCCGCATTTCCTGCCGCGTGGATTCGGCGACGTAGCCAGGAACCACCCACTCTCGAAGCTTGGTTTGGGCCACCAGCAGGTAGGTTGCGGCAATCACAAGCACGATGGCGGCGACCACCCACGACACCCACTGCCTCGGCGAACCCCGAAACACACGGATTTCGGAGTATGAACTCTCGTCAAAGACGGTGACTTTGAGGCGGTGTTTCCAATGGGACATGCTGCGAATATCGCCATGGGACAAAGTTTGTCGCCCAAGCAAGCTCCGCATCCAATAAATTTGGCGCTCATTCGTTGATGCACCCGATGTTGAACCGCGCTCTGATTCCGCTTTTGGCCCTCGTGGCACTTTCTTGGGTGTCGTGCACGACCAAAAGGGATGGAAGGGCATATCGGCTGTTCCACAACACCACAGCCAAGTACAACGGTTTCTATTACGCCAACGAGGCGCACCGCGAGGCTGAGATCAAGCTTCAGGAGATTCATGAGGAGCGATGGGACGAGACGCTCCCTTTGTTCCTGGAGGCAGACGAAACCACGGCCCAACAAATATTCCCCTTGATGGAGCGGGCCATTGAGAAATGCACGCGTGTGGTGGACCGCCACACCATGGCCCCACCGAAGCGAATGACAAAGTCCTTCCATCGGCCCATCATGAACAAATGGATCGACGACAATTACACGGTCATTGGCAAGTCGTACTACCTCAAAGGAGATTACGACAAGGCAGAAGAGATTTTCACCTACCTCGTCCGAACGGTGGACGGCGCTGACGCAGAGGCGTGGGCTTATTCGTGGTTGGGACGCACACACATGCGCACAGGCGACGAGGTGAAGGCCAAAAACGCCCTCGCTAAAGCGGAAGGGGTTCGGGATGCCTCTGACGATGCCAAGGCACACACGTTGATGGTGTTGGCGCAATACAGCATCTTGAACGAAGAGTACGACGCCGCTGCGCGCCACCTTGAAGATGCGCTGCCGCTTTTGAAGAAAAAGGAAGTGGCGAGAACGAGGGTCACGTTTGTGCTGGCGCAATGCCTTCGCGAAGCGGGAGACAAGGAAGGAGCCATTGAACAGTTCCAGGAAGTGGCAGACATGCGCTGGGCTGACTACGAGTGGGTCTTCCAAGGAAACATTCAACAAGCCATGACTTTTGACCGTCGAAACGGCAACAGCGAGGGCATTGTGGAATTGCTTGAAGACATGCTCGACGACAAAAAGAACGTCGACTACCTCGACCAAGTGTACTTCGCGCTCGGCGAGGTGGCGTTGGAGGATCGTCGACGCGACGAATCGTTCGACCTTTTCAAATCTTCCGTTGCAGCCCACGTGGACAACGACCGGCAGCTTGGAAAGGGGTATTTGAAGTTGGCAGACTTGTACATGGAGGACTTGGTGTACCCCACAGCACAAGCTTACTATGACAGTGCGCTGGTATACATGGAAGAGGAAGATGAGCGCAAAGAGGAGATTTCATCTTTGGCTTCGGATTTGGGCAGCCTTGTTGACAACCTCAACATCATTGAAGAAGTGGACAGCCTTCTGGCGCTTTGCGACATGGATGAGGACACGCGTCTTCGCTCCGTAGACCGAGTGCTCAGACAGATGGAGCTCGAGTTGCAACGGTTGCGCGACGAACGCGACGCGGCAGAAGCGGCCGCCGCGGCCGCCGCGGCCGCCGATGTCTCTGGCGAGGGGATGTTTTGGCCATACAACGGTCAGCTTCGTCAATCTGGAAGGCAAGCCTTCTTGGATTATTGGGGCGACCGTGTGTTGGAGGACAACTGGCGGCGCAGGAACAAGTTGGGCAACCTCTTCACGGAAGATGGGGAGGATGGCGAAGACGGGGAAGACGTGGGCGAAGATGAAATCCTTGACCCCTTGGACCCAGCCACCCTGCCAACTCTTGATGAGCTCCTTGCATCGCTTCCTTGCGAGCCTGACGCGAGGGTATCGGAAGAAGAACGCATGGCCGAGGCGTACTACAACGCGGGCCTCGATTACAGGGAGAAACTGACCGACAACGAAAAAGCAATCGAGACGTGGGCGGCGCTCATTGATGCACTGGACAGCTCCAACTTTCATCCAACGGCACACTACCAATTGTACCGTACCTACCTCGAGCGGGAAATCGAAGAGAATTACGAAAACCCGTTCTGCGACGACTGCAGCAGCCAATACTGGGCCGATGAGATCTTGCGGTTGTACCCCGGCAGTGAGTGGGCGAGGCTGATCGAAGATCCCGAATTCTTGGACGCTGAGGAATTGACCAGGGAAGCGCATCGCGTGGAGTACGAGGCCATGTTGACGCGCTACTACCGCAGGGATTATCAAAACGTGTTGCTGGACGTGGACGAGGTGTTGGCGCGTGACTCAGCCAACCATTTCGAATGCAAATACAAATTGCTTAGGGCGCAATGTGTGGGTGGTTTGACCAGCTTCTCGGGAGATCGAACCCCATATTACAACGCACTTCAGGGCATTGTCTCCGAGTGCCCAGAATCGGAAGAGTCGGCGTGGGCCAAGGAGATGATGCGGAAGTTTGGTGTGGAGCTTGGACCAAATGCCGCGACCAAGGATGAGGAGAAAGAGGAGGCGCAAGAAGAGTCGCCGTTTGTTCCCCATCCCAACAAGGAGCATTACTTCGCCATTTTCGTTCCAGTCGGCAGTGGAAGTGGCGAAGAAGTGAAAGCCCAAACATCAGATTTCAACAATGCATTTTACACGTCAAAGCATCTGAAAGTCACCAGCAATTTGATCAACCGGTCCAACCAGGTCGTTTTGGTCAAATCCTTTAGAAACGCTGAGGATGCAATGGGGTATTACCGTGTCTTTACCACCAACAGAGAAGACCTGATTGAGGTCAACTCAGCGGGGTACGAAATGGTGGTCGTGAGCAACGAGAACTACATCACATTGTTCAAAAACAAGGACCTTGAAGGGTATGTGAAGTTCTTTGCAGAACAGTACCTTTCGACCAAATGATTGGCAACAAAAAAACCCCCATGGGAATGGACACTCCCCACACAGACGCGGTCAACCGCATTGTCGAAGGCACAACGTTTGAAGGAAACATCCGCAGCATGAGCAACATGCGTGTGGACGGCACGTTTGAGGGCGACATTGTGACAAAGGGACGATTGGTGGTGGGCCCCAAAGGCATCATCAAAGGCAACGTTTCCTGTGCGCATTGCGACGTGGAGGGTTCCATGGAAGGGACCATCGAAGTTGCGCAATTGATGTCGATGAAGAGCTCAGCCAAAGTGGCAGGCACCATTTTCTACGGTCAGTTGAGCGTGGAAGCTGGCGCTCAGCCAGTCGGCACGTTCCACATGGGGTCCAAAGAGGTGAAGAAGGAAGCGCCAATGATGGGCAAGCCCGGCGCTGTGAACACCCTGAAAGGAGCGGAGGTTGAGACGGGCATGCCCAAGAGCAAGGAGCCGGCCAAAGCTCCGATGACGTCAGCCAAAGTCTGACCTCCCCTCATGGGAGAACCCACCCCGGCGAAAGACCCTGCCAGATCAGAGTCCAAAAAGACGGCGCCTTCCATCTTGCGGTTCGCAGGCATGGGAGTCCAACTCGCTGTGGCCATCGGCCTCGGCGTGGTGCTCGGACTGAAAGTCGATGAGCACCTTGCGTGGGAGCAGCCTTTGGGGACTGCGATGTTTGGACTCGTTGGCTTGGCTGCGGGCATGTACCAAGTGTTGAAAGCGCTGCAATGACGCAGTGGCAATCGTCGTTGGCCCTGTTGGTTGTGACATTGGTTGCGTGCGGCATGCCAGAGGTTTGGCACGTCCTTGCGGTGTTGTCAGGAGTGTGGTGGTGGTACGCCACAGTCGTCTCATTGGGAGTGGTGGCAGGCCTGGGTTTGCGATGGATTCGCAGGGCTGCCCAACGGTCTTCCATGCAATTTGTCGCTTCGGTGAACGGAACGACGGCACTCAAGCTCTTCACCACGTTGGGATGGCTCACGGCGTATCTCGTGACACAACAGGAGGGAAGGCATGAATTTGTGTTCGCGTCGTTTGGTGTGTTTGTCCTGTACACAACAGTGATTGTGGCAGCAACGGCGGGGTCTGGGGACCAAAACCAAAAGAACTGATTTGAAAAGTGTAAAACGCGTAATTCGTGATTACTTTTGCCGCGGATTTTCCACCAATGAGCATGCGATTTCACCCTCTTC
>JAYZBB010000077.1:0-27376 GCA_036339415.1 Bacteroidota bacterium | reverse complement strand
GCATTGACCGAGGGCAGGACGTGCAAAAATTCCGCGAGTTCTGGACTGACCTCTATGCCAGGAAGGAAAAACAGCAAGGCCACAACGGCAGGAATGGCGATGCCCGCGACCCACACGAAGATTCTCAGTTGACGGTTGATTCCCACAGTTTGTTCTTTGATGCAAAGATGCAACGCCCGCTTCGAATGCAATGTTCAAAAGGGCTGCGATGGCGCGGTCAAGGGTTCTGCTCAAAGGCCAATTGGGCGGCGTCGAGCATCATGGCGTCCACCTCGGCAGTCGAAGTCCCATCGTACAACCCTCGAATGCGGTTGTTCCGGTCGACAAGCACAAACGTGTCGCTGTGAAAGAACCCACCCGCGGCGGTGTCGCTTTCAAGGGCGGTGAGATAATATCCAAACCTCGCTTGGTCGTACAGTTCATCCTTGTCGCCGGTCAGGAATTTCCATGAGGTCGTGTCGGCACCAAGCTGGGTGGCATACGTTTTGAGTCGGGCAGGGGTGTCGCGCACTGGATCCACGCTGTGGCTCAGCAGCATCACGTCCTTGTCCAAATCGTGGTCCTTCAACCAGTGCTGCGTCCTGGCCAGTTGGCTGCTCATGATGGGACAAATGGTGGGGCAATGCGTGAAAAAGTAGTCCACGATTTTCACCCGTCCTTCCACTGTGCGGTGGCTGATCTCCGTGCTGTCGATCCCTGTGAATGCGAACGCGGGCACCGTGTGGTCCTCAGGACCCAGCACCGGCAACGTCTTGCGTTCGGCCACGGTTTCGGTGAGTTGTTCCCTGGCGTACTCCGCAACATCGCGTTCTTTCTTCAGCAAGGCAATGTCTTCCACGGCATCTTTGATGGCGTCCTCAGAGGCTGCGTGGTACACTCCACGGAGAAAGCCTTCCGTGTCTACCAGCCAGATCGTTGCTACATTGTTGGGGTCGTCGGCATCACGCTGAATCATGAAATCGTCCGAGACGACGCGGTCGATGTCCTCAGGTTCGCCAGTTAAGAACTGCCACTTGCCCGTGAACCCGTTGTAGCGAGTGTTGCGATTCACATACTCCTGGAGCACTTCAGGCGTGTCGTGTTCCGGGCTGAGGGAGAAACTGACCACCACAATGTCTCCTTCGTCGCGGTACCGAAAGTTGGGCCAAAGCAACTGACGTGTGACTTGCGCGACGTGCGGAGCATCGGTGCCATAGAAGGCCGCCAGCCAAACTTTGCCGCGCAATTCCGAAGACGAGAACGGTTCGCCGAGGTGGTTGACGAGGTCAAAATCACCCACGCGCTGGGCGTCGAGGGTTAGGCCTTCCATGGGGCCGTCCACCGTGTAATACGGAAGCGTGTTGAAGTTGTGTTCGGTCAAGAGTCCGAAAAAAACCAGCCCCGCCAAAGGCAGGGCCAGCATCATTGCAGTGAGAATGAGTCGGTTCTTCAGCATGCCCATGGGCACCCAATCAGTGGAGGGTGTTGAAGCTGTTCAGATGTCCAAAGCCCTCCGTGATCGCGATGAAGATCAGGTAGCAAATGAACAGCACGTACGGTGCGATGACCGCGCGCTTCAGGTTGCTGCGCTCATCCCCGAGGTGCATGAACACCAACACGATGTAGGCCGCTTTGACCAGGGTCATGACGATGAACGTCCATTTGATGGCCGTCCACGTGAAGGTCTCAGAACGCTTGAAAAACACACCCATGGCCACCTCCACGGCGGTGATGAGGGTCAAGAGCCCAGTGACAAACCAAATTTTCTTGCGGATGGTCGCACCCGCTTCTTCGCTGTGGTGCGCCGCCATGGCGTAGCTGTCGTTGACAATGAGATCGTCGCGTTCCATGTCAGATGAGGTAGAAGAAGGTGAAAACAAAAACCCAAACAAGGTCCACGAAGTGCCAGTAGAGTCCGGTCTTTTCGACCATCTCGTAGTGGCCTCGGCGCTCAAACACGCCATTCAGTGCCATCAAGAAAATGATGATGTTGATGATCACACCGGAGAAGACGTGGAATCCGTGGAAACCTGTGATGAAGAAGAAGAAGTTCGCGTACGTCTGCTGGAGTGCGTACTCGCTGTCTTCAAGGTTCGCTCCAAACGAGAACACATTGCTGCGGGCATCCCAAAGCTTGATGGCTTCGTCGCCAGAGACGTGGCTCTCGTTCTCGACGTATTTGTTGAGGGTGAGGCCGTGAAGTTGGGCACTGTGCTCGTGATCGCCGTATTGAGTGAGGGTGATGTGGCCATCCTCTTGGGTCAAAACGGTGTTGACATCGCCTTCGTTCCATGGCTCAGCGAGATGTCCAAAGTGGTGGTCCATGTACACCATGTCGCCTTCGTTCATGGTGAGCGTATTGCCGTTGTCGGCCGTCACGGTCACTTCCTTGGCGAGTTGGAAGCCTCCGCCAGCACCATGGATGAAGTGCGACCACTCCCAGGCTTGAGAACCCAGGAAGAAAAACCCACCGACGATGGTGGCCCCAAGCCATTTCAAGACTCCTGCTTTGTCGTTGCGGTGGCCTGCTTCAACCGCCAACACCATCGTCACAGAGGAGACGATGAGGATGAAGGTCATCAAGGCCACATAAATGAGTGGGTACTGCCCCTCCAACCCAGGTAGAGCGCGGAAGACTTGCTCCCCAATGGGCCAAGCATCCTCAGAGGTGGCACGTGCGAACCCGTATGCCGTGAGCAACCCACCGAAGGTGAGTGCGTCGGACACCAGGAAGAACCACATCATCATTTTCCCGTAGGTGACGGAGAATGGGCTTTGACCTCCGCCCCAAAGAACGTCAGTCGAGATCGTTTCGGTGTTTCCAGCCATGGTCTGAAATTGTGACGCGAAAATAAGGCAATCGAGCCATGTGCGCCACCCCTCAAGCGGGCAAAATCAAGACCTGTCTTCACAACCCAGCGTGAACAGCATCTGGGCCGGCAGGGGTGTCAGTGTAAGAGGAACAAGAAGGCAAACAGGTACATCCACAACAGCCCAAGGAAGTGCCAATAGATGCCAGTGGCTTTCAATCTCACCGTGTCGCCCTGATGGATGACGCCGGTGAACAGCCGGATGCCATTGACCACCAGGTAAACCAGCCCAAACACCAGGTGCAGGATGTGGACCATGACAAGGGCCCAGATGTAACCTCCTCCGCTGTTGGACGATTGCAGGACCTTGGTGGTGATGGGCTGGACCATGAGGGCATCGTCCGGGGCGTAGAGTTCTCTGCGCGATGCATCGTGAATCAAGACCTGACCGTCGTACCTGAAATCGTAGTCCTCGCCATAAACGGCGTTGCTTTCGTAGAGTGCAGCGAGGTTGTTCCAGCGAAACGCCGTGCCTTGTTCCGTGTCGTTGGTGTTCCACCCCATGCCGACGGCCGCCAAATCCTTCCATCCCTCGGCTTGCGTCACTGTGAAACCGATGCCCAACAACAGGGTCAGCGCCAATCCGACGATGCCTTGGTTGGTTAGGCCCGCTTTCACCGCACGGGTGGCCCACCACAGTGTGGCACTGCTCAAAACGATCAATACGTTGCTGATCCAAAACATGCTCGGCGCGGGGATGTGAACCCAAAATTGCCCCATGTTGCTCACGATGTAGGCCGAAGTAAACCCAGCAAAGAGCATCGTCACAGCGAAGACGATGAAGTACATCAACATCGTTTTGGTTCGCTCTCGCACCTGGCCGTCGAGGCCTTCAAACACGCGTTCACTCATGATGTCAAGGGGATTTTGTCGAGGACATAAACGATTTGGACCAAGGGTAGATACGCAAAGCTCGCGAACATCAAACGCCGTGCAGCATCGAGGGTCAGGTCACGCAGCAAGCGGTACGCAAACCACGAAAAGCCCAGACCTGCAATCACGGCCACCGCAAACGCAACATCTCCCACCATGGGTTGGTTCAGCGCCCATGGCAACATGCTCGCCGGGATGCAGAATAAGGTGTACAAGAGGATGAGTTGGGCAGAACGGGCAGTGCGACCGGCATTGAAGGGCAGCATCTTGTATCCTGCTTTGGCGTAGTCTTCGTGGGCAAGCCAAGCAATGGCCCAGAAGTGTGGGAACTGCCACATGAACTGAACTGCGAACAAGGTGCCCGGTTCAATTCCAAAGTCACCCGTGGCCGCGACGTACCCGATCATCGGGGGCAAGGCCCCCGGGAACGCCCCCACAAACACGGACAAGCTGGTCTTGGCTTTCAGTGGAGTGTACACAAAGGCGTAGCTTACAATGGCAGCCACACCCAACCAGCCGCTCAATGGGTTCAGGCTGAACAAGCACCCCAATCCAATGGCGGCCGCAAGCAAACTCCAAACAAGCGCTTGAGTCACCGTCATCCGGCCTTTGGGCAAGGGGCGGTCCGCGGTGCGAGACATCAATGCGTCGACGCGTCGCTCGATGATTTGGTTGAGACCGTTGGATGCACCTGTCAGGGCGTACCCTCCAATGGTCAGCATGAGGAAGGTCTGGATGTTCATCGTTTCCACGGCCATGAACCAGCCAAGCACCGCAGAGAGGACAACAAAAAAGCCGAGCCTCAACTTGAACAAAGTGGCAATGTCGCGATGCATGGGCGGCGAAAATACTCCACGAAGGTCGGTGCGTCGGTGCGCGCAGTCACCAATCGCGTTCGTCCATCACACGCGTTTGTCGGATCCCGAGTTCGAGACGTCCCGCATCCCAAGGTTCTTCCCAAGCTCCGGGGGCGATTTGGGTCTCCAGACGCACCCATGCCCGAGCAAACGCTTCAAGCCCTGACTGGTCAAGTCGCCCACCGAGGGGACGGGAGATGTCCATTTCAAACCGAGACATGGTGGATTGAGAACCCTGCAGCAGGGCATGACCGTTTTCCCCGTCGCGTTCGGAGAATGAAGTCCAGGGCATTTCGCCTGCCGCAAAACCGAGCAAAGACTCACCCCCTCCCAAGGAGCGGCCTTGGATGCGGTGGAGGTAGCCCAAGCGAAAGGTGTAGATTTCTCGCACTTGCGCCCTGACACGCGCCCGAGCCTCCACAAAGTTTCCTCCCGCCGGATGACCAAGCGGTTGGTGAAGGTGAGTGTAGGAGAGAGGCAGGGTGTTGTGGGTGTACGTCCAAGGGCGAACGGCGGCGCCTTCCAACAGCCATCCCAATGTGCCTGTGGGATTGGTGCTGTGAATCCCAGCCAAAACGCCCCATTTGTTGCCCCACCAACCATTCCCTTCTCGCAGTTTGGACACCAACAGCTCGTCCAACAACAATTGGCCATACACCATCAGTTGACGGCCCGTATTCAGGGTCGTGCCGTAGGAGAGTTGCCCACCCAACAGGGCATTGTCGGCTGAGCCGAGGCTGTATTCCCTTGGTCTGAACGCGGCCATGGGGACGAGGTAATGCGGTTCAACCCTTCCTTGAAAGGCGACGTCATCTGCCCGCCATTTGACAGCCCCAAAGAGCGCACCGCTCCAACCCCCACCAAGTGAAACTTCCGTCCATTGGGCGGCCAGCCATCCTGTTTGGACGGTGTCGGCCAAGACGTGCCGTGTCCTCAACAAAGCTTGCGCATATTGGACCACGCCGGCATCCACCCAAAGTCGAGCCCCAAGAGCCGGAGCCATGTGGCGGTCGAGGAACAGGGACCGTGCCCCTCGTCCCCAGTGGTGACTTTCCTGACCCACCCGAAACACCACGGACGGGGACATGGCCCAGGACACGGCACCTTCCAGGCGATCGATGCTTGCCACGGATTCGTTGAGGAGAATGGCGCGTCCCAAGCCGTCCATCGATCCATGGTCGACCACTTCTCTGGCCAGGGGGAATCCGAGCGGCATGCGCCACCGCGACGCAGCCACATGATAGCCCCCCCGCAACCCAAACGTACCGCCACACCCCAACCCGATGCCGGTGCTCGCAGCCATCAGGTCGCCAACCATCTGACGGACTTCACCCAAGACCAGCAACCCCTCAAATCCCTGTTCTTGGGGTTTCAAGGTGTCAGGCCGATTCCAAGTGGTCATGGGTTGCACACTTGGCGTCAACACTCCCTTGCTTGCGAGGGCAACAGCGAACGCTTCCTCGTCCAAAGGCAGATGCCATGTTGTGGACCGTTGTGTTTGGGCCGTCAGAGCCGCACTACAAACGAGGAATGTTGCGCAAAACAATCCATAAAGCCGAGCGTGTCGCGTGTTTCCTTGGGTCATGAATCAAGCGACTCGACGAGGACCTTTGGTGCTGTCCTCTTTGGTTGCGTCAGTGGGCTCTCCAGGTTCTGTCTGGGGAAACAACTGGGAGTTTCCAACCCCTGTTTTGAGCATGAAGTACGGCAAACTGCCAAGCAGGAAGGCCAATCCGAGCAGGACAAAGAACTGTCCAGTGACGTTGATTTGGCCCCAAAATTGAGACGGTTGCAGGGCAAACACCACAAACACCAGGCTGTACGTCCACAAAGCGGCCGCTGTCAAGCGATGTCCCCAACCAAGTTGCATCAACAAATGGTGGATGTGCCTCCGGTCAGGGGAGAATGGCGACCGTTTGGCAAGGATGCGAAGAGAAAAGACCCTAAGTGTATCGACCAATGGATATGCCAAAAAACACATGGTTGCGATCGGTCGAATGACCCCAGGCATGGCATCTTCACTTGGAGATTGGATGACGCGGGTCGCCATGACGTAGGCCATCAACCCCAGCAGCAGTGAACCGCTGTCACCCATGAAAATTTTGGCTGGATGGAGGTTGAACAACAAGAAGCCCGCGAGGGCGCCTGCAAGAGAGGCAGCAACGGTGGCTGAGACCGCATCCCCCGTCCAATGAAACCACATGCCAAAGGCGGACATCGCCACCATGCCGTAGCCCCCCGCCAAGCCATCGACCCCATCGATCAAGTTGATGGCATTGACGATGACCACGTACACGAACATGGAGAAAGGAATGCTCACCACTGTTGGGATTTCGTTCAACCCAAAGATGCCCTGAAAGTCATCGATACGCAGTTCCAACCCCACGACGAGAAAGGCCCCAATGACGAGGTGGACGAGGAGTTTTTTGTTGGCACTGATGCCCACGATGTCGTCCTTCAATCCCATGAAAAAAACGGGGATGGTCACGCCGAGAACGCCGAGCCAACTGAAGGAAGTCCAAGTCAAGTTTGGGTCGATGGAGAAAGAGGTCAACGAGCTGCAGATTGCGGCAGCAAAAAGCATGACACCACCAACCGTAGGCACCGACCTGTGATGCAACTTTCGCGATTCACTTGGGACGTCCACGAGGTGCTTTCGTTTGGCCACCATGATGAGTGAGGGCATGCCAAAAAGCACGAGCAAAAAAGCCAACACAGCCGGAAGCATCAAGGAAGTCATGGTGCACCAAAGGTAGGGGAGCCAGGAGTCATGCCCCATTGATGGGCCAGTCCAGCCCGGATGCGGACCCCATCATCGGGAAGCAACAACGATTGACCGCCGGTCCAAACCTCAACCCCTGCGGTGACAACCAAAGGCCACGTGGATTGAAGCTTCCAACCAACCCATGCCTCCGCCAAAGACAAGTTGCCCACTGCTGCCGCACGGCCTCCGACGTTGAAATCGCCTTTGTGCCAAAGTCCGTGCAACTCCGTGCGCCAAAGTGCATCGGTCGTTCCTGCGGGACGCAGCACTGCCGAAACAGGGACCCCTGCATTCATCGGTTGTTCAGGCGTCCAATGTTCTGCGTCGAGGGCGAACAAACGGGTCAGACTCAACGCTCCTGAGAACGACCCGCTTCCTCGGAACGTGAACGCAGATCCGAGACCTCGGTTCCTTGCGTATTCTGCGTCCCATGACCACCCATCCTTGCCCAATGGCACATGCGCGGTCAGGCTCAGAAGGGAGGACCATTCAAAATGCGAGGTGGTGTCTGCATCCATTTCGCCAATCCAGGGTCGTGGCCGAGTCATCCCCATCAACAGACCTGCCCCCATTCCATGTGAAGAGGTCCACTCGAGGTGTCCCCAGCTCACATCAGATTGTCGAAACAAGCTCTCCGTGGACCCGCCGAGTTCACTTCGTTCCGTGCCTGTCCACCTTCCGGCATGCAAACCGATGCGGAGCTGGTCTTGGTGTTGCCAATCGAGGCCTCCTCTCGGAAAGGAAGCTGCAGTGGAGGCGAAGGAAAGTGGCGAAGGCATGTTGCCCCAATGGAAGGGGGCATAGGCGGCAGTCCAAAACAGCGTGTCTTGGTCTCCCAATCCTTGAATTCGCGTGGAGCTCACCCGTGCACGTGCCACATCGACACGCCCATCTGACAACACCTTGGCACGTCCCCATCCCGGCATGGCCGTGGCCGTCGTCATGGCAACAGCGTCCCACGCACCTGGCAAACCTTGAAGTTCTTCGAGGCTTCCTTGCACGTGCCAACTGCCATCCAATGTTGCCTCGAACCGAGCGCCGCGCAGGTTGTCCCACTGTTGATTTGGTTGAGCACCATCGTCCGTGCTTACGTTTCCTGACACATGTCGGAAAGTGAGCCACGGATCGAGGTCAAGGCTCAAGCGAGAGGTTGACCAATGCAGTGCATGGTCATTGAACGACCATTGCACGGTTCCCGGTTCAGGACCCCAATGCAGGGTGTCCACCACGGGTGAAGTCCAAAACATGATGGAGTCCTCAGACATGGTCTGAGCCACGCTGAGGCATGGCGCGCTCAGGGCCAAGAACACCCATGTCCAAGCCTGGCGTGTCATCTCCGCAACGTTGAATTGTTGAGGGCTTGACAGAACTCTTGGTACACCTCCCGGATGCCCTCATCAAGGGGTGTGTTGGCAGTCCATCCCAGCGCATTCATTTTGGACACATCGAGCAGTTTCCTAGGCGTGCCGTCGGGTTTGGATGGGTCCCAAGCGATGGAGCCTTCGTAGCCCACCGTCGCAGCCACTGTCTCGGCGAGCGCCCGGATGGTGACGTCCTCGCCTGTACCCACGTTCACCCAACCTGCTTCGTTGTGCACGTCCATCAAATGCAAGCACGCCTCTGCAAGGTCGTCCACGTGCAAAAATTCTCGCCTCGGTGTGCCAGAGCCCCAGCATACGACTTCTTCTTGACCTGACATTTTGGCCTCGTGAAAACGTCGAATCATGGCGGGCAACACATGGCTGTTTTCAGGGTGGTAGTTGTCCCCTGGACCGTACAAATTTGTGGGCATCGCGCTGATGAAATTGCAGCCGTGCTGGTCGCGATAAGCGTCGCACATTTTCAAGCCTGCGATTTTGGCAATCGCATAGGGCTCATTGGTGGGTTCCAACGCTCCAGTCAACAGCGCATCTTCATTCATGGGCTGCGATGCGTGTTTGGGGTAAATGCATGAGCTTCCCAAAAACAGCAGCTTGTCCACACCTGCAATGCGACTCCCTTCAATCACATTGGCCTGCATCAACAGGTTGTCGTACAAGAAGTCCGCCTTGTACGCATTGTTGGCGTGGATTCCGCCCACCTTGGCCGCAGCCATGTACACATGCGACGGTTTGACTTCGGCCAAAAATCGATGGACGGCTTGCTGATCACGCAAGTCCAATTCAGCGGATGTGCGCAGGATCAAACGTCGATGTCCACGCTTCTCCAGTGCCCGGACCAATGCCGATCCGACCATGCCGCGATGGCCGGCCACATAGATGGGTGCGTCAAACTCGGACATGGTCCGAAGGTACGACCCGGCGCAGGCAAGTATGCATGGGTCCGTAGACAACCAATTCAGCCAGAGTTATTCACAACGCTTGCAGCGGCATTGGTTTTGGAGTTGCTTAGGCGACGTATCCTTCAAAATCATTTCAATTCATGAAACATTTCTCTTTCCTCTTGTCCATGTTGGTGGTGACCGCTGCCGTGGCACAAAAGCCTCTTGACCGAGGCATTCACAAACGCACCACTGGGGGTGTTTCCTTCCTTTTTGGTGAAAAGAAGGCTCAAGATGTCGACAAGACAGACGTGGTTGCTTTTGACGTCGTGGTCGCCCTTGAGACAGTTGCGCCATCGCTTCTCTCGCATGGTGTGGCACCGGCGGCATTGGTCGAGATGCCAGACATGGCAGCCTTTGCAGTGGCTGAGCCAATGAACATTGAGGATGTCATCCTCACGGACCGCGTCCTTCGCAAGTTGAACAGAAAAGGCCTCAGCATGGTGGCTGGCCCCGTTTCTGAAAAGCGCTTGTTCCGACGTGCGAACCCATTGATTGCCAATCCCGCGGACAGCGATGCACCCATGGATTGGGCGTCGATCGTGGGGTTTGTCACAGGCATCTTGTTTTGGGCTGTTCCTGGGTTTTGGCTGTTGGGCATCATCTTCGGTGCCATCGGCATGAAGCGCACCAAAGACGGAAGTCTGCGTGGCCGCAAATTGGCTGTGGCAGGTTTTGTTTGTGGATTGGTCGCTCCCGTTGTGCTGTTTTTGCTCATCGGTTTGCTTTTGGCCGCGGCTTGATGATTCTTACTGATCACCTAAAAGAGAGCCGGCATGAGCCGGCTTTTTTTATGATCCATCGGCAAGCATGAAACCACGTCTCAGCCCATCCCCAACCCATGTGAATGCAAGCACCAAGCTGGCGATGAGCGCGCCAGGAATCAATGCAATCCAAGCGTGGTCGGTGGTCAACAAATGGGCGTGCTCCTTGACGATGTTGCCCCAAGAAGGCATTGGGATTTGGGCACCCACACCGAGAAAGGAGAGTCCAGCTTCAATCAAAATGGCGGCAGAGAAATTGGCTGCACACACGACGACCAGCGGTCCCACTGCGTTGGGCAACATGTGACGCGCCATGACGCGCCAAGCAGGTAAATCCAGTGCTTCCGCTGCTTGGACATAGGCTTGTTCTCGAAGGCCCAAAAACTGGCCCCGTACAATGCGTGCCACCTCCACCCACATGGTCAAGCCGATGGCCAGAAAGACCTGCCAGAATCCTTTTCCAAATGCGAGTGTGATGGCCAGCACCATGAGCAGGGTTGGAATGGACCACATCACTTGCAAAAACCAGGAAATGGCCGCATCGACCCTTCCACCGAGATATCCCGCCATGCCTCCGAGCAACAGGCCAAGAAGGAGACTGATGAGCACGGCGCCCGCACCGACAGACAGCGAAATGCCACTTCCAGCCATGAGGCGGCTGAGCAAATCCCGGCCGTATCGGTCAGTTCCCAACCACGCTCTCTGGATGTCGCCGGCATCGTCGACCCACGTGCTGCCCGGGGACAACATGCCACGTTCGAGGTGCTGCTCATTGGCCATGGGGGTGGGGTCCGGCCGCAGAGGGCTTCCTATCAGGGCGACGGTCACCCACAGCAGGATCCAAACAGCGCCGAGAGCGGCCATGCGATGAGAGAGGAATGCAGTCACGAATCGCAAGTTCGGCCTTTCCACGTCGCGTGGGAAGGGATGCCTACAAATTTGAGAAGTCCCGTGCGTGCAATTGTCAGGAGTGGCACTTGCAGCGGTTGTGTCAGTCCCAAAACGAGCCAATGGGACGGATTCACTCGCAGTCCAAACCACAACGCGACGGGCGCCACAAACCATACGTTGAGCGCCGTGACGCTCAGCCACCATCCAAGGGCGAGTTGCCACACGCCATTTGAAGGTTCAAGGATGGCGGCCGCCACCAGTCCCAATTGCATGAAGGCCATCCATGCCATCCACCATGCTGTCCGTTGGGTTCGCCATGGATAATGCTTGGTTTTGCCGGCCCAGCGCAGCCGCTGTGCAATCCACTCAGACAAAGACGAAGCGCCTTGGGTTGCGACCATGGCGCCGACATCGGCCAACCAAAGCACGCGCCATCCTCGACCGTGAAGTGTTTGAACGACCAGCGTGTCGTCTCCAGATGGCCCCAAATGACGTGTGTCGGGATAGACATCGCAGCGAAGGGCCAAATTGGCACCAGAGGCTGAACCGGGCTTTTGGGTGGCCAAGCATCCAGCCGACCATCCCATTTGCGCGGCGTAATCCAGTGCTTGCACGCCTTCCCAAAGTCCTGGGTCATGGCGTCGGGTGCTGAGCACCACTGGGCCGGCAATTGCAGCCACCTTGGAAGAAGTTTGTGACAACGCATGCGCCCATGTTGACGCCCATGCCGGAGTCAAACGCACGTCGGCGTCCAGCGTGACAACCCACGTGCGTTTGGCATGCTCCATGCCAATCACGATTGCCGACTTTTTTCCAACACCACGATTGCCGACCACCCTCAATCGCCCCGTTCGAGCCAATCGGTGCTGTTGAGCCACCTGAACGGTGTCGTCTTCACTTTGGTCGTCCACAACCCAAATGTTCACGTCGTGGTCCTGCAATGTTGCGTTCAAATCATCGAGGAGGTTGGTCAAATGGTTCGCTTCGTTGCGCGCAGGGATGACGATGGCCCAATCCGAATCGGGGTGGTCATCAGCCTCTCTTTGCTGAGGAAACTGTCGGCGTCGCACAGCCAGCGTCCAACTGCGTGCCCAACCACAAAGGGTGAACGCATGCGCCCCACCCACAGACAGGCTGACCAGGAACAGGCAAAGCAGTGTCATGTGCTCACAGATGAATGCCACATGCGTCCCACAACCATGGCTCCGACCAAGGCCGATCCGCCCCGGTTCAGCAGCCAAAGTCCAAAGGTGGCCGCCACAACCGCGGGAAGGTTGTCATCGAAGGCCAAGGCCGCGGCGGCTTCACGAACCCCCAGCTCAGCGGGCCATGGCAACGTGCCGACGGCACACCACACGGCAGCGATTCGAGGACATGCATCTGTCCACCAGTGCTCCCACGCAACGGCACCAAATGCCGTCAAAAAAAGCAAGTATTGGAGGGCGAACACGGCGTAACGCCCCAGGCTCAATGCCATGACCAAGGGCGGAGTGACCCGCATCAACAGGGCACCTCCGACGGCTGTTGCGAGGATGGTGGCGACCCCCATCCAAGGCCAATTCCAAGCAAACACGGCAGGGATGGCCCAACACCATGTGGCCCACCCTTGGGCCGTGGCACCCTTCGCAAATGCCACAGCGCCTCGTTTGCCCTTCAGACCGGTCTCGGGTGCCAAGGCAAGTCTCCCTAGCCCATCGGCCCATCGAAATGGGCCCACAGTCGCCCATGTTTGGCCGGCCATGACCTCACGCCAAACGACCAGCCAACCACGCCACTGCAATGTGTGGCCAGTCGCGTTCAAGGCCTTGGACGACAACACGCGCCATTTCCAGGTCTCCAGTCCGAGATTCAACGGCCACAGCATCGTGGCCACAGCCAACAGCCAGGGTTGGGAAAGACCTGTCTGAGAAAAGGCACTCCAACCACCTTGCTTTGACAGAATCCAAGCCAATGCGAAGATGGATGCGATGCTGGTCCACAAGGAGAGGGCTTTGCGATGTTCACGAACCCATGCGGATGCTTTTTTCACCATCCCGGCAAAGGCAAGGCTGGTGGCGGCGTACTTTGTCGTGACGAACATTGTGTTCATTTGGCCTCCAAGTTACCCATGTCCAAACGCAACCCTCAACTTGCCCCAGAGCGAATCATCTTGGGCATTGATCCTGGCACCACCATCATGGGGTATGGGGTGATCCGTTGTCGCGGGAAGGCGGAAGTGGAGCTGGTGGAAATGGGCGCCTTGCACATGGCCAAAATCAAAGACCACGCCCTGAAGTTGAAGCGCATCTACGACCGAGTCTCGGGACTGATTGACGCTCATGCGCCGGACGAATTGGCTGTGGAGGCCCCGTTTTTTGGTCAAAATGTGCAGTCCATGCTCAAACTTGGTCGCGCACAAGGTGTGGCTCTTGCAGCTGCGCTTGCCAAAGAGATTCCTGTGGCTGAATACGCCCCTCGTCGGGTGAAGCAAGCGGTCACCGGCAACGGTGCGGCTTCCAAGGAGCAGGTGGCAGGCATGGTGCAACGCGCGTTGTTGATTCCCAACGAGGACATGCCCAAAGAGTTGGACGCGACCGATGGGTTGGCCGTGGCGTTGTGCCACCATTACCAACTCGCCACGCCCAAAATGCACCGAGGAGGTGGGGGGTGGAAGGCTTTCTTGGCAGACAATCCAAATCGCATTCGCAAGGGATGACGGGCTTTTCAGGGCTGATTGAACTTTTTTTTGAAAAAACCGAAACCTTTTTCGAAGGGTGGCCGTTAGAGAACACTGAAGCGCAAGCTTCGATAACAGTTTACTTGTTTTCATTCAACAGTGGGAGGGTCACTCGATGGAGTGGCCCTTCTTTTTTTGTCCGGGATTTTTTTTTTCAGAAAAACGAAACCTTCATCGGTGGAGGCACGTTCAAGAACCTTGAAGCGCAAGCTTCGATGATAGTTTACTTGTTTTCATTCAACAGTGGGAGGGTCACTCGACAGAGTGGCCCTTCTTTTTTGCGCGAAGAAGGGCGTCGTCGATGAGCAAGGAAATCAGCTCCACTTTGCCAATGCCTTTCGCTTCGGCTTGTTGGGGAATGATGCTTTGGGCGCTGAATCCAGGAACGGTGTTGATCTCAATGACGTGTGGATCCCCGCCTTCCACCATCATCATGTCCACCCTTGCCATCCCCTCGAGATGCAGGGTGTGATAGACTTTCTGGGCTGTTTGTTGCAGGGCGATGGTGTCGCGTTCATTCACCTTCGCTGGCGTCACTTCCTGACTTTCACCATCGTATTTCGCTGCGTAGTCGAAAAACGCGTTGTGTGTCATGATTTCGGTCACGGGCAAGACCTGCACGCCCCCATGTCCGTCGGGAATGACACCACAGGTGAATTCTCTGCCCAAGAGCAACGCTTCGATCAGAACCGTGCTTGTTCCCGTGTTTCGGGCACGTTCAATGGCGGGCCAAAGTTCGTGCGGTTCAGCAACACGGGTAATGCCAATGCTTGATCCAGATTCGTTGGGCTTCACAAAACAGGGCAGCCCCAATTGAGCAACGACCTCGTCGACACGATCTGCATTCCATGTTTCACTGGGTTGACATTCCACGGAATGGGCCACAGGAATGCCCGCATCGCGCAACAATGCTGTGGTCCATCCTTTGTGAAAGGTGGTGGCCATGACCCTTGCATTGGCTGTGGTGTGGGGCAAGCCACACAAATCAAGATGGGATTGAAGCACTCCGTCTTCACCAGGTGTCCCATGAACCATGACAAATGCGAGGTCCGCCTGAATGTCGTTGCCTCTTGAATTGGTGAAGCCCAGCGTGTCCTTGTCGACGGGGATGCGCGCGCCATTTTCAGGATCCTCAGCCCACCACCCGTCGCGTTCGATGTGGACGAGGTAAGGGTCGAAGCGTTCAGTGTCCATGTGCGCCATGACCATGGCAGCGCTTCGACGGCTCACGTCAGCTTCTCCGGAGAAACCTCCGGCGAGAACGGCGATGTTGAGTGAAGAAGCGCTCATGGCTCCTTCAAAAGTCAAGCGGATTCGGTTCCCTTGACCCTGAGGGTCTCGCGAAGTTTCAACACGTCGCGTTGAACGGATGGCACATCCGGCCCCGTGACGGTGACGTGGCCCATTTTTCGATGGGGCTTGACTGTGGATTTTCCATAGAGATGGACGTGCGCGTTGGGCAACGAAAGTGCCGCTTCGATGC
Organism: Bacteroidota bacterium; assembly: GCA_036339415.1. Classification (GTDB taxonomy): domain Bacteria; phylum Bacteroidota; class Bacteroidia; order Flavobacteriales_D; family Sanyastnellaceae; genus UBA11663. The sequence goes on along the minus strand of JAYZBB010000077.1, from coordinate 11,859 downwards.
CTTCGTAAATGGGGTTCCCGTGGGCATCGGGTGTGCCAATGAGGTTGAGCATGGCGGAGGCGGGATGCAACGGGGCAGTGTCGCCCAAGGGCAAATTCAACACCGCGCGCAGATGTTGCTCAAACTGAGAGCAAACATTGCCTTCGATGGTGTGATGCCCGCTGTTGTGTGTTCGGGGGGCGACTTCATTGACCCAAAGCCCTCCTTCACGGTCCAGGAACATCTCCACGGCCAAGAGCCCCACATATTCCATGGAAGTCACCACATCCAGCGCGAGATGGCGAGCCGCGGCTTCTTGTGACGGTGCGATGGCGGCGGGTGCCATGAGGTGGTCGACAAGGTTGACTTCGGGGTTGAACACCGATTCCACAACAGGGTAAACTGCGGTTTGGCCATTCGCGTTTCGAGCGACGATGACACTCAATTCTTTGTCGATGTCCACCGCTTGCTCAAGGACGCAAGGCGCATCAAACCCGCGTTCGAGGGCTTCTTTGGCAGAGCGCAACACTTGAACGCCTTTGCCGTCGTATCCGCCTTTTCGCAATTTTTGAACCACGGGAAATCCCATGACATCCACTTCGTCGATGGAAGAGATGAGTTTGTAGGGTGCGCTGGGGATGCCCCAGCGATCGTAGGCTTGCTTTTGCAAACCTTTGTCTTGAATCAAGCCCAAATGATCGGGCCTGGGCACCACCTCGACACCAGCGTTGGCGAGTGCTTTCAGTCCCTCTACACTGACGTGCTCAATTTCAACGGTGATGACGTCAAGCCCTTGGCCAAAGGTTTTCACGGCTTCGGCATCCATCAGGTCGCCCTGCACAAAGCGGTGTGTCAGGTGTCTGCAGGAAGCTTCGAGACTGGGGTCCATGACTTCCACGCGCACATCCCAATTCATGGCCTCCTGAATCATCATGCGTCCGAGTTGTCCTCCACCCAGAACGCCCAATCGCAAGGTTGGACCAAGGGGAGGAAGCGAGGCGTCGACTCTGGCGTTCATGCCCCAAAGATATCTGTTGAATGGAGGTTGGGACGTGCTTTTGTCCGAAGTTTGGGGCATGGATTTCTTGATTGACACGATGTTTTGGGGCAACCCTCTGACTGAATGGTTGCAGGCGTTGGGATACTTTGTGGGCAGCGTTGTTGTTGCGCGCTTGGTGTACAGCTTGTTCAAAGGTGTGTTCAAGCGAATTGCGGCCAAAACCACCACCACGTTGGACGATGTGCTGGTCGACCAGGTGGAGGAGCCAGTTGCCTTGGGCATCGTCATCCTCGGATTCTGGCTCGGCTATGACCACTTGCATTTTGGCGAAAACGTGGACCAGTTCATGGAACACGTCTTCCAAATCCTCATTGCCATTGACGTTACGTGGCTGGTCGCCAGGCTGCTCGACTCCGTGGTGAGCAATGTCATTTTGCACCTTGACGAACGAACAGACGGAGGGATGGTGGCCCAGTTTGGCCCCATTCTTCAGAAGACGCTGCGGTCGTTGGTGTGGATCCTCGGCATCATCTCAGGCCTCACCAATGCGGGTGACGACGTTGGTTCATTGTTGGCAGGGGTTGGGATTGGTGGTTTGGCCATGGCCATGGCTGCCAAGGATTTTGTCGCCAACATTTTTGGTGGCATTACGGTCTTCATCGACAAGCCTTTTGCCACAGGAGACCGCATCAAAGTCAATGGCATTGATGGAACTGTGCAGGAAATCGGCATTCGATCCACCCGCATCGTGACGCTGGAAAACCGCTTGGTGACCATACCAAACAACCAGTTTACTGACAAAGTCGTCGAAAATGTGACGGCGGAACCCTCGCGCAAGATGACGGTTGCGTTGGGCCTGACCTACGACACGACCCCCGAGCAAATCGAGCAGGCGCTTCAAATCTTGACTGACATCGTTTCCGAAGCGGGACGTACAGAGGATGAATACACAGTTTGGTTCAGTGGTTTTGGGGACTTCAGCCTCAACGTGAGTGCGATTTATTTCATCCGCAAAGGGGAACATTGGGCCAATGTCCCCAGCGAAATCAATCTTGAAATTTTGCGCCGTTTCAATGCGGCTGGATTGGAGTTTGCGTTCCCAACCCAAACGCTGATTCACGAGGGCCTGCCCAAAACGTGACATTGTTGTGATGCACGGCAATTGTACATTGCCGCCAGCCTCTCCATGTCATGAACCAATACGACGTTGTCATTCGAATGAGCGAACCCAGGTATTGGGTGCTCTTGTCCATGAGTTTTCTGGCCGGTTGGGCCCTGTTGCGGCGTTTCAAAGGCTTGGACCTGAACCGAAGGAGCCGTGGCCTCACGCAAGTCGGGTGGACCTTGATTTCACTTCAAGTTGCGTATCAGGTGTACATGTTGGTGTCCCCAGATTTTGAATGGACGGTGCACCGCTGCCTGCCTCTGCACTTTTGCGGGATCAACATCTGGTTGGTGGCTTTGAACTGTTTTTGGCGCCACCGCACGGTCTATCTCTTCACTGCATTCATGGGGACGATTGGAGGTTTCCACGCCATCCTGACGCCGCAATTGACCGTGGGAGACGCCCTGCCCATTTTGGTTCACTATTACATCAACCACGCCGCGTTGGTGTTTGTGCCTGTTTTGATGACGCAATCGTTCGACATGCGCTTTCCCAGGTGGGGCTGGATTCAGGCCTACGTGATTGCAGCGGTGTTGAGCACAGTCATGGCTGGGGTCAATGCAGGGTTGAATTCTTGGTTTCCCAGTGACGTGTTGGCCAATTACATGTACATGACAGAACCACCCAAGGTGGACAATCCTTTTGTGTTTCGTGATTTGGGATGGCCGTGGTACGTGTTGCCCTTGCACGCAGCATTGATCCTCCATCTCTTCGTGCTCAACGCTCTGTACCGTTGGAGATTGCCGGCACAGGGTGTCGATGCAGTGCCCGTGCGAAGGGCAGATGACAAGACGGAACAACTGCTGCCTCTTTGGCAGTGATGCGGACTTTTTCACCGCCTGTTCACGACGTGCATTGGATGCGGTGAACGCCCGTTATTTTCGGGACATGCAAGCGTATTTGGACCTATTGACGCACCTCCTCGAAAACGGGGTGAAGCGTGAGGATCGCACAGGAACAGGCACTTTGGGGTGCTTTGGTTACCAAATGCGGTTCGACCTCGCTGACGGATTTCCAGTGTTGACCACGAAGAAACTCCACCTTCGTTCCATCATCCACGAGCTGTTGTGGTTTTTGAAGGGGGACACGAACATCGCCTACTTGAAGGAGAATGGAGTGCGGATTTGGGATGAATGGGCCGACGAGCACGGGGATCTTGGTCCGGTTTACGGGTATCAGTGGCGGTCTTGGCCCAACCCCGACGGATCTTCAACGGACCAAATTGTCAAGCTGCTCGACCAGCTCAAGAACAATCCCTACAGCCGAAGGCACGTGATCAGTGCCTGGAATCCCAGTTTCATTGACGACATGGCCTTGCCACCCTGCCATTGCCTGTTCCAGTTTCATGTGTCCGAGGGCAAGCTGAACTGCCAGCTCTACCAACGCAGTGCCGACACCTTTTTGGGCGTGCCCTTCAACATTGCCTCTTATGCCTTGCTGACCATGATGGTTGCCCAGGTTGTGGGACTCGAGCCAGGCGAATTTGTGCACACATTTGGGGATGTGCACTTGTATTTGAACCACATCGACCAAGCCAAGGAGCAATTGACACGAGAGCCGCGCCCGTTGCCGCAAATGCTCATCAACCCAGACGTCAACGATCTTTTCGCATTCACGTACGACGACTTTGAGTTGGTCAACTACGACCCTCACCCGCACATCAAAGCGGCAGTCAGCGTTTGATTCAATCCACACCTCATGCGCATCAGCACCATCGCCGCGGTGGCGAACAACAATGTGATTGGCAAGGACAACGACTTGGTTTGGACGTTGCCTGCCGACATGCGGTTCTTCATGGAGACCACGGCAGGACACGTGGTCATCACAGGGCGTCGCAATTACGAAAGCATCCCCAACAAGTACAGACCGCTCAAAGGACGAACCAACGTGGTCATCACGCGCAACCGTGACTACAAAGCGGAAGGCGCCATCGTGGTTCACGACCTTCGGGACGCGCTCGACAAGGCCCATGCTCTGGGGGAAACCGAGTGTTTCATCATCGGTGGAGGACAGATTTACAAGCAAGCGCTCCTTGGCAACATGGTGGACACGCAATACATCACGCACGTGGACGCCGCTCCGGAGGGAGACGCCTTTTACCCGGAACATGCATGGAGCCATTGGGAGGCCGAGGAGTTGGCCAGCCAAGAGGCCGATGACAAGCATGACCATGCCTTCGTCATCAAGCGGTACGATCGACAACGGCCATGAACGACATTGCTCTTGGGGTGGCTCACATCACCGATTGGCAAGGGTACGACCACATGTTGTACCTCCTTGCATTGGTCGCTCGTTTGGATCTGAGATACGTGGGAAAGGCGGCGCTCTTGGCGACAGCGTTCACCTTGGGTCACAGCTTCACCCTTGCCATCGCGTCATTGGATGTGTTCCGCGTTTCAGGAAAATGGGTGGAATTCTTGATTCCAGTGACAATCCTGGGCACTGCACTGTGGGGGCTGTTCCATGGAGATGGGAATGTGAAGAGCCGAAGATGGACGTACATCATGGCCATCGGCTTTGGCCTGATTCATGGGCTGGGATTCAGTTCGTTTTTTCGAATGACACGAGACGACACTGTGGACCTCGTGGCGGGTCTTTTTCGATTCAACCTCGGGGTTGAAATTGGGCAATTGTTCATCGTGGCCATCATGTTGGCAATCGCGAGTTTACTCCGTGCATGCAACGTTTCCGCGCGCGATCAGCAGCTCTTTGTCTGCGGAGGAGCTGCTTTTTTGTCTCTTGTGATGGCCTTGGAGCGTGTGCCATGGTGAAGCGATTGTTGGTTCTGCTCATCAGGGGATATCAGGTCTTTTTGAGTCCTTGGTTGGGGTCCAATTGTCGGCATCAACCCACATGCAGCCGCTATGCCATTGAAGCCATAGAGACGTGGGGGCCTTGGAAAGGACTGTGGTTGGCAGGGCGTAGGGTAGGGGGGTGTCACCCTTGGGGGACCCATGGCCACGACCCTGTTCCCCAACCCAACTCGACGGAGTGCGCCAACTCTGACCGTGCTTTGTAATTTTCTGTCATGAACAAGAACTTTTTGCGACTGCATTGGGTCAGTGCAGCCATGTCAGTGGCCCTTGTGTGTTTCACTGGCTGTCACTCCCACGAGGACAGTGCGACCATGAAAGAAGCGCGAACATTGAATGCCGAAACCACTCAGTTGGGACAACAATTTCACCAACGTCTTGGCATGATTCAAGGGGATTTGGAAGCCCAACTGAACGACGACCCTGGTGCCCTTGGCCCCTTGTTTGAGCGTGCCTTGGGAACCGTGAAGGACCTCGATGCCCGTTACGAGACGTGGCTCTCCAACCAAATTCTGTTGCCAGGACAGTCTTGCAATCATGATCATGCCGACGGAGAGCATCACCATCATCACGCCTCCATGGACGATTTGTCTGATGCGGATCACCTCGCGCTGCAGCAAGCCATCCGCGCTGAATTGGACAGCATGGTGACAGCTTTGAATTCTTTGAAGCCCTGAAAATGACTTACGACGTTCCTCAACGCCCGCGCCGCAACCGCAAATCGGCCTCAGTTCGGGGACTTGTGCGTGAAACCCACCTCACACCAGGTCATTTGATATTCCCGCTGTTCGTGATGGATGGGGAGTCTCGACGGGACCCCATTGCCTCCATGCCTGGCATCGATCGGGTGACCGAAGACCATGCTCTCCGCGAAGTGGAGGAGGCGCTGTCTTTGGGGGTGACGTCGTTTGTGTTGTTCCCAGCGGTGGAAGACACACTGAAAGACGACCGGGCCACCTACGGTTTGTCAAAAGACAATTTTTACCTGCGCATTGCGAAGGCAATCAAGTCCCGGTTCCCGGAAGCGTGGCTGATGAGCGACGTGGCCATGGATCCATACAGTTCAGACGGTCACGATGGAGTCGTGCAATCGGGTCAAATTGTCAACGACCTCACCTTGCCCATCCTTGCCGGCATGGCTGTTGTTCAAGCTGAGGCTGGGTTTGACAGCATTGGCCCATCGGACATGATGGACGGACGCGTTGGCGTCATCCGAGAGGCATTGGATGTCGCGGGCCATGTTGACACCGGGATTTTGAGCTACACTGCGAAATACGCCAGCGCATTTTACGGGCCGTTCAGGGATGCTTTGGAGAGCGCACCCAAACACGGGGACAAGAAGACATATCAAATGGACCCAGCCAACCGCCGGGAAGCGCTGCGCGAGGCCGACTTGGACATGGCGGAAGGAGCTGACATGCTCATGGTGAAGCCTGCATTGTGCTACCTCGACGTCATCATGGCCTTGAAAGAGTACAGCGATCGTCCCATCGCCGCGTACAACGTGAGCGGCGAATACGCCATGCTGAAGGCTGCCGCAGAGAAAGGCTGGATCGACCATGACAACGCCATGTCTGAAATGTTGTTGAGCATCCATCGTGCAGGGGCGGATGTCATTTTGACATATTTCGCGAAGGAATTCGCTCAACTGCACAAGACGTGGCAAGGCTGAATCTGAGGATGTTTGCCCTGACAGGGCTCCTCGTCCTGATTTGTTCGAGTGAATCCCTGGCGCAAGTTCCCAATGTGCGTTTGGACATTTGGGATGGCCGAGGATACCAGCCGTGTGAGCCGAGCATTGCGATGAGCCCTGACAATCCCGACGTTGTGGTAGCCGGAAGCATCTTGGACAACGTGTATCGCTCTGAGGATGGGGGGAAGACCTGGCAAAAGGACAAACTCACATCCCCCTTGGGCGTTTTTGGTGATCCTTGTGTGGTGGCAAGTCCCACAGGAGATTTTTATTTTCTCCATTTGAGCGATCCAGAGGGCAGAGGCTGGAAAAGTGAGGCATTGCTGGATCGCATCGTTTGTCAGCGATCAAGAGACGGAGGGCGAACGTGGTCCAAAGGCGGGGGGATGGGGCACACACCACCCAAAGACCAGGACAAAGAATGGGCTGTCGTGAATGCTGACGGTTCACGAATTCATGCTTGCTGGACCCAATTTGACGCTTACGGAAGCAAGGCGGAGGGGGACAGCACCACCATCTTGTGCAGCCACGCCAACGCCAAGGGAAAAAAGTGGGCTACACCTGCACGCGTGAGCGATGTGGCTGGCGATTGTTTGGACGGTGACGATACGGCCGAGGGCGCAGTTCCAGCGGTTGGCGTGAACGGTGAGATTTTTGTGGCTTGGGCACGAGGCCCATGGATTTACTTTGACAAAAGCCTTGATGGAGGCCAAACATGGGGGCAGGACCGTATCGTCGCAGACATTGTCGGAGGATGGGACCAAACCATTCCGGGCATCGGCCGTGTCAACGGCATGCCGGTGACGTGCGTCGACACGAGCGATGGGCCACACCGAGGCAGGATTTACATCAACTGGACTGACACGCGAAATGGCGACACCGACGTGTGGATGACGCATTCTGACGACGCCGGGGCAACCTGGTCCACCACCAAGCGTGTGAACGACGATGGTCCCGATCGCGATCAGTTCTTCACGTGGATGACGGTGGATCCCGTACGCGGTGATGTGCACGTTGTGTTTTACGACAGACGCCACAACGACAACAGAGAAGCACGTTCGACTCACGTGGTGGTGGCCACAAGCACGGATGGTGGTGAGAGCTGGTCCAACCAGGTTGTTTCAGCGTCGGCATTCACGCCGCAGGGCAAGGTGTTCTTCGGCGACTACAACAACATCACAGCCGTGGATGGCCATGTTCGCCCCATCTGGACCCACGAAGAAGGCGGCATTCTCAGCGTCTGGACGGCCTTGCTTGACCTTCCTTAACCTTTGTCAATCCCACCGTGCAGCAAATGCAGCTTGCAACCGTGTCGACATGTCGGCGAGTTCATCGTGGCTTTGGTTCAACTTGGGTCGCTCAAAGTTGATGTCTGACACGTTGTTGAGGGGGATCAAGTGCACATGGGCGTGGGGCACTTCAAGTCCAATCACAGCTTGGCCCACACGTTGGCATGGCACTGCATCTTCCATGGCCAGTGCTACTTTTTGGCTGAACAAGTGAAGTTCAGACAGAAGGGAGGGATCCAAGTCCCAAATCCGGTCAACTTCAACCTTGGGGATGACGAGGGTGTGACCTTCGGCCAAAGGCATGATGTCCAAAAAAGCCAAACAATGTTCGGTTTCGGCCACCCGATGGCACGGGATGGTGCCAGCCACAATCTTGCTGAAGATCGAAGCCATCAACGGCTGATTTCGAGAATCTCAAAAGGAATGACGCCAGCAGGGACGGCGACCTCTGCCACGTCGCCGACCGCCTTGCCCAAAAGTCCTTTCCCGATGGGACTGTCGACAGAAATCTTTTTCTCTGCAAGGTTGGCTTCGTTTTCAGCAACCAAGGTGTAGGTGACCTCCGCACCGTTCTTTTGGTTTTTGATGCGAACCTTGCTCAAAATGAACACCTTGCTGTTGTCGATGTCAGAATCGTCAATGACCCTTGCGTTGGCAAGGAGGTTTTCCATCTTGGCAATTTTCGCCTCGAGCATGCCCTGCGCTTCTTTGGCGGCGTCGTATTCGGCATTTTCGCTCAAGTCCCCTTTGTCCCTGGCTTCGGCGATTTGCTGTGAAATCTTTGGACGTTCCACGGTTTTCATGTGGTGGATTTCATCCTTGAGATTTTGAAGACCTTCTGCGGTGTAGTAGGAAACGTTGGACATGGTTCAGTGAATCTGATCGATGTTGTTGGTGGTTGGTGAATGTTCCTCGGGATGAGGTCATCACAAACAAGAGGGCTTGATGGCCCTCTTGCTTCAAAGTAGGAAATTTTCCCGTAGAAATGCTGTCACAGGGAGATTTTCACTCCAATTGTGTGCGTTCCATTGAAGGGATTCGTGGTACGGTAGCTGTAATCCAACTTCAATGTTGCACCTTCTCCGGCAGGCAGGTTCAGTCCAATTCCCCCAGCAGGTCCGGTGTAGGCAGTCGATGCGTCTTGGGTGGCTGACAACAAGCCCTGCTCCCACAGGTAGCCCCCGCGAAGCACAAGACGCTCGCCCAAGGCTGCTTCGACCCCGCCTCCAAATTGGTCTTTGGTGAAGCTGTTCGACACGAATTGGCCATTTGCGGTGATCACGGTGTTGTCGTTAGACACCACGTCCACGGCCAAACCGATGTTGACCAAGGAGGGCAATTCGTACTTCTCCGAGCGTTGGAACACAGTCAATGCTTCATCGGCGCCTTGCGGTGTTGCAGTGACCGTCAATCCGTCGCCTTCGTACCGCATGGGGGCTCCCACATTGCGAAGCGCAATGCCAAACCTCAATTTGTCATCCTCGCCAGTGACGTATCGGATGCCGGCATCGAAGCAGACTCCACTGGCGCGGACGTTGCTGATGTTTTCTCCAATCATGCGGACAGTGATCCCTCCGTAAATGGAGTTGGAGAACTCCTTGGCATAGGTGACTCCAATGTTGCTGAACGCGGGCGAAAAGGTGCCAATGCCGCCCTCAGGCAAGTCTTCTGTCGTGATGGGAATGTCCCCAAAATTCATGCTCGTGACGCTCAAACCGAGCACTCCCGAGTCACCGACTTTGGTCGCAAATCCAACCGAGTTGAGAGAAATGCCTGTGCCTGAGAGGTACATGCTGTTGGCGAAAGCCAACTCATTGCGTTGCACAAAAGCCAAGCCTGCAACATTGTTGAAGGTGCTTTCGAGACCTTTCACCGAGGCCATGTTGCTTCCGGCCAAACCATTCGAAGCGGCCCAAGGATTGATCAACAATTGACCTGCACCGGCCGAACCTGCTCGGTCAGGATTGCCTGCAAATGCTTGACCAAATGTCAAGAACGCTGCAAGTAGAAGAGATGTATGCTTGTTCATGAGGAATCGCAAATCAGAAGTTGTCAAGGTCAACAGGCCTCATCACGCCGAACCATTTTCGGACGGCTTGTCCAACGCCTGGCACATCGATGTGGATGATGTACACGCCGCCTGCGATGGGCACGTTGGCTTCGTTCTTGAGGTCCCAGTCGATGTAAGTGAGCGGGTCGGCTTTGTCGTACGTTCGAATGAGTGTGCCTGAGAGGTTGTAGATGCGTACGGTGCATACCTCAGGCAGGTTGACAATCTTGACTCGGTTGTCGAGTTTGTTGGTCTCGTACTGGCTGTAAGCGTAGTAGGGGTTGGGGACGATGTTGATCTCCTCCAGCATCTCTTCGAGCACGGCAACCTCTCCAATTTGGGTGGCCACATCTTCCGTGTCGAAGCGGTAGATCGGATCCCAGTTGTTCAGAGACCCTTCCATTTCGTCGGTGTCAATGACGGTGGCGCTGTACTTGTTGTACGCAGTGGCCACGCGCAGGCTGACCCTTGTCTCGTTGGGGATGAGGCCCTCTTCGATGGACAGCATGGGGTAGTCCACACTGGAGATGGCCGATCCCACCCATGCGCAGTCGCGGAAGGCGAAGCGCTCGCTGGTGGCGGTGGGGTTGGACAACTGTCCGATCAAGTACGCTCCGCCGTCGTAGGCAGGCATGCGGTTGGGCGTTCCTGAGAACGCTTGGCCATTCTTGAAGACGTAGATCCAGTGCTGCCCCCCCGCGTACTGACGGTTGGGTGAAGGGTTCCAGATCATGTCCTTTCCGTTGTCGGCGCTCAACCAAGAGTCTTCGCCAAAGGCCATGTTGAGGCGCTCTCCCGTACCAAGGTCAATGGCGTAGCCTGGGAACCATCCCATGCCCGTGCTGCTTGTGAGGTTGGCTTCACCAGAGTTGCCACCTTCGGCTGCCGTACGGCCATACTTGTCGACCGATGCGTGGCGGCGCAGGTTCATCTTGTCCAAGCTTCCCGACGCTCCTGTGGCATTTTCAGCCAATGCATCGTTGGGCTGCATCTCCAACACGGGACAGCGCGTCCACTTGCTGCGTTCGCTGGTGAAGACCACATCGACGTTGATCACCGCCTCAGGGCTGTTCCATTGCGGCAAGCGCTGCAAGCCCTGACGTGTGGGAGCAAAGGCAGGGATGAAGTCGTAGGTGGTGCCCGTGGCAGGGTCAAGGATGTCTGAATCGGTGGCCGCCACCACATTGTAAGGAGCCCAGGTGCCTCCGAGGAAGGTCTCGTACACCTCGTCTTCGTCCATCAGGTCGTTGAAGGTCTCCTCGTATTCGTTTTCGATTTCGGCATCCTGGTACTCTTGGGTGCCAGAGCGAATCCAGTTGCGAGGCGTGTATCCGTCGCCGTCAGGCCATCCGGAGAGCCAGGGCTCTTGTGGGTTGGCGAAGGTGATGGACGAGGTCAACGGCGTGGCGATGTTGACGCTGTTGGGGTACACCTGTTGGTGGATGGTCACGCTCAGACCCCAATCAAGGATGAGCTGCTCGTTGCGCACGTCGATGGTGCGGTCGCTGGTGACAACGGCCTTGGCCGAGTCTTCGCCTGACATGGCCGTGTCGAGCATCGTCAGGTTGGTCAGCACCCACTCTACATCTGTGCCTTCGTCAAGGTCGCCCGCCTCCCCGAGGACGCGGAGCTCAAACTCACCCATGGGCACCGCCAATGGATCAATGACACGCACCTCCACAGGCGCCTTGCCAGCTTGGTACGTCAGTTTGCCCAGCCGGCCGTTGGAGCTGGCCACCAAGGCCGCTTCGCTTTCAGGCGTCAGGGCCACGTCGTTCAACGCGTTGCCCATGCCCTCCAACCGCGTCAGAGACAGGCCATCGCCATACGCAGAAGCAACAACCACACCGCCAGATTCAACTGTTGGCTT
>JAYZBB010000076.1:0-8843 GCA_036339415.1 Bacteroidota bacterium | reverse complement strand
CTACGCATTCACGTCCTTCACCCAGCCCACGTCGATTTACAAACTCGACATCGCTTCGGGAGAGTCCACGCTGTGGAGCATGCCTGACGTGGCGTTTGATCCTTCAGAATTTGAAGCACGCCAGGAGTGGTACACCTCAAAAGACGGCACGCGCGTCCCCATGTTCGTTGTCCACAAGAAGGGCCTTGAGAAAGACAGCACCAACCCCACGTTGCTTTACGCCTACGGCGGGTTCAACATCAGCTTGACGCCGAGCTTCAGCGCGAGCAACATTGCGTTTTTGGAGCGAGGCGGGATTTACGCCATGCCCAACTTGCGCGGCGGAGGGGAATTTGGTGAAGCGTGGCACAAGGCGGGAATGCTCCTTGACAAGCAAAACGTGTTTGATGACTTCTTCGCAGCTGGAGACCATCTTGTGGCCGAAGGGTACACTTCTCACGACAAGCTGGCGATCGCGGGTGGCAGCAACGGGGGGTTGCTCGTGGGCGCCATCATGACCCAGCGCCCAGACTTTGCGCGCGTCGCACTTCCTGCGGTTGGCGTGATGGACATGCTGCGGTACCACAAGTTCACGATCGGGTGGGGTTGGATTCCTGAGTACGGTTGTGCGGATAGCTCCAAGGCGGACTTCGACAACCTTTACGGCTACTCGCCGGTGCACAACCTGCGCGACGGCGTGACGTACCCCAGCACCATGGTCACCACAGCGGACCACGACGACCGCGTGGTGCCGGCACACAGCTTCAAGTTTGGGGCACGCCTCCAGGCAGCGCACAGCGGACCGCGTCCAGTGCTCCTCCGTGTGGAGACCAACGCGGGCCACGGCGCGGGCAAACCCATCGGTAAAATCCTCGACGAGCAGGCCGACAAGTGGGCGTTTGTGTTGAATGAACTCGACGCCCTCCAGCCATGATCAAGGGGCGTCGCATCGGTGTGTTTGCCGCCATGAGCCTCGATGGTTGTCTCGCTGCCCCGGACGACGGCTTGGACTTTTTGGCCTCTGTGCAACGGGAAGACGAGGATTACGGTTACATGGCCTTTGCCAGCAGGGTCAAGGCTTACGTGGTGGGACGTCGCACCTTCGAGGTGGTGACCGCCTTGTGTGATGGCGTTTTTCCGCACGTCGGGAAGTGGCCCATTTTCGTGGTGACGTCGAAAGCGGCTGACATGTCGCCTCAAGAAGGAATCACCTTCGGAGATTTGAAGGCCATGGCCTCCTGGTTGGAAAGCCAAACGCCAGCCACCGAAGGCGAGGAGGTCATCTGGTGCGACGGGGGAGGTCAACTCATCGCGGCCTTGTCGGCCCAAGTCGACGAATGGACCCTCAGCGTGGTGCCCACACTCCTTGGCAATGGCATCCCACTTTTCCCACAAGGTCGCCCCAGTGTGGACTTGGAAGCCGTAGGTGCGGCTTCCTACGAGTCAGGATTGATTCAGCTGCGGTATCGTTTGGCCACCAAGGACTGAGAGGCGGCCTCTGTTCACTCAGACGAGGTCAATCCATCGATGACCTCGATCATGCGGGCAAACTCTTCCTGGTCAAACAGTCGTGTGAGCATGGCGATGCGTCCTTCACGATCCACAACCACGTTTCGGGTCACTCCAGACTTCGGAGCGGCAATGCTGTAGAACACCGTCCCCTCGGGATCCGGACACATCGGGTACGTGACGCCCATTTGTTGGGCAAAGCGCTCGACTTTGTCACGCGGCTCATCGAGGTCAACGCCCAGGAGCATGAAGTCCCTGTCCTGGAATCCTTGCCAAACTTCTGTTTCCAAGTGCGGCATTTCTGCACGACAAACGCTGCACCACGACGCGGTGAATTGCAACACATAGGTCTTCCCGAGCAGGGTTTCGTTGGAATGGATGCGGCCGTCAAGGTCGGTCAGGGTGAAATCGGGCACCGTGTCGCCCACGTTGACAATGAAACCGCGGTTTTCCGATTGTGCCATGGGGCCACTTGTGCACGCCAGGAGCGTCATGCACAATCCCAACAAAGCGAAAGCATTCTTCATGGTTGCAAGGTCGTCAATCCTTCCGCAAACCGGATGCAATTGGTTGGCATTGTGTTGGTTCATACCTTGGTTTCATGACGTACGATTTCAAGTTGCCCCATTTGGTGGCTGCCGCTCTCCTTCTTGGAGGGACGGCCAATGCACAGACTGTGACCTTTCACGAAGACATTGCGCCACTCATTTACACCCATTGCACTGAGTGCCATCGAGAGGGTGAAATTGGCCCCATGCCCTTCACGACGTACGAGGAAGTGTCGGCGTTGGGTTCGTTCATCGAGTACGTCACCCAAACCAACTACATGCCCCCATGGACCCCGGACCACAACTACAGCTCGCTTCGCGGTGAGCGGTTTTTGACGGACGACCAAAAGGCCTTGATCAGCGCTTGGGTCCAGCAGGGGATGCCGGAAGGTGATCCCGCCAACAATCCTGGGCTTCCCAATTTCCCCGAAGGCAGTCAAATTGGCGAGCCCGACCTCGTGCTGAGCATGCCCGAGCCGTTCACCCACCTCGGCGACATGCAAGACCAATATCAAGTCTTTGTCATTCCGACAGGCTTCACGGAACCCACTGAAATTGCGGCCGTCGAAGTCAGACCGGGAAACAGCGCGGTGGATCACCACGCCTTGATTGGGTACACAGACGATCCCGTGGTCATCGGTCTAGCTCAAACCATGGACGCGGCCGACCCCAATCCCGGCTATGAAAGCTTCGGCGATTACGGCGTGCCTGTGGAGCAGTTTTTGTTTGGCGGTTGGGTTCCAGGCACACCTCCTTTGGAATTCCCTCCCACCATTGGTCACGTGGCTCAACCAGGAAGTCATTTGCTGCTCCAAATGCACTACGGACCTTCCCCCGTGGTGCAGACGGACCAAACTGAAATCAACTTGTTCTTTGCTGAGGAGCCCATTCAACGGGAGGTGGAAACGTTCATCATGGACCCCACGTATCTGGATGGAGGATGGGGCTCATTCGTCATTCCGGCAAACCAAGTGACCACCTTTCATGGTTCGATGACCATGGTGGAGGACATCAGTTTGATCAGCGTCACCCCGCACTGCCACCTTTTGGGCCAAGCGTGGGAAGTGTTTGCCCGCTCGCCCAATGCGCAAGACACCATTCCACTGATTTCCATTCCTCAATGGGATTTCAATTGGCAGGGCATTTTCACCTACCCTCAAATGGTGCGCATCCCGGCAGGGTATGTGGTTGAAGCGTACGCGACCTATGACAACACGGCAAGCAACCCATTCAATCCCAACGATCCGCCACAGACCATGTTCTGGGGAGATTTCACCACGGAGGAAATGTATGTTCTGTTCTTCCAAGGCGTTCCGTACGAAGAAGGGGACGAGGACATTGTGCTTTCTGCCCCAGACCAAAACACAATGGTCGTGTACCAACACGACAATTTGTTTCCTGCTTGGCCCAATCCAGTGGCGCAGGGAGAGGTCAAGATTGGATTTCACTTGCGCCAGCCGGCCGAGGTGTCGTTATCGCTTTTTGACCTGCAAGGAAGAAAGGTCATGTCTTTGCTCTCACATTCGGATCGACCAGCAGGACGACACTTGGAGTCTTTTTCCGTTGAAAGTTGGACACCGGGCACGTACCTCTACCAGCTGCAAACGTCCACCGGGACGGTTCGCAGTGCCCGGCTTCAGGTGCTCGGGCATTGATTTGAATGAGGCGCAAAAAAAAGGGCGCCAGACGGCGCCCTTTTTTTTGAGGAGGTTGGTCCTCAACGAACCTCCCATCGGTACGTGCCGCCGCACGTCGTCTCGATGTTGGTGGTTTGTTCTGTGCAGAGCGTGAGCAGTGGAAGATCTGCCTTGATGGTGTAGGTTCCCGCGTCCAGCTCCACAGTCACAGAATCGCCAGGAGCATCTTCAAGGATGTTTGCACCCAAGTCAATGGCCACGACATCGCCGTCCACCTCAATGTTGGGGGTGCAATCGGTGTAATTCACCACTGTGAGCATGGCCTTGTTGCCGTTGTCACACTCGAGTGGTTTTTCGCATCCAGTGAATGCAGCAGCGCTGGCAACCAGGCAAAGAGGGAGGAAAATGTTCTTCATGTTGGTCATTTAACAAATGCGAAAATAGGCAAGGCCAACCTCAGTGATGACGGACATGCTCAAATCTTCCATTTTAGAGCGTATCTTTTTGGGTGATGAACAAACAAAACGACGGATTCGGGTGCCGCTTGATCGTGGATTGCCCGGACAAGAGGGGGGTGGTTGCCAAGGTGAGCACGAGTTTGTCCAACTTGGGTGCCACGATTTTGGAAGCTCACCAGCACTCCGACGTGGCTTCAGGGCATTTTTTCATGCGCTATGAAGTCGCCAGGGATGCCGCCACTTCGCCCGAGGCGTGGGGTGCAGGCTTTCTGCTTGAAGGTCTGTCAGATGTCCGGGATGAGTTGGGGTTGAATGTTCGTGTTTCGTCGATGGCGGAACGACCCAAGGTGGCTCTTTTGGCAACGAAAGCGTCGCATTGTCTTGTCGATGTGCTCCAGCGCTGGAGAAGCGGAGAGCTTCACTGCGACATCACTTGCGTCATCGCAAATCACCCGGAAATGGGGGAATACGCCGATTGGTACAAGGTTCCTTTTCATCACGTCGATTTCACGCATCAGCCGAAGGCTGCGGCCTTCCAGGAGGTGGACCGCTTGCTCGATGATCATCAGGTGGATTTGACGGTGTTGGCTCGCTTCATGCAAATCATTCCAGCGCCCATGATTGCCAAACACCATGGCCGCATGATCAACATCCATCACAGCTTTTTGCCGAGTTTTGTGGGCGCGCGGCCCTACGATCAGGCGTTTGAACGGGGTGTGAAACTCATAGGTGCCACGTGTCATTACGTCACAGAAGAGTTGGACGAAGGGCCCATCATCGAACAAGAGGTCATTCGCGTGTCGCACACCGACACTCCTGCTGACCTGCGTCGCAAGGGACGCATGTGCGAACGAGAGGCCTTAGGACGTGGGTTGAGGCTTCATTTGGAAGGAAGGATTTTCATTCACGGCAACAAGACCGTGGTGTTTTCCGACTGAAGGACCTCACAATCCGTCACCGTCAACCATCCGCCCCAACGAACCCAAGACAGACCCTTCGCCCTTTGAGGATCCTTTCATGCTTGGTGCATGCCGGATGACGCGGTCGGCCAAGCGACTGAAAGGCAGGGTTTGCAGGTACACGGTGCCTGTGCCTCGGAGGGTGGCCAAGAACAACCCTTCACCGCCAAAGAACATGGATTTCAGACCGCCGGCCGCTTCAATGGCGTAATCCACGCCAGGAGTGAATCCCACGATGCATCCCGTGTCCACCCGCAACGTTTCATTGTTCAAATGACGCTCCACCACGGTGCCGCCTGCATGCAAAAAAGCCATGCCATCGCCTTCCAATTTTTGAAGAATGAACCCCTCTCCACCGAAGAATCCCGCGCCGATGCGTTTGGTGAAGGCGATGGACACCTTGGTTCCTTTGGCAGCGCAGAGAAATGCGTCTTTTTGACACATGAGCGTGCCACCTCGTTTGGCCAAATCCACGGGCATGATTTTGCCGGGATAAGGGGAGGAGAAGGCGACACGTCGCTTCGTCACACCTTGGTTGGTGAAGTGGGTCATGAAAAGGGATTCTCCGGTCAGAACCCGTTTCCCCATGCTCATCAATCCACCCAAAATGCCTGAGCTCGCCGCGGTGCCGTCGCCCATGCGCGCTTCAAAAGAGATGTCCGATTCCATCCAATTCATGGCTCCAGCCTCGGCCACCACCGTTTCTTGGGGGTCGAGCTCAATTTCCACGGCTTGCAGGTCGTCGCCGTAAATGGTGTAGTCAATTTCGTGGCTTGTCATTTCCAAAGGGATCGAAGGTTTTGGCCCAAAGCCGCGAGAGAAAAGGGGCAACGTCGGGTCTCGGTGTCGTTTTCAAAGGCATCTTGAGCAAGCAGACGGTGGGTTTCCTTGGCCTTGGATTGAAAGGTCAATCCCCTCACGCTGACAGGTGCCTGATAAAAATAATTGGTGTGGGTGACCACGCCGTTCGTGAAATGTCGATGGTACTGTGGGGTCAAGCTGCCAGACATGGGTGGTGTCAACCATGACCAGTCTCCGGGCACGTCTCGTCCTTGCTTTTGCTCAGCCTGGCACCATTGTTCGAAGGCACGTCCAAGTTCATGGTGGTCTCCAACAGTGACACCAGCGGCATCGAAACTGGCCAGAAGGGCTTGGTTGAGCCTCACCAAAGCTTCGTCTTGCCACAAGGCTCGTTTGGCATCTGTGGAGATGCCACATGCCTCAGCCCATGGTTTGAGAGCATTGTATCTGTCAGGGTCCGTCAAATTGCGGGCAGCGATTTCAGTTCCGAGGTAATGGCCATTGAAGGGGGCAAATGGATAGACGACACCGCCAATTTTCAGAGCCATGTCGGCCAAAATTGGAACGGCATACCAACGCAAGCCCAGGTCTTGTGTGGCCGGAAAGTCTGGGTGAGAAATGACGACCTCATGCGGAAGCATTTCGCCGTTGTGAAACGGATCGACCGGAGCAAGTGGCTTGCCATTTTTCACAAGCACCCAAGGCAAAGGGGTCCAAGGGCCTTCTTCTCCCTTCCATCCTTGGCGTAGACAATGGTTGGTGAATTCAAGGCTGTCTGGGTCTCCGGTGACGTCCCCATTGGGTTGGCTGAATCCGGCGTAGCGCACCAATTGATGGTTCAGCATTCTCCAAGGGGGGTCTTCACTGGTTTGGGCGGCCGGGAATACGGTGATGACGTTGGTGATGTTGCCGTCATTGAATGCGACATTGACGTGTCTCTTCAGGTGGTCAATGGCCTCATGTTGGGTTTGGCAATCTCGAGCATCAAGGACTTGAAGGGTTCGCCAAAAATGCCGTCCTATGCACCTGTTGGAATTGCGCCAAGCAAGTCTAGCGCCAAATTGCAACTCTCTCTTTGTGTGTACGTAAGTACCTTTTGTGTCAATTTCTTGTTCAATCTCTTTCCAGCGATTGATGACATCGGGAACCCAAGCACTGGCCACAGCATCTTCCGCCATGGAATCCAAAAATGCACGTGCTTCTTTCTTCAACAAATCGAGGCCTTTCACCCCCGCAAAGGGAGAAATGGGATCGAGATGAAAAGGGGACGATTGCGCTCCGGACAAATTCACACGGTGAAGTTACATTCTGGATTGCAGTGAGGAGAGGCATTCACGACCTTTGGCAGTCATGAGTGAAGCCACGCCGCAAGGAACCCGAATCAACAAGTATCTCAGTGAGGTCGGACATTGTTCTCGCCGAGCAGCGGATGCGCTGTTGGAGCAAGGTCGAATCACCATCAATGGTGTGGTGCCAGAATTGGGCACAAGGGTGCAGCATGGGGATCGGGTGGCCGTGGATGGGGTTGAGGTGGCGACCAGTGACCAAGAACGGATTGTCATTGCCTACCACAAGCCTGTGGGCATCGTTTGCACCACTGACACCCGTCGTGAAAAGGACAACATCATCGATGCCATCAATTTCCCGACTCGGATTTATCCCATTGGCCGCTTGGACAAGATGAGTGAGGGGCTGATATTCCTGACCAACGACGGTGACATTGTGAACGACATTCTCAGGGCCCGATATGGACACGAGAAAGAATACCACGTGACCGTCAACGCGCCCATTTCCTCGGATTTCATTGAGAAAATGGCATCAGGGGTGGCCATTTTGGACACGGTGACCATGCCGTGTGAAGTGGAGGCCACGGGCAAGCAATCCTTCAAAATCATTTTGAAGCAGGGTTTGAACCGGCAGATTCGCCGGATGTGTGAAGAGCTGGGCTACCGAGTCCGACGCTTGAAGCGCGTGCGCATCATGAACGTCGAACTCGGAGATTTGCCAGTGGGCACTTACCGTCCCTTGGACGATTTGGAAATGCGCAAACTCCGCGCACTCACCCAAGGAGCCAAGTCTTGATGGTGACCCGTTGCTGTTGCCTCAGCCTTCGGCTTTGGCAGGGAGGACCTTGGCAGCAATGAGCGCCGCCACAAGCCCAATGCCGAGCCCTTTCAGCAAGTCAATGAAGACAATGGCCAAAATGGTCACCACAAAAGGGATGAAAACCGCCATGCCGCTGTCAAACATCTTCTTGAAATTGGCTGGTTTGGCCAACTTGTACCCCACCACAAAGAGCACAGCTGCAAGGCTTCCGAGCGGAATGTAGGTGAGCAGCGGAGGGGCGAGGAGGAAGAAAACCATGAGCCACGCACCGTGGAGGATGGCACTCATCTTGGTGGCGTTGCCGGTTTGGATGTTCGCGGAAGAGCGCACAATCACCTGGGTGATGGGGAGTCCGCCGATCAAGCCACTCACGGTGTTGCCCACGCCTTGAGCAAGCAATTCTTGGTTGGTGGGGGTGACCCGTTGTTGAGGGTCGAGCTTGTCTGTGGCTTCGACGCAAAGCAGCGTTTCGAGGCTGGCCACCACGGCAATGGTGGCCCCCAAAATCCAGACCGCACTGTCGCCAATCGCAGCAAAATCGGGGAACGTGAGCAGAGTTCCCCAAGCGGATGGATCAATGCCGTTTGCCGCATGACCGGTGGGCACATCGACCAATTGTTTGGCAGTCAATGCGCCAGCGCCACTTTTGGTCAAGAGGTGAACCACCACGCCGGCGAGCACAGCAACCAAGGAGCCCGACAGGACTTTGGTGAAGCTTTGGGCTTTCATGAACGACGTCTCCCACAACAACAGGATGCCAAGACACACCGCAGTGACGGTCATGGCTGTGGGGGCTGCGAATGCCAAATTGTCTCCCAACAGCAGCAGTACGTCAAACACTTTGTC
>JAYZBB010000075.1:0-18892 GCA_036339415.1 Bacteroidota bacterium | reverse complement strand
TCTCGACGATGGCTCATGTTTGTTTTTGGACGCGTGCGGCGTTTGTGGTGGTCCGGGCGCGATTTATGAGTGCGGTTGCCTCGACATCCTGCCAGGCGCCTGCGATTGCGACGGGAACGTGGTTGACGATTGCGGCGTGTGCGGCGGTCCTGGAGCGATTTATGAATGCGGTTGCAACGACATCTTGCCAAGCGCTTGCGATTGCGACGGGAACGTGGTTGATGAGTGCGGTGTTTGCGGCGGTCCTGGAGCGATTTATGAGTGTGGTTGCAATGACATCCTTCCAGGCGCTTGCGATTGCGACGGGAACGTGGTTGATGAGTGCGGTGTTTG
Source organism: Bacteroidota bacterium (assembly GCA_036339415.1). Lineage (GTDB taxonomy): Bacteria > Bacteroidota > Bacteroidia > Flavobacteriales_D > Sanyastnellaceae > UBA11663. The sequence continues at coordinate 18,559 of JAYZBB010000075.1, read as the reverse complement.
CGGCGGTCCTGGAGCGATTTATGAATGCGGTTGCAACGAAATCCTTCCAGGCGCTTGCGATTGCGATGGGAACGTGGTTGATGAGTGCGGTGTTTGCGGCGGTCCAGGAGCGATTTATGAGTGCGGTTGCAACGACATCCTTCCAGGCGCTTGCGATTGCGACGGGAACGTGGTTGATGAGTGCGGTGTGTGCGGCGGTCCTGGAGCGATTTATGAATGCGGTTGCAACGACATCCTGCCAGGCGCTTGCGATTGCGATGGGAACGTGGTTGACGAATGCGGCGTGTGCGGCGGTCCTGGCATTCCCGCTGGCGACTGCAACTGCGATGGAGCTCAGCTCGATGAGTGCGGTGTGTGTGGAGGAGACGGGAGCACGTGCACGGAGGGCTGCACGAATCCGGATGCGTGCAACTTCGATCCATCCGCAGTTCTTGACGACGGTTCATGTGCATACTTGGACGTGTGCGGTGTATGTGGTGGAGACACAAGCTCGTGCTCGGGATGCACGGATCCAGAGGCTTGCAACTACGATGAATGGGCGATCATTGACGATGGGTCCTGCGAAGACCTTTCAATTCAAGATGCCTTTGCAATCAACATTTCAGCAACCCTGCCGTCAACTCAAACAGCTTCGGAGACGGCATATTCTGGGCTGGAAATGTTGTCTACCGCAACATTCAATCTCAATTTTTTCGGGCAAGGAGGCTCTTACCCTGCAGACATGATGGTGTACATCTATGCACCCAACGGCAATTGCGTGGTGTGGGGTGGTTGGAATGTGATGCCCCAGGGTGATTGTGAGGACGAAGGGACAGGTGTAGGCAACGCTTGGCCGCAAAATTGGAGCACAAATGAATCAGGTCAATACACCTACCAGTTGGATTTGATGTCAACCAACCTCGGTGGGGCTGGCGTTTGGACCTTGGCTATTCAAAATGGTTGGACGGGAAACGCCATGCCAACCTACGAGCTTGAAGTCTTGTTTGAAGGCATTGTCAATGCTTGTGATTGCGATGGCAATGTGCTCGACGAATGCGACGTGTGCGGAGGTGATGGGTCAACGTGCTTGGCAGGTTGCACTGATGTTGAGGCTTGCAATTACAATGAGTTGGCCGTCATCGATGACGGCTCTTGCGATTACGACTCTTGCGCGGGATGTACAGACCCGGCAGCGTGCAACTACAATGATGAAGCCACCCTTGACGACGGTTCATGCGCGCATGTGGACGCCTGTGGAGTGTGTGGTGGTCCAGGAGCGATTTATGAGTGCGGTTGCAACGACATCCTGCCAGGCGCTTGCGATTGTGAGGGGAGTGTTCTCGATGCCTGTGGGGTGTGCGGCGGGAACGGTCTTTCCTGTGTCGGTTGCACAGATGCTCTCGCTTGCAACTACGACTCCGAGGCGGTTTTTGACAACGGCCAATGCCTTTATTTGGATGCATGTGGAGTGTGCGGTGGCGATGGCATTCCTTCAGGGGAATGTGACTGCGAAGGCAATGTTTTGGACGATTGTGAAGTTTGCGGAGGCGACAATTTCACAGGGTGCTTCGGTTGCACCGATTCAAACGCGTGCAACTACGATTCGCTGGCCTTGAACGACAATGGTCTCTGTGACTTCTGCAGTTGTGGCAATGCAGGGGGGGCAGAAGTTCCGTACCCCTTGGTTGTTGAGGCGAGCCCCTCTGTGATCTCGGGATTGACGGTGTATCGTTTCTACATCATGTTGCAACATTCCACGGACGAGGTCAGTGCGATTTATGGAAACAACAACGACGTTCTTGAAATTCAGTGTCCTGCGGGTGCATACAACAGCTGGCTGAATTTGAGTTGGAATGCGTCGGGCATCACACCCGCGCTCTTTGGAGTTTATCCTGAGCTTGCGGACGACTCTTTTGGCACCATTGGTTTGGATGGCCCTGCTGATCTTGCGATGACGGGTTCAGAAGATCCGGGCCTTGCCGAAGACAGCAATGCACTCATCGAAAGGCTGTTCACCGAAAATGGCAACCAAGGAATTTTCGTGAACACATCGATTGGAGGATCGTGGTTTGTGGTTTCATCTGCGTCCAATGCTCTACCGGACGCATCGTTGAGGGTGCTTGTCATGCAGTTGACCACTGCTGGAGATGTCTCTGGTCAATTGAATTACCAAGTGTTCCCCAATGGTGTCGGAGCAGATTTTGTTCGTTTGACTGTTCCATTTGAGGGCGCTGGGACATTTGGAACGGGAGAGGGCAATGCTTGCGGATGTACAGACGAGGAAGCGGGGAACTTTGATGTCGGAGCGGAGTACGACGATGGTTCTTGTGTGTACGACATTTTGGGATGCACAAACCCAGCAGCGTGCAACTACAATGATGAAGCCACTCTAAACGACGGTTCATGCACGTACTTGGATGAATGTGGTGTTTGTGGCGGCGAGGGGATCCCATATGGAGCCTGCGATTGCGCTGGCAACATCATCGATGAGTGCGGAGTTTGCGGTGGGGATGGAGCTTGCCAAGGCTGCATCGATGAACTGGCGTGCAACTACGATCCCGAGGCAACCATGGATGACGGTTCATGCATCACAGAGGGCTGCAACGACGAGACTGCGTGCAATTACGACCCGGCGGATTCATGTGCAGTGACATGTGTGTATCCCGAGTTCGGATACAACTGCGAAGGCATTGTCACATTGTGTGGAGAAGGCACTGCATGGAATGAAGCGACCCAGCAATGCGAAGTGATCATGCCAGGGGACTTCAATCATGACTTGTGTGTCACCCTGACGGATCTCCTTGGCTTCTTGCGCAGTTACAACCAGTGTGCTGTGCTTGAAGAACTCCCCGGCGTCGTCTTGGATGAAAACGGAAACCTCGTGATGTATGACCAGTGCGGTGACGGCACCTATTGGAATGCGGATTCGGAAAGTTGTGACATCGTCATGCCTGGCGACTCTGATTGGAACCACTGCATCAATCTCACTGATTTGTTGGATCTTCTCATCGATTACAACAAGTGTTTGAACGACGAGGCGTCACTCCGAAGGTGATCCAAGCAAAACGTCGACCATGGCTTGCACAGCACGACCTCTGTGACTGATGGCGTTTTTGTCCTTGGGGGTCATTTCTGCGAAACTGCACGTCAGTCCTTTGGGAATGAACAGTGGATCGTATCCAAACCCTTTCACACCAGACTTTTGGCTGGCAATGCTTCCTTGACACACGCCTTCGAGCAGATGTTCTTTTTCCCCGCGAACCAGGCAAATGACTGTTCGAAATTGGGCTTTGCGCGCTTCGGGTGTTTGTGCACCTGCGCGGTCCAATTCGCTGAGAAGCTTGTTCATGTTTGCTTCTGCATCTCCATGATTGCCCGCATATCGGGCGCTCCAAACGCCAGGTGCGCCTCCCAAGGCATCGACTTCCAAGCCTGTGTCATCAGCGAAGCAATCTAGGCCGTAGTGTTGCACGACATGACGGGCCTTGATTTTGGCATTGCCTTCAAGCGTCTGCGCATCCTCGACGATGTCTTCAAGGCATCCAATGTCGGTCAAGCTTTGGATGCGGTATTTGTGACCGAGCATTTCTTGAAGCTCCCGAACCTTGTTGGGGTTGTGTGTGGCAAAGACCAGTACCGGCAGGCTGTCTTGACCGGAATCTTTTTGGATGGTGTCCATGATGCAAAAATGCGACAAGCTCACTTCAGGGTTCTTCGATCAAGTTTACCACGCTCTGTGCGAGGGAGAGGACCCCATTCCAAGTGGCGCGGTGTTTTTGCAGGACCAATCATGGCTTTGAGTTTGCTTCGCCATTCCAAGAGGAGGGCTTCCTTGTCCACATCTTTAGGGGGGGTGCCGTCAATGCGCAAGACCACGGCTTCACCCAGGATGACATCCTTTCGTCCAAATGCAGCCCAATCAGAAACCCATGGCGGCATGAACGCCTCGAAAGCCCGTTCTACGGTGTTGGGGTGCACAAGCACCCCTCCGGAATTGACGACATCGTCGGCACGACCAAGCCAGACAAAGCCACCACCTGGAAGTTCTTCAATGCAGTCCGTCGTTTCCAATGCGTGCACTTCTCTTGATGGAACATCGATGACCGCGCAACCATGTTCATTGACACCTATGGTTGCAGAAGGCATTGGTTGAAACGGTTTTCTCAAATCGTTGATTGATTTTACTTTACGGAGTGCTACATGCGTGATGGATTCACTCATGCCATAGCTTTCCCACAACTCCTCGATTCGTCCAGATTGATGCAAGTCAATCACAAGAGAAGCTGAAATGGGGCCGCCGCCTAGCAGCAAGTGCTTGGTGCTGCCATCGCCATGTTTCAACCAGCCTCGGGCTTGATGTGGAGTGAGCGCGACAAAATCTTTGGGTTCCTGCCAAGAGGGTGAGGAAGAGGGTTCAATGAGCTCAAGGTCCCATGCGCCTTCGATGGCGCGAACAAGCATGGCTTGACCCGCAACAAATGATGTGGGAAGTGCCAAAACTGCCCTGGTTCCTTCACAGAGGTTCCAGTGTTCCAGGGTGTCTCGGATGCTTGCCAGCACCGCGTTGCGGCTGTGCTCAATGATTTTGGGCTCTCCTGTTGTGCCTGAGGAGTGGACCCTCATCCCAGGCTCAGTTTGTTTGGACCACGACATCCATACCTGCGCGATGTCATTGAGCCATTCGCCCTTCTTGCCTTGTGTGCGCCGAAATTCAGCCGCGCCCATGGCAGTTGCTGGCCATGTGTGCTGGCCGAAGCGCACGGTGCCTTTCAATCTGATCATGACCCACTGTGATTGGCGCCGCAACCGCAACCGGCAGCATGGCGAACGGCATTGTGAAGCGCACTGCGCCACATCGTCTCATCCCGTTCGTTGGTCGAGGCGACAATCAAGGTGCCTGTGTTGACAGACATGTTGCTCGGGATGTTGTTCACGAACAGGCTTCCTGTTCCGAGCCCATGGGGCAGCGGGGGCGTAGTCTTGTTCAGGGAGGGCTGCACTGCAACCCACTGAGCGATGGCGGAAAGCCCGACGTTGGATTCGAGGGCCGACGTCACCCACCAAGACATGTCGCGCTGTTCTGCAAGGCGTGACCACACTGTGGCGCTGTCCAAGCCTCCGATCAGCGAAGGTTTGAGGACCAAATGTTGAGGTCTGACATGGTCCAAAAGGCGCATGCGGTCAGCCATAGCATGGACACCAATGAGGCTTTCGTCCAATGCAATGGGCAGGATGCCTTCTTCACACAAGGCTGCAAGCCCATCTCGATCATGGGGTTGCAAAGGTTGCTCGATGCTGTGAATGTCAAGGTTGGCCAACTCTTCCAGCCTCGTCCTGGATTCATCCAGACTCACGTGGCTGAATGCCCCGTTGGCATCGACTCTCAAGGTGAATTGACCTGATGGACAACGGTCTCGAACTTCACGCAGCATCATGATTTCACGCTGCCAGTTGTGCGTGCCAACTTTGCATTTTAAGGTGGTGAAGCCGCGTTCAGCGAGGTCGTCGAATTGAGCGAGCATCCGATCTACAGGGCCCATCCAAACCAGGCCATTGATGTCAATTCCCCGCTCGCCACGGGCAAAACCTGAGTCTGCAATGAGTCCTCTGCCACCGTTGTGCAAGTCCCACGCGGCCATTTCTACGGCGAATCGCACTGCTGGACAATGTGCCGGCACGGACATGGTGTCCAAGGTGCCACTTCGGGCCACGCGATTCAGCGCGTCCACGGCAGCCGATTCGGTTTCAAGTGACAGGCCCGGGATGAGGCTGCATTCCCCGACACCAATGTTGCCATCGACGTCCTCTGCCACGAGATACCAGGTGGGTTTTTGGGTCAGGACATCGCGCGAGGTTTGGGCAGGAGTTCGAAAGGTGAGGGGGTGGCTTAGCACGGCCATGCGCAATCCCCTCACAATGGGTGCTGGGGGCCAAATTTCAAATGCATTCATGCGCCCAGGGTTTGATCCATGAACATGAACAGCGCGACCAAAAATGCACTCAAGGCAATGCGTTTGAGTTCGGGGTCCAACGCGGCGGGATTTTCGCAGCGCCATACGTCAAGAGCGTGACGGGCATGCAAAAGCGCGAGCAACACATACCACATTGTCCCATGCCAGTCTCCGGATACCCATGGCCCAATGAAAAACAACCCGAGCGCTGACCAGCCCACAAAGAGCACGATCAAATGGTACATCTTGCCTCGATGAAAGCCCAAACGAACAACGGTGGTGTTCTTGCCTGCGAGTGCATCAGATTCGTGGTCACGGAGGTTGTTGAGGTTCAGCACAGCCACGCTCATGCATCCAGAATACAAGGCTGGCAGAAGCCAAGATGTGGATACGTCATGCTTCACGAGAAGCCCAACACCCAAGACACCTACAAAACCAAAAAACAACATCACATAAACATCTCCAAAACCTTGATAACCATATGCTTGCTTTCCGACAGTGTACCGAATGGACGCCACGATGCTAGCCACTCCCAACACCGCGAGCACCCCCGCTTTGAGCGCTTCAAAATCTGAGCTTTGATTCTCTGAAAGGATGCCAGGTACGAAGGACATGGCCAGGGTGGAGAGTCCCGTCAACAGCGCCAATAAGGCGGTCACTGCCAGGGCTCTCTTCATGGCCCTTGGGCTGATTTCACCAGATGTGAGCGCCCTGTCCTGACGTCCAGCAGCGACGTCGGTCCCTTTGGAAAAGTCGCCGTAATCGTTGGCAAAGTTGGCCAACATTTGAAGCAAACCTACTGTGATCAGCGCACCTGAAATGACGGGGACAAACCGTGCCTCCCCAGCCATGTCAAGCCCCTCAGCTTTGGCCAATGCACCGCCCAGAAGGCCGCAAGTGGCCGCCAGTGGAAGGGTGCGCAATCTGGCTGCTTTTACCCATTTGTATAAACTCATAAAACGTTGAATTGAAACATTTTATAATTATTTACATCAACCTTAAGTTTGGGATAATTTTTTGAATGATTTGAGGTAATCTGATTGTTCTTGTGCGCTGTCTTGTGCTTGGGTCACCACTTCCACAACCGCATTGCCATTGGTTTGTTCCGCTGCATGCAGTGCCTCTTCCAATTCTTCGTCATTTGTGACCAACCAATGTGCTGCGTTCATGGCTTGTGCCATGTCTTGCACCCCGCGGTTGGGTGGTGTTTCAAAGTGGCGCTCAAACATCTCGTGATGCTGCGTGCCAGGAAGCCATCGAAAAATGCCGCCTCCGCCATTGTTGATGACCACAATTCGCATGCCATGGGGGATTGGATCGGTCAGGAATGCATTCGAATCGTAGTGAAATGCCACATCGCCTGTGACAAGCCATGTTTGGTGTGTTGGATCAATGGTTTGGTGGAAGGCTTGCCAACCCACAGCTGTGCTGGTGCAACCATCAATGCCTGCGACGCCGCGATTGGCGTGAATGACCCCGTCGCGGTGCATGGCTGAAGGCAAATCCACCCACTGCGCGTATCGGGCCGAAGCGCTGTTGGCCAAATGCAAGGCTTTCGGACGGCGGTTTTCGGGCCATGCTGCCCAACATCGAACCAAGGTTTGCCAAGCCTTCAAGTCGCTCCATTTGGCCTTGTGATGGTTGTCGACTTCTTGCAGTTCAAACCTTGCAGCATGCCATGCATCGGCGAAGGATGGGGCAGGGGTCGCCGTCAAGCTGGATGAAGGTGCACAACCCAAGAGTTGACTCCAAACGTCCCAGCCTGAGCCTTCACCTGCAAGGTCTCGGCCAACATGCCAATGGGGGAGGTCTTCGAGTGCCTTTCGCAAGGCTTTTGACATGGGCGGGAGCCCCAGGGTGAGGATCGCTTCGGGTTTGAGTGCAGTAGGAAGGGCGCCGTTTTGCAACAGCCGTTCTGCGCCGTCAAGGACGAGGGGTCCAGCCACATCGGAGCCACGTTCAGCGATGCATGGCAATGCCACCTCCAAGGAAGGTGGTGACGGAAAGGATGTAGCATAGGGACGAGGCCCTGCCACCACCAGCACACGTCCCCGTTCCAAGGCTGAAAGCAATGTTTGGTTTGGCACCAATGTCGTGGTTTCAAACCTCTCGTGTTGCCCGATGTCCAAATCGGACCCCAGTGAGTCAGGAAAAGTGTCCAATTCGTAGAGGGGCTCGTGCAAGGGAATGTTCAAGTGAACAGGGCCTGAAGATTGTCCGGGGCCTCCATGCAGCGCCGTCTCAATGGCGCTGCTTACGCGAGACGTGAGTTCCATCAGATCCATGGTGGTTTCGTCCAAAACGTCTTGCAGCAGCGTGTGAGAGGCGTGCACATCGGCCTGATGGATGGTTTGACCGTGACCTCGGCCAACGACTTCGGAGGGTCGATCGGCAGTGATGCTGAGGAGAGGGATGCGCGCGTGAAATGCTTCGGCCAAGGCTGGTCCGTGATTGAGGGCGGCAGTGCCCGATGTGCACACCACCGGGACTGGGGTCCAGGTGGCCAACGCCAGGCCCAGCGCATGATGGGCTGCGGCACGTTCATCAATGCTTACGCGCACATGGATGTCTGGATGCTGGTGCAAGGCAAGCACGAGCGGCGCATTTCTTGATCCAGGACTCACCACCGCGTTCTTGACGCCATGTCGGGCGAGCACTGCTGCAACTGCTGCCGCTGCTGGATGAGAACTGCTCAGGGCCATGTTGCGAAGGTACGTGGCGCTCAATCGAGAAAGGCGGGCTCAAAGCTTTGGAGCTTGGCTTCGGTCTCTAACCACTCCTCTTTTGGCACAGAACCCTCCACAATGCCACCTCCTGCGAACAGCACAACGCCATTGTTGGCCCAATGTGCGCAACGCAAATTCACGTAGTAAGCGCAACCCATGGGCGAAGACCAACCCAAAAATCCAGCGTAATAGGTACGGTTGTGTTGCTCGTGTTTTCGAATGAACGCCGCGGCTATTTCAACGGGACGACCGCACACCGCTGGGGTGGGGTGAAGGGCTTTGGCCAGGTGATGAAGGTCGCCATCAACCCTTGCTGAAATGCGTGTTTCCAGATGAACCAAATCGCCGTATTGTTTGTCATGTGGGCCGCTCATCGTGATGTCTTGCGCTCCTTCGGCAACGAGGACATCTGCGATGTGGTCCGTGACCACCTGTTGTTCCTGTTGCTCTTTGGAGGTCCAAGCGGCCTGCGAACCATCACGACGAGTGCCAGCAAGGGAAACGGTGTCGACGTCTCGTTGTTGAGCCCGAAGGAGCAACTCAGGGGTGGCACCACACCAGGTTCCTTCCACGGGATGATGCATCAAGTACACCAACGCCCTGGGGTGCATTTCGCACAGCCTCAGAAAAACAACCTCTGGTGGCGCTGTTTGGGCAAGGAGTTTCGTGCGAGACACGACCACTTTGTCAAGCACTCCGTTTGAAATGTCGTTCAGTGCCTCTTGCACATTGGCCTCATGCACGTGTCGGGGGGTCTCCAGGGCTTCCACACTTTCAACACGAGGCAAGGTGCCTTCCGCTGGAGGATCTGCGAGGATGGCGTGCCCTTTCCACATGAGGTCGGGGGCTCCTTGTGCAGCATCAAATGGCACAAAATGAAAAGAGCTGGTTCCCTGCGGATGTGGAATGAGCGTGAATGTGTCACTGTGACCGGGAGGGCGCCACCACAGGCGTGGCTCCGGTGTTCCAGATTCCTGGGGTTCGTCGTGGTTGGCTTCCACGCGGCTGGATGCGTCAGTCACGGCGAGGTACGATCATCACTGTGAGACGAGATGTGCACACAAGGTCGCCTTCGTCGTCACGAATGTCAATGTTCCAAACATGAAGCTTGCCGCCTCGATGGGTCAAGGAGGCTTCTCCATGAACCCATCCTGAGCGCACGCCTTTGACATGATTGGCATTCACTTCAATGCCCACCGCACCTTTTCCGGAACCTTCAACCAACATGTGCGATCCAACGGAACCCAATGTTTCAGCAAGCACAACACTGGCACCACCGTGCAACAAACCATAGGGTTGATGTGTTCGAGAATCAACAGGGAGTTTGCCGCGAACGATGCCTTCGTTGACTTCTGTGATTTGAAGTCCAAGGGCCTCTGCAATGGTGTTGTTTCCGATTTCGCCGAGGCGCTTCATCTTTGCGTCGTCCATCATGTCAAAAGTACAACCAAACACGAGCCCTACGAGACTCCTCCTGGCGGAGGACACGGCTTCCTTGCGGCAAATGTTGACTTTGAATTTGAAAGGCGAGGGGCACGTCGTGGTGGAAGTAGACAACGGCCTTGATGCGCTGCAAGCCCTGCGCTCACAGCGGTTTTCTGCTGCCATTTTGGATGTCATGATGCCCAAAATGGATGGGTTTGCAGTTTGCAGAACGGCCCGGTTGGAAGGCATCGACACGCCCATTTTGTTCCTTACAGCGCGCAACGAGGGGCAGGACAGGGTTGAGGGGCTTCGGCTCGGAGCGAACGATTATTTGGGCAAGCCGTTTCTCATGGAGGAGTTGCTGCTGAGGTTGGAGCGGTTGATGCACCAAGTGTCCTCTGAGGCATGGACCACCATGAAGCACGCCACCATTGGCGCTGGACGGGTCGATTTTGAGGCTTTCACTGCGACAGGGTTCGATGGCCAAACCCGAAAGCTGTCAAGAAGGGAGGCCATGTTGCTCAAATTGTTGATTGGAAGGGAAGGGCAGGTGGTGAGTCGTGAGGACATTCTGCAGCAGGTCTGGGGGTACGACATTCTTCCCTCCACACGCACCATTGACAATTTCATTCTGGCATTTCGAAAAACATTTGAAAAGGACCCCAAGACCCCCGTGCACTTCCATTCCATCCGTGGCGTGGGTTACAAATATGAGTCCTGAAACCACTGACTGACAGGTTGTTGTGGGCTTTTATGATGCGCCCGTAAGTTTTTTGTAATTAGGCAAGGCAACCCCACCACTTCGTTTCCGTCTGTCATGTGACATGGTCGCAAGCCATGTTGGTTTCAATTTTCTTGCAGGTTACGGAGGGGGCCTTAGGGCCCTCTTCTTTTTGGGTCAATCTTGCGAGGACGTCAAATCGACATGCACGACATGTTTGGTGTCGAAAAATGAGTCTTGGAACCACGTTTTCAACGGCGTCACGCTGCAAGGAACATCCACTTCAGCCAGCTCCTCCCGGAGGTCCCCGCCTTTCAAGTACAGCACTCCGTACTGAAGTGGATGTCGTTGGTCAGGGTTGATTTTCCCCTCAATCCAGCGCAAAAATCCACCCATGCGCGTGACCGCACGACTCACGACAAAGTCGTACGTACCTGTCATCTCTTCGGCTCGGCCGTGGACGCCCTTGACGTTGGAAATGCCCGCGGCTTTGGCCACAGCCTTGACCACCTTGATCTTCTTGCCGATGCTGTCGCACAAGACGAACTCGGAATCGGGATGAAGCACAGCGAGGGGGAGCCCAGGAAATCCACCACCAGTTCCCACATCCAAGATGCGGCTGCCAGGTTGAAAGCGAAGCACCTTGGCAATGCCCAAGCTGTGGAGAACGTGCCGTTCCATGACCAAAGGGTCTTTCCTTGAAATCACATTGATGTGCTGATTCCAATCCCAGACTGTGCGTGCAATCACATCCAACTGCTCCTGTTGGTGCAAGGACAATTCAGGAAAATGCGGGAAAACGACTTCTCGTGCCGTCATGCGGTCACAGTCAAATGGTTTCTCTGGACGACTCAAGGACCTTGGCCATCATGTCTCGTGCTCTGAACAGTTGAGCTTTGACCGTTCCAAGTGGAAGGTTGAGTTCTTCTGAAATCTCCTCGTAGCTCTTCTCTTCAAAATACCTCAGCTCAACGAGGCGACGGTAGCGGTCCTTTAGTTGTGACACAACTTCCCGCATGCGCTCGACGCGTTCCTGCTTTTGCAGGGCCTCCATGGGGTCCAATCCGTCGTCTTTGACGCTGATTTCCATTTGGTCTCCTTCGCTGTTGGTGAATCCTCGATCCAAGGAAAGAGCCTTGATGCGCTTCTTTCGAATGAAATCAATGGTGTGGTTGGAAGCAATCTTGAACAGCCAGGTGGAAAAGGCGAAAGCAGGGGTGTATTGATTCAGTCGTTTGAAGGCCTTCGTGAAGGTTTCGATGGTCAAATCCTCTGCGTCGTCCTCGCTGAACACCATGCGATTGATCAAATGAAAGATGGCGCCTTCGTAGCGTTGCATCAATTCAGCATAGGCTTTCTGATCCTTCTCCTTCGTGGCGCGCAACACGAGAGCATAGTCGTATTGGGCTTTTTCGGAGAGGTTGGGGTTCACTTCCATGGGGTCGAATCAGAGGTTTGGCCTCGCCACCAAGACCAAAGTCGGAAGACACTTGTGACGGGTTCCAAGAGAAGTTCCCAAGCGTCTGTTGCCGGCTGGTCGATGCGGCGCAAGAACAACCCGAAGGTAAGTGAGCGCACCATCAAAGCCAACGACAGGCACCCCACCGATGTCACCGAGGGATTGTGGACAACCCCCCCAACCAGCAACAGCCAGCCCACTCCGGGCATGAGCAGTCGCACCCGGACGGACCATGGATACAAGCTGCTTGCTGAGAAATGCCGTGATTTTTGGCGACGCCATGCACGCCAACTTTGAGGCCACACTGAGATGGTCTGTGAACTTGCGCGGGTGTTTGTACGCACCTTGGCGCCAAGTGCGACGGCCTCTTGAATCCACAAATCGTCGTCCCCTGAGGGCACATGTTTGTGGTTGTCAAATCCACCTACACGGTCCCACATTTCTCTTGTGAAGGCCAGATTTCGGCCAAAGGCCATGTACGGTGACGTGGCATCGATGGCGCCCACCGTGCGCTGGGCGATGCGTCGTGCTTCAAGTCTCTGGAAACGATTCAGCCAACGTTGAGGACCGCGACCCGTGACGGGTGCGGGCAAACTGAGGCCTACATGCACATCCCAGAATTCGCCTCCCCCTTGAATCATGTCCAGCACCCAACGACGCGACAACATGGTGCAATCGGCGTCAGTAAGGAGCAGGATCTCACCCTTCGCAAGGTCCATGCCGCGCTCAAGCGCTTCTTTTTTGCTTGAACAGGTTCGCGTTGCGTTCACGACGGTCCACAGCGGGTCCTTCTCAGCCATGTGTTGCAACAGTTCCAACGTGTCGTCGGTGCTGCCGTGGTTGACCATCACCACATCAGCGAGACAACCTGCTTCTCTGGCATGCAGTACGCTTTGTGAAATGGCAGCATGCAAGGTGGCAACATGCTCAGATTCGTTGTGGCAGCAGACCACCACAGTGCAGGAATCGGGCATGGCCTTGGCTTTCTCATCGCGGTCTGTTTGGGCAAGCCAACCGTCCCATCGCCACGCCCAAACGCACTGAATGCCAGCACCAAGGAGTGACAACATCATGCCTCAGTGAATCACAGACACTCTTTGAATGTGTCGCCTTCCGGAACGCCCCCGCCATTCGATCAAATACGTCCCTTCAGACCACGTCGCAGTGTTGAGTGACGTTTGCTGCGAGGTCAAAGTCGCTTCGGTGACTGTTCTCCCCACGTTGTCCAGCACACGAATTTGCCCTTCATTCGAAGGGCAAGAAACAGTCAAGAAATCATTCGCGGGCACGGGGTAAGCCAGCATCTGTTGTGCATTGGCGGAGTTCAATCCCAGGGACCCATCTGTGCAAAATGGAAGGTTCTCTGCCACGGTGAATTGTCCTCCTGTCCCAACCACAACACCATTTTGGTCTAAAATGGTCCAGCTTCCCTCGCCGAAGGAACAACAAATGCCGTCCTCGTATTCGTCCTCAATTCTGAATTGGTAACACCCTTCTTCCAGGCAAAATTCAGCGGCCACCACTTCGCCAGTGGTGCCGTCTGAATAGGGGCCTCCTTCGTACAAAACTTCTCCAAATCGTCTCACCGACCATGTGGTTTCGCTTCCAAACTCATCGAGCACCAGTGCCAAGGAGTAGTTGTACGTGGAGCCTTCAGATGCAGTGAACGTTGCGGTTGCAACATTGTTCAGGCCATTTTCGTCACTGACACCATTGGGGGTGATGACGGTTACTGAGATGACATTTTCGCCACCTTGTGCCGTGAACGGAGGCAACGAGACCGTTGTCGACTGGAACGGTGCCAATGAACCCGCCCAGGATTGCTGCAAGGTTGGACCGTTGTTGATGGTGTATTCCAGCATGCAACTGGTCAGGGTGTTCTGCCCCGTGTTGGTCAACGTCACGTCGATTTCAACTTGTTCCGTTCCGCAAAGAAATCCATCCGGTGCGCTTGTGATGTTGACACCTGCGTCGTTGTTGTACACGGCTGCACCGTCAGGATATCCGTCCCAAATCTCCAGTCCCAAATTGAGCGGATCCAAGTAGGTCTGAAGTCCCAGGCCCCAACTGGTCTCGAGTCGACCATACCAATCGGCCCCTCCATTGTTGCTTGTACCAGAACATGCAGCAAACCCACCGTACAATTGTCCAATGATTCGGTGGTTTTGGTCGAACAATGGGGACCCCGATGATCCGCCTTCGGTCACACCAAGTTCCCAGTTGTCGATGTACCAAACGGCAGTCCCAAATTGGTTTTGCTGTGTTGGACTGTCATCATCAAAGCAAATCTTCTTCACATCTCCAGAAGGGTGATGGATGCCGACTGTGCTCAGTGGGGTGGTTCCGGACGCATCCCAACCAGCGTATTGAACGTCGTAGGAGGCCGGGGGAGTGTCGCTCAATTCCAGGAGGGCGAAGTCCGATTGACCATTGGATACAAGAAGTGTTCCACCGCTCACACTTTGGTTGGTGGGTCCGTTGTTGCCATTGCAATTGGCAGCGTCAAAATTGAAGCGGTACACCCAGTTTTGGGGATTCCCCAAACAGTGGTTGGCCGTCAAAAAATAAGGAGTGCCGTCATTGGATGTGTTGTTGATCAGCGCACCGGTGCAGATCCCACCTCCGGCCAGAATGAGGGCGACGCTCCGTTTTTCAGTCTGCCATGAAGCCCCTTCGGGGCAATTGATGTTGATGTTGCAATCGCCGCTGTCACCTGGCCCCCTGTTGGGGTCATTGAACCATGCGCTCAGAGACCTGTACCCTTGGATCACTTGATCGATGATCAACGTCGGATTGACATTCAATGCTAGGGGTTGACGGTATTCCAACACAAGGCCATCGCCCATGATCAGATCTGTGCTGAGCCCTCCCCAAGGCTTCATGTTCCGATGGTCGAGTGCGCCAATGACTTGATCTCCGCTTGGAGAGTACAGGAACATGTTGCCCCCCTTTGGGATTTGGAAGCTGCGAAAGCGAAGGGCCAAACAAGTGGAACCAGCTCCATCGATTGCCAATCGCCACACCATGTGTTCTTGTTCAATGGACCACACCCCAGCGTGTTCGGAATCCCAAAGCACGTCATGTTCGACGCCGTATCGCCAGGGAATGTCTTTGTGCGGGTCGGTCACAGCGTCTTCGGCACGCAGACGCTCCAAATCCAAAGCAGGAAGCACGATGGGTTCAGGGCGCACTCCTTCGAGCCAAGGAGAACCTCCATGTGAAATTTGGGCGTGGGCTCGGACTTGGAAAAACAAGACGAGAAGCAGGAGCAGAAGCGGTTGCAGTCGGTGCATGTGGTCGGGTCAATGGTACGTATAGAGCAGGTTGCCTTCATGGCCGCTCAACAACAGGACGGTGGTTCCGTGAGGGGTCCCCCTGAATGTCAACAGGGAAGCCTTCACAGTGTCGGTGAGCATGGCACGGCAAGGGTCTCCAGGAGAACGATGCACCCATCGAATGGGTTGCTTGGGAGGGAGGCTCTTCAGCATGGGCCCAGCGGACTCGAGCTCAAACGCATGTTCGGCGCAACCTCCTCCGTATTGAACCACCGTCCAAATGGAGTCTCCGACAATGCCTGCGGACACAACCGAAAAGGACGCTTCGCTCCATTCTTTGGAGGCGTCTCCTCTTGGCAATTCGTCGGTTGCGTTGCGTGTGAGGTTGCAACTCAGAGTTGAAAAAACGAGCAGACACGAAAGCGTGAAGCAACGGGTGGGTAGGAAATTCTGCATGTCACAAAGCCTGACTTGGTTGCACTGCAAATTACTTGCCAATGTTCTTGTGGCGGTTTTCCAAGGCAACGAGTTCATCTCTCAGGCGTGCAGCTTCCATGAACTCCATCGCCTTCGCGGCACGTTCCATGTCTCGCTTGGTCTTGATCATGAGTTTTTGGAGATCCTTGACCGACATCGCTTGAACGATGGGGTCTGAAGCTGCGAGGGGAGCTTGTGAGGGTTCTGCCGCGTAGTTTTTGGGGCGGTTGGTGACCACCTCACTTTGTTCGAACAAGGTTCGCTTCTCCTTTTTGATTTGCTCGGGCGCCAGCCCGTGCGCGTCGTTGTAAGCGATCTGCTTCGACCTGCGACGCGCAGTCTCATCCATGGTTTGGGCCATGCTGTCTGTGACCTTGTCTGCGTACATGATGACTCGACCATTGACATTGCGTGCGGCACGGCCTGCGGTTTGGGTCAAACTTCGGTTGCTGCGCAAAAACCCCTCTTTGTCTGCGTCCATGATGGCCACCAGACTGACCTCGGGCAAGTCGAGCCCTTCTCGGAGCAAGTTGACTCCGACCAACACGTCAATCGCACCATCCCTCAACTCACGCAGGATTTCAATGCGGTCAAGCGTCTTGACATCGGAGTGAATGTATCTGCACTTGATGCTCAGCCGGTCCAGGTACTTGGTGAGTTCCTCAGCCATGCGCTTGGTCAGAGTTGTGACAAGTACGCGTTCGTCGTCAGCCAAGGTTTTTCGGATTTCCACCACGAGGTCGTCCACTTGATGGTCGCACGGTCGCACCTCGATGGGGGGGTCGAGAAGCCCAGTCGGACGAATGACTTGTTCTACGACCACGCCCTCAGCTCGCTCAAGCTCAAAATCGGCAGGAGTGGCGCTGACGTAAATGGTTTGATTGACAATGCTTTCGAATTCGTCGTGGGTGAGGGGGCGGTTGTCCAAGGCAGATGGCAGTCTGAAACCATGGTCGACCAAGGTGACTTTTCTCGAACGGTCTCCGCCAAACATGGCGCCAATTTGAGGAACCGTCACGTGGCTCTCGTCAATCACCACGAGAAAGTCCTTTGCGAAATAGTCGAGCAGGCAGAACGGTCGTTCTCCTGGTTGCCTTCGGTCGAAGTACCGGGAGTAATTTTCGATGCCTGAGCAAAACCCGATTTCCTTGATCATCTCCAAATCGTACAGGGTCCTTTCGTCGAGACGTTTGGCTTCCAGAAACCGCGATTGCTCGTTGAAAAACGCCTTTTGCTTTTCGAGGTCTTGTTGGATCTCCCACACAGCGGTGTTCGTGGTCTCCTTGCTGCTGACAAACAGATTGGCTGGATAAATGGTGAATTGATCAAAGCTGTGCAGGTGTTGCCCACTTTCAGGGTCGATGGTGGACAATCGCTCAATTTCATCGTCCCAAAATTCGACGCGCACTGCGTGGTCAGCGTAGGCCAAATGAATGTCGACGGTGTCTCCTTTCACCCGAAAGTTGCCACGTTTGAAATCGGTGACAGCTCTGCTATAGAGGCTCGTCACCAAGCGGTGAAGCAGGTCGTTGCGGGTGATGCGTTGACCCACCTTCAACTCGACCACATTCTTGTGAAACTCCACAGGGTTTCCAATGCCGTAGATGCAAGAAATGCTCGCCACAACAATGACGTCCCGGCGCCCACTGAGCAGGGCAGAGGTGGCCGACAGCCGAAGTTTTTCAATCTCGTCATTGATTTGAAGGTCCTTCTCGATGTACGTGTTCGACGAGGGAATGAAGGCCTCTGGCTGGTAGTAATCGTAGTAACTGACAAAATACTCCACCAAGTTGTCGGGAAAGAACCCCTTGAATTCACTGTAAAGCTGCGCCGCGAGGGTTTTGTTGTGGCTCAGCACCAGTGTGGGGCGCTGGGTTTCGGCAATGACATTGGCCATGGTGAATGTCTTGCCTGAGCCGGTCACTCCGAGGAGCACTTGATGTGCCGAACCGGCATTGACCCCTTCCACCAATTGCCGAATGGCCTCTGGCTGGTCTCCCGTCGGAGAAAAGGGGCTGGACAATTTGAAGGCGCTCATGGGGCAAAGTTAGCGGTGGGTGCACTCGCAACAGACATGTCCGTCGCAGGCCGCAGGGCACGAAAAAGCCCCGCATCAGGGCGGGGCTTTTCAATGTGGTCAGGGAGGTTGTTACTCAGCAACGACCTCGAACTTCACAGTGACGACCACGTCCTTGTGAAGCTTCACGGTGCACTCGTAGGCACCGAGTTCTTTGATGGTGTCGTCAGCAAGAGAAATCTGCTTGCGCTCGACGTCGTAGCCTGCCGCCTGGATGGCGTCGGCGAGTTGGATCGAGTTGACGGAACCAAAAATCTTTCCGCTTTCACCGGCCTTGGCGCCAAGCTTGAGACTCAAGCCTTCGAGCTTGTCAGCGATGGCTGTTGCGGCTTCCTTGGCCTTGGCGGCTTTGTGGGCTTGTTGACGAATGACTTCGTCGTTCACCTTGATGTTGGATGCGGTTGCGGCCACAGCCAATCCTTGTGGAATCAGGAAGTTGCGAGCGTAGCCGTCCTTCACGGTGACCACG
>JAYZBB010000074.1:0-31192 GCA_036339415.1 Bacteroidota bacterium | reverse complement strand
ACCCCCAAATTTTGGGGAAACTCAACTACGCAACCCGTACGCTGTGGATACTTTGAGCTACAAAACGCGTTCCATCAACAAGGAGAACGCAGACAAGAAGTGGTGGTTGGTCGATGCCGAAGGTCAAACTTTGGGTCGTCTTTCCACGCAAATCGCCATGTTGCTGCGTGGCAAGCACAAGACCAACTTCACCCCACATGCCGATTGCGGCGATTATGTGGTTGTGGTGAATGCGGAGAAGATTGTGCTCACAGGCAACAAGATGGAGACCAAAGAGTACATCCGTTACACGGGTTACCCAGGAGGACAGCGTGCACGCACTGCTGAAGAGCAGTTGAAGCGCAAGCCTTATGCCGTCGTTGAAGATGCCGTTCGTGGCATGCTTCCGAAGAACCGCCTCGGCCGCGAGATGTTCCGCAACCTTCACGTGTTTGTGGGCCCCGATCACAAGCACGAAGCCCAACAACCCACGCCATTTCAATTGAACGCCTAATGGACGTCATCAACACTTCAGGCCGCCGCAAGACGAGCGTTGCCCGCATTTACATGAAGCCCGGAAAGGGCGCCGTGACCGTGAACAAACGCCCCGTGGCCGAGTATTTCACCACGGGTGTTCTTCAGTACAAATTGAACCAACCGTTCGTCATCACCGAAACAGAGGGTCAATACGACGTGAACGTCAACGTGTACGGCGGCGGCATCACGGGCCAAGCTGAGGCCGTTCGTTTGGCCATGACCAAGGCACTCATTGAAGTCAACCCCGAGTGGAAGTCTGCGCTCAAGGCAGAAGGCCTCACCACCCGCGACCCACGTATGGTTGAGCGCAAGAAGTACGGCCAGAAAAAAGCACGCAAGAAGGAGCAGTTCTCAAAGCGTTGATCGCTTTGGATAGAGGCTCCTCTCTTTTATCAATCCGTTTAGAATCCAAACGTCGCAGACCTGTTTTCAGCTACTGCGCCGTTGCTTAACCCAGGAACGTAAACAACATCATGTCACGAGTTTCTTTCGACCAATTGCTTGAAGCCGGTGCCCAGTACGGTCACCTCAAGCGCAAGTGGAATCCCCACATGGCCCCTTACATCTTCGCAGAGAAGAAGGGCATCCACATCCTCGACCTCCACAAGACGGTCATCAAAGTAGATGAGGCCGCTGCGGCCATGAAGCAGATTGCCAAGAGCGGCAAAAAAATCTTGTTTGTTGCGACCAAAAAGCAGGCCAAGGAGGCTGTTGCTGAGCGCGTGAAGGCCGTGGGCATGCCCTACGTGACGGAGCGTTGGTCTGGTGGCATGTTGACCAACTTCGCGACCATTCGCAAGGCGGTCCGCAAAATGAGCACCATCGACAAGATGGAAAAGGATGGCACTTTGGCCACCATGTCCAAGCGGGAGCGCTTGCAGGTGAGCCGCCAGCGCGCCAAGCTTGAAAAGAACCTCGGTTCCATTTCTGATTTGACACGCATCCCTGCTGCCATCTTCATTGTGGACGTCATGAAAGAACACATTGCTTTGGCTGAGGCCAAGAAGCTCGGCATCCCTGTGTTCGCCATTGTGGACACCAACAGCGACCCGCGCGGAGTGGACTTTGTGATCCCCGCCAACGACGACGCCACGAAATCCATTGTGGCCGTTGTGGACGCTGTGGTTGGCGCCGTGGCCGAGGGATTGAACGAGCGCAAGAGCGAGAAAGCGGCGACCAACAAGGAAGAGGCTCCCGCGGCTGAAGCTGCTGCCGAAGCCCCAGCTGTCGAAGCGAAGGAAGAGGCTGCTGAGGCTCCTGCCGCTGAGGCGAAAGAAGAGGCTGCTGAAGCGCCAGCAACTGAAGGAAAAGACGACAAGGCAGAAGCGTAAGCTGACCGCCCCACCATTGAACTCAACGAAATTTTCTGAGAACATGAGCATCACAGCAGCAGAAGTCAACAAGCTCCGCAAGCAGACCGGCGCGGGCATGATGGATTGCAAGAAGGCCCTGACCGAGGCCAACGGCGATTTTGAAGCAGCGATTGAGATCCTTCGCAAGAAAGGTCAAAAGGTGGCCGCCAAGCGCAGTGACCGTGAAGCTGGCGAAGGCGCCATCTTGTCTGGTGTCAACGGCGATGGGAACGTCGGCGTGGTCATCAGCTTGAACTGCGAAACCGATTTCGTGGCCAAGAACGACGACTTCGTTTCTGTCGCGAAAACCCTCCTCGACTTGGCGTTGAGTGAAGGCGTTGAAAGCAAGGAAGACCTATTGACCAAAACGTACACAGGCTCTTCTTTGACTGTGGCCGACAAGATCACCGAGGAGGTGGGCAAAATTGGTGAGCGCATTGAAATTGGTGACTTGCGTGTGGTTCGCGGCGAAAAGGTCGTGGCTTACATCCACCCAGGGAACCGCCTCGCAACCGCAGTTGCGTTTGAAGGAGATGTGAGCAGCGAAGTGGGGCGCGATGTCGCCATGCAAGCTGCCGCCATGGCACCTGTGGCTGTCGACGAAACCACCATTCCAGAAGACCTCATCGCAAAAGAGCGCGAAATCGGTAAGGACCTCGCCATTCAAGAAGGCAAGCCTGCTGAAATGGCAGAAAAGATTGCGGAGGGACGTCTCAAGAAGTGGTTCAAGGAAGTCACGCTGGTGAACCAGGCGTTCATCAAGGACAACAAGCAAACCGTCAGCCAGTACGTCGCATCCAACGGAGGCGGCAAGGTGACGAACTTTGCACGCGTGGCGTTGAGCTGAGCAAAACACGCCCTGCACGACAACGAAGGCTGCCCTCTGGGTGGCCTTCGTGCTTTTTACGCGATATTTGAGCCTTGATGAAGTACAGACGTGTCCTCCTGAAGCTGAGTGGTGAGGCCCTGATGGGCGACAAGCAATTTGGCATTGACAACGGTCGTTTGGCCCAATATGCAGGCGAAGTCAAAGCCATTGTGGACAAAGGCATCGAATGTGCCATTGTGATTGGAGGGGGAAACATTTTCCGCGGAGTGCAGGCGGAGGAAGGAGGCATGGAGCGTACCCAAGGCGACTACATGGGCATGCTTGCCACGGTGATCAACGCCATGGCGCTGCAAAGTGCACTTGAGGCCGCGGGTGTCGACACCCGGTTGCAGAGCGCCATCGAGCTAAAGCAGATTGCAGAGCCATTCATTCGCAGGCGTGCCGTTCGTCATTTGGAAAAGGGAAGGGTGGTGATTTTTGGTGGCGGCACGGGCAACCCCTTTTTTACCACAGATTCCGCAGCTTCGTTGAGGGCGGTGGAAATCGATGCGGACGTCATTTTGAAAGGCACACGCGTGGACGGGATTTACACCGCAGATCCAGAGCGTGACCCCACCGCGGAGCGCTTCGACCGCATCACGTTCAGCGAAGTGTTTCAGCGAGGGTTGAAGGTCATGGACATGACGGCCTTCACACTTTGCAATGAGAACAACTTGCCCATCGTTGTTTTTGACATGAACAAACCTGGCAACTTGCAACGGTTGGTGGATGGAGAACCCATCGGAACTGTGGTGGAAGCCTGACCAACCGCGCAACAAAAGCAGCATTCACATGAACGAGGACATCACAATGGCGCTTGACGACGCCAAGGAGAAAATGGACAAGGCCATCGGCCGCTTGGAAGGGGAGTTGAGCAAAATCCGCGCAGGAAAGGCGCACCCGAGCATGCTGGAGTCGGTTCGCGTGGATTACTACGGTTCGATGACCCCTGTCAGCCAAGTGGCGAACGTCAACAGCACCGACGCAAGGACCTTGGTGGTGCAACCCTGGGAGAAGGGCATGCTCGACTCCATTGCTACGGGCATCATCAACGCCAATTTGGGCTTGAACCCCATGAACAATGGCGAGGTGCTTATCATCAACGTTCCGCCGCTGACGGAGGAACGCCGCCGCGAATTGAGCAAGCGTGCGCGTTCAGAAGGTGAGGGTGCGCGTGTCGGCATTCGCAATGCAAGGAAAGACGCGAACGACTATTTGAAGGCTGCCAAAGACGATGGAATGAGCGAGGACGAGTTGAAAAAGGGAGAACAAATGGTCCAGGAGTTGACCGACAAATACACTGCACAAGTGGAGTCCGTGTTGTCTGCGAAGGAGGCGGACATCATGACCATTTGACCCAGTGAGACCACCTCGAATCAAAGGGCAGCCCTGTGGGGTGGCCCTTTGTGCTTTTTAGGCGCGCCACTCCTCGGCCATGCGTCTGGCTTCGTGATCTGAAGCCACCAAATCGTCGAGAGAGGGCTTGGTTTGGTGGTGGACTTTGTCCAAGGCGTGCTCCACGACACGGGGAAGATCCAAGAATTCGATGTCGTCGCGCAGGAAGCGGGCAACGGCGATTTCGTTGGCGGCGTTCAAAATGGCCGGGGCGTTGCCACCCTTGCGGAGCGCATCAAAGGCGAGGTCCAAATTGCGGAAGGTCTTGATGTCGGGTTGTTCGAACGTCAGGGATGGGTGGTCCATGAAGCTGAACCGTGGGAAGTCGTTGTTCAAGCGACGCGGGTACGTCAACGCGTATTGGATGGGCAGTTTCATGTCGGGCAACCCCAGTTGGGCTTTGATGCTGCCGTCTTCGAATTGCACACAGCTGTGGACGATGCTTTGGGGATGGACAACGACGTCGATTTGGTCGGGCGTGACGTCAAAGAGCCACTTGGCTTCGATGACCTCGAGCCCTTTGTTCATGAGGGAGGCGCTGTCGATGGTGATTTTGGCTCCCATGTCCCAATTGGGGTGCTTGAGTGCGTCGGCTTTGGTCACGCCGGCCAGCGATTCGAGGGTGCGGCCGCGGAACGGTCCTCCTGAGGCCGTCAGGATGACCTTTTCAATGGGGTTGTGGAATTCGCCGGCGAGGCACTGGTAGATGGCGCTGTGCTCTGAATCCACAGGATGAATGTCCACCCCTTTGCGTTGCGCGGCACCCATCACGAGCTCGCCGGCGACCACGAGGGTCTCCTTGTTGGCAAGGGCAATGTGCTTGCCGGCATCGATGGCGCGGAGCGTGGGCTTGAGGCCTGCAGCACCAACCATGGCCGTCAGGACCATGTCGATGCCATCCACTTCCACGACTTGTTCGAGCGCCTCGGCGCCGCTGTACACCTTGATTCCGTCGTCAAACAAGGCGTCGTTGACTTGCTTCCACTTGGCGTCGTCGCCAATGACCACGGCGTTGGGCTTGAATTCTTTCGCTTGCGCAACGAGCAGGTCGGCATTGCTGTGCGCGGAGAGCACCTCGACATGAAGCGCTTCGCGCTGGTCGCGCACCACATCAAGGGCCTGTGTGCCGATTGACCCCGTGGACCCTAAGACGGCAATGCCACGTGTGGGCGACTCGTTTTCTGGTTGACGCATCACAGGAACCCAAGTTCAAGTTTGGCCTCTTCACTCATCATGTCTTGCGTCCACGTGGGCTCAAACACAATGGTCACTTTGCAACCCTTCGCGCCGTCCAAAGAAGCCACCTTGTTCTCCACGTCCTGCGGCAAGCTTTCCGCAACCGGACAATTGGGTGAAGTGAGCGTCATGTCGATGTGGATGAACCCGCTTTCCTTCACATTGATTTCATAAATCAACCCAAGTTCATAGATGTCGACAGGGATTTCAGGATCAAAGATGGTTTTGACAATGTCGATGACATCTTGTTCAGATGGGATGGTTGCGGTTTCGCTCATGACGCAGAATTGTCGGCGCTGGCATACCACGCGCTTACTTCTTCAAGGCTAAGTGCCGCGAGATCCAATTTGTTCTTCTTTCGGAGGCCGTTCAAACGTTGGTGGACTTGGGTGGGTTTGGCTTCGAGCACGTCGTTGGGGGTGGTGAAGCCCGCAGCCACGAGGTGTTCAGCCCATGCCTCTGGGACGCCAAGCGCGCTGAAATCGACCTGGCCACCCGCCTTTTCGAACGATTCGGGACGCATTTGAGGAAAGAACAGGACTTCTTGAATGGACGTTTGGTTCGTCATCATCATGACCAATCGGTCGATCCCAATCCCGATGCCACTGGTTGGGGGCATGCCGTACTCCAATGCACGGAGGAAGTCGTGGTCGATGAACATGGCTTCGTCGTCGCCACGGTCGGCGAGCTTGAGTTGCTCTTCAAAGCGGGCCCGCTGATCCAAGGGGTCGTTCAGTTCGGAGTACGCGTTGGCCACTTCCGTCCCGTTGATCATGAGTTCAAAGCGCTCTGTGTAGCCTGGCTTGTCACGGTGAGCCTTGGTGAGTGGTGACATGTCCGTTGGGTAATCCATGATGACCGTCGGCTGGATGTAGTGGTGCTCACATTTCTCGCCAAACAGTTCGTCAATCAGTTTGCCTCGACCCATGGAGTCGTCGGTTTCAACCCCCTGGGCTTCGCACGCCTGTCTCAGCCCTGCTTCGTCCAGCCCGTCGATGTCCACACCGGTGTGCTCGAGGATGGCATCGCGCATGGTGACCCGGGCGTAGGGGGGGGCAAAGTTGATGGTGTGTTCACCAAGGGGCACTTCCGTGGAGCCGTGCACCGCTTCGGCGAGCTCGCCAAATAGGTTTTCGGTCGTCTCCATCATCCAGTGGTAGTCCTGGTAGGCCACGTAGAGTTCCAAGACCGTGAACTCAGGGTTGTGCGTCCTGTCCATCCCCTCATTGCGGAAGTTGCGGCTGAACTCGTAGACCCCTTCGAACCCGCCTACAATGAGGCGTTTCAGGTAGAGCTCATTGGCTATGCGGAGGTAGAGGGGGATGTCGAGTGCGTTGTGATGTGTGACGAATGGACGTGCAGCTGCACCACCGGGGATGCTCTGCAGCACAGGCGTGTCCACTTCCATCCAGCCCTTGGCGTCGAACGTCTCCCGGATCTTCCGAATGATGGTGGACCTCGCCACAAATGTGTTCCTCACGTCAGGGTTGACCACCAGGTCTACATAGCGCTGGCGGTAGCGAAGCTCCGGGTCGGTGAACGCATCGTGAACGTTGCCTTCCTCGTCGGTTTTGACGGCAGGCAATGGACGTATGGCCTTGCTCAGGACGGTCAGCGAGGTCACTTTCAGCGACGGTTCTCCCACTTGGGTGGTGAAGGTTTCGCCCTCCACACCGATGAAGTCCCCGCGGTCCAGCAGTTTCTTGAACACGTCGTTGTACAAGGACTTGTCCTCTCCTGGGCACAATTCATCTCTGTTGAAGTAAATCTGAAGTGAGCCTTCGTGGTCTTGCAATTCAGCAAAGGAAGCTTTGCCCATGATTCGACGTGACATGAGGCGGCCAGCGAGTTTGACCTTGAGGCCGTCCTTAAAAAGGGATTTCAAAGACGCACAGTGGTGAGTCACAGGAAATGCGGCCGCCGGATAGGGGTCGATGCCGCGGGCACGAAGGGCGTCCACGGAAGCGATGCGCTGGCGTTCTTGTTCACTACGAATCATGTGTTCAAATGTACGGCCCTCGTCGCTGCGGTGAGGTCATGGACTCTGTGTAGGTTTGCACCGAACCGAAGGCTTGCGAGCCGAGATAGAACAGAAATTCATGAACATCCGATTGATTCGAATTTTGACCGTCCTGTCCGTGGTTGGGTCCTTGTCCATTGATGGCGTCGCCCAAACCTCCATGACGGTGGACACCACGGTCATTCAGCCGGCCTCAGTTACAGGCAGTTTTGCCAATCTGCCTCCGCAGCAAGCGCCAAGAGCCCTCGTGGTGATTGGCCAAGAAGAAGTGGCCCAAACGGCAGCGGCATCCATCGCAGATGTGCTTGAGTCCATTCCTGGGGTGGACGTCAGGGCAAGGGGTCCGTTTGGCATCCAAACCGACCTGAGCCTTCGCGGGGGCACGTTCAACCAAACCGCGCTGTGGGTGGATGGCATCCGTTGGAGCGCGCCGCACACGGATCACCACTTGCTCAACCTCCCATTGGATCCGGAAGACATCACCAAGGTTGAAGTGCTCAGGGGCGGTGCTTCGAGTGCCTTGGGTACGGGCGCCATGACAGGAGCTGTCGCGTTGACAGCGGGCCCCGCGACGCAGGACGGCAGCAAAGTCGTCGCCGAAACGGGCACCAACAACTGGGCTCGAATCAAGGTGACCACAGATTTTGGAACGTCCCTTTCGTCAACGAATGTGAGAAGACACCGGATTTCGGCAAGTCGCGCATCGACGGATGGGACTTTGGGTGCAGGCACCAATACGGATGCCGACATGACCCGCATGCGCTACTCCGGATGGCTGGCCGGCAAATGGGGTTCGTTGAGAACGAGCGTGGGATACGCAGACAAGGCGTTTGGCGCATTGAATTTTTATTCGGCGAATTTCCCCATCCAATACGAGGAAACAAGGACCATTCAAGGCCAAGCCCTGTACTCCAAAACCATGCAAAACGTCACCCTGGAGGCGGGACTCCACCACCGCACGCATGTGGATGAATTCCAGCTTTATCGCGAAGGCGAAGGGTTTTACCAGTACACAGACGACGATTACTTGGTGTTGGGCGACGACACCGCAGGCGTCTACCGGGTGGACGGGGTGACCCAAATTGATTCGTTGACAGGGCGCACCATCACTTGGTATCGGGCACCGAACAACCACATCAGCCACACCACGGGTGGACGGGCCTTGTTGCGCTTGTCGTCGAAGCTTGGCCAGACGTTTGCGAGCGTCGACAGCCGCAGGGAGTTCATCAAAAGCAATCTTCTTGGCGTGGACAGCTTGGGTGACGATGAGGGCGTGTATGTGCGAGGTGACGTCCGTTTGAACACCGATGTTTCCATTGGTCACCGCGCGGAATTGGGGTCCATTGCCTTGTCCGCCACAGCTGCTTGGAACATCAATTCCATGTTTGGTTCAAGGTTTGTTCCGGGCGTCGAGCTGTCGGTAGACATGGCTGACGATGGTTCTTCCATCTTGTTCGTTTCTGCGAACCGTTCTGTGAGACACCCCTCCTACACCAACCTGTACTACACCATTGGCGGAGCCGTGGGCAGCCGAGACTTGCAGCCAGAAATGGCGGAGCAAATCGAGGCAGGCGTTCGTTTGAGTCTTGCGGAAAATTGGCCAGTGCAGATCCAATTTGAACAAGCATTGTTTGAGCGTCGTGGAAGTGACATGATTGATTGGGCTCGTCCCAACGGGAGTGACACAACCTTTGCCATCAACCTCAGGGCCGTGACGTTCATAGGCTTGGAATCGGTGGCGACGTTCATTCCGAACCAGGAAGCGGATGGCGAAAGAAAGCTGCGATACGGCCGCCTGGGATACGCCATCATGGAAGCGAGCGAGTCCAGCGTTGGATATGAAAGCAACTACCTCTTGGATTTCCTGCAAACCAAACTTGACGCTTCTGTCGGGTTCACGGCACCCGGAGGCATCCTCATCGATGGGCGTTGGAGCTACCAAGACCGCATCGGTGGCTATTACGATGTTGCCAAGGGGGAGGAAGTGGAGTTTGAACCGTTCACCTTGGTGTCTGTCACGGCGAGCCGGCTTTTTTGGCAGCGAAAAGTTCGGGCGTACGCGAGGGTTGACAATGCGCTGGACCGCACGGTCGTGGACCTCGGCAACGTGCAACAACCGGGACGCTGGTGGCGTTTGGGTGTGGCGTACACCTTCAGGTGATTCTTGCGAACTTTGAGTCATGGCTGAAAGCAAGGACATGACAGACATGCGCGGATTGATTGTTGGGCTTGGCGACCAGATGGCCGAGGCCATTGTGGTGCAGGTTGAACGGGCGCCAACAATGAATGGGTCGTTCCGGGGCGTGGTGGTTTTGGGCATGGGCGGCAGCGGCATCGGCGGTGCCATCCTGGCCGACATGTTGAGGACTGGGAGCCAAGCGCCTTTCATGGCCATTTCGGACCAAACCCTGCCGGGTTGGGTCGACTCGTCTTGCCTTGTGGTGGCATCGAGCTATTCCGGGAACACGGAAGAGACCCTGGCCGCTCTTGAAGAAGCTGAGGGACGAGGCTGCACCATCGCGGCGGTGACGTCGGGTGGAACGCTCAAATCAAGGGCAGATGAACAAGGCTGGCCCACCGTGAACATGCCGGGCGGTCAGCCCCCGCGTTCGCAGTTTGGCCGATCTTTTTTGGGTCTGTGCACCTTGATGCATGCCTACAACGTGGTAAGCGACGAGGACTGGTCATTGTTGCAAGACGCGGTGGCTTCGTTGGATGGAGATTCTGCCGCTGAACGGGGTGAGGCCCTGGCCAAAGCCGTGGAAGGCAAGCGCACCTTTCTCTATGCGGACACCCCCATGCGCGGATTGCTGACCCGATGGAGGCAGCAACTGAATGAAAACAGCAAGTTGTTCGCCAACGTGGAAGTCTTCCCTGAAATGAACCACAACGAATTGGTGGGCTGGGAATCTGGAGACGAGGAATGCGTGGCGGTGTTGGTGCGCATGCCTGATGACCATGTCCGCACCAAGCTTCGCATGGACATCACGACCAAGATTTTCCAAAACCAAGGAGCGGACGTCATCGAAGTCGAACCCGATGGCCCCAACCGCTGGGCGCGGCTGTTGGATGCGGTTTGGGTGGGCGATTGGATGTCCTTGATTCTGGCAGAGCGGGCGGATGAGGACCCCGTGGACATTCGGTTCATAGACCATCTCAAAAACACCCTCGCGCAGCACACATGACCCGCCAGGTTCAGATTCGCAACCTGGGCGTCATGGACTACAAGCCTTGTTGGGACCTTCAAGAGGAGGTCTTTCAGGGCATGGTCAAGGCCAAAATTGCACGCCGCAATGCCGGCCTTTCTACCACGGATCTTGGTCCAGAGGACGCACTTGAATTGGCCTTGCCTCAGTCGAAGGTCTTTTGGGTGGAGCACCCGCATGTGTTGACCTTGGGCAAGAGCGGGGCCGCGACCAACGTGGTTGCCCCGCCCGAGCGTTTGGCCGAATTGGGCGTCCAGTACTTTCCCATCAACCGAGGAGGCGACATCACCTACCACGGGCCGGGCCAGCTGGTGGGGTATCCCATTTTGGACTTGGATCAATTTTTCACAGACATCCACAAATACCTGCGGTTGTTGGAGGAGGCGGTCATCTTGACATGCGCCGAGTATGGGGTTGATGCAGGCAGAATTGACGGATTAACCGGGGTTTGGATCGAGCCGGAATCCGGCGTACGGGCCCGAAAAATCTGTGCCTTTGGGGTCAAATGCAGCCGTTGGGTGACCATGCACGGCTTGGCGCTGAACGTGAATACAGACCTTGATTTTTTCAACTTGATTGTGCCTTGCGGCATTGCCGACCGGGGCGTGACGTCGTTGGCGCGTGAAGTGGGCCGCACCATGGACATGGACGAGGTAAGGGCACACATGACCCGTCATTTGTCCCGCCTTTTTGATTGGGAACGCGTGGATTGAGCATCAATCCGGTCTCTTTGTCCCGACCTTGCAGGCGCCACTCACCCGTTTGCCATGAAAACCACCTTGCGCGCCATTGTGGCTCTTTTTCTCGCCGTGCTGTTGCTGTCTTATGTGACCAACTACGATTATCTATGGGGTGGCATTGGAGAAACGTGGTTGCGCGGGTGGGAAAATGCCCAAATCGACGACCTGCAATTCCGCGATCACGTTCGAACCATTCCCGCCTCGTCGAATCCACAGCCTTGGCCGGAAGGTCCAAAGTGGGGAAGGGTTGCTCCAGATGAGGTTGGGCAGGCATGGCTTGAAAACAGTGAAACGGCGAGCTTTTTGGTCATCCAACACGACAGCTTGGTGTACGAGGCGTACTTCAAAGGCCACGACGCCACGACCCTCACCAACTCCTTTTCCATGGTCAAGTCGGTCACTGCAATGGCCATTGGCTTGGCGGTCCGAGAAGGGCTTGTTGACGAGCAGGCGCATCTATCTGAATACCTGCCGCGTTTCGCGAATGGCGAAAGTGCGGGGCTGACGGTTCAAGAGGTGCTCCAAATGAGAAGCAACATCCCGTTTGGGGAGAGCTACAAAGACCCCTTTGGCTTCCAGGCCAAGGCGTACTACCGCGACGGCAACCGGGCGCTGCTGGAGCCCTACCGAGTGGACGGAACGCCAGGCACGGAGTTTCACTACCAAGGGGGAAACACCATGTTGCTCTCAGAGTTGCTTGACCAGGTTCGGGAAGGGAACCTCAGTGAGGACATTGCCAACGGCTTGTGGCAGCAAATGGGCTCGGAGCACGATGCGTTTTGGGGTCTGGATGGCGATGCCACCAACGGGGCTGTGGAGCGTTCGTTTGCGCAGTATTACGCCACGACGCGAGACTTTGCAAGGTTTGGACAACTGTTGCTCGACACAGGTGCATGGAAAGGCCGGCAGCTTCTTCCAAGGGGTTTCACGGAGCGCATGATCACACCCATTCATCAACTCACGGATGAGGTGGACACTGATTTTTACGGGTACCAGATTTGGTTGGGCAACACGGACGACGGACTTCCGTTTTCGATGTTGGAGGGGTTGAGAGGTCAAATGGTCATCACCCTTCCCGATTTGGACGCTGTCATCGTGCGCACGGGCTACGACAAGCTCAAGGCCAAAAAACGCAACCTTCCGGTGGACACCTACACGGTGATCGATGTGGCGCGTCAGCTGATGTGAGTCGTGCCGCCGCCCCGATTCACATAACCCCCAACGGTTACAAACCGGGCACTGACGCTTGTGAACAGCGGCAAGGAATGAATCCAAACTCCGGTTTTCTTGGGTTCAAACCTTACGGCCATGCTCCGACAACTTCATGCCCTCGTCGTGGATGACGAGCCCCATTGCAGGGATCTTTTGTGTCGCCAGATAGACAGGACGTGTCCATCCATCACCGTCATTCAAACGGCATCCAGTGCCAAAGAGGCAGAACGACTCATCCAAGAATTGGCGCCCGACGTGATGTTCATGGACATCCACATGCCTCACAAGACGGGACTGGATTTGCTCGAACCGTTGGAGTCTCGGGACTTCTATTTGGTCTTCACCACGGCGTTTGATCGCTATGCGGTCGACGCTATGCGGAAACAGGCCTTTGACTACCTCCTAAAACCCATCAACCGAGACGATTTGCAGGCGTGCGCCAGGCGCATCTTGATGCACTTTTACCACCATCGGATTCCTGGCGAAGGCGCCCTTTCGCCCGCCATGAAGAGGTTGGAGATTTTGACCTCCGGAAAGCGCCATTTTGTGCGACATCGCGACATTGTTCACGTGCAAGCCGAGGGGAGCTACACCACCCTTCACTTGTCGAGCGGCAGGAGGATCACCATGAGCAAGAACCTCAAGAGGGTGGAAGAAATGCTCAACAACGACATGTTCTTTCGGCCACACAACAGCCATTTGGTTCAACTCGAGCGCGTGGAGGCTTGCAATTACAGAGACAACACGGTCGTGTTGGACACAGGTGCAGTTGTGCCGATGGCAGTGCGAAAGAGAGAGGCGCTGAAGCAGCGTTTGTCTTTGCTGATGTCGGCATAGCGGCTTGCCCCTTGGCAAGAAAGCTATCTTTGCACCATGGCCCAAGCCCTGCCAGACATCCGAACCCTCACCTCAGAAGAATTGAAGGGTGCACTTGTGAACATGGGCGAGAAGGCCTTCCGCAGCAAGCAAGTTGAGGAGTGGTTGTGGACGCATGCGGCGGGCTCTTTTCAGGACATGACCTCGTTGGGCAAAGGCCTGCGGTCCAAGTTGGAGCAAACATTCACATTGACACGCATCGACCAAATAGAAGCCCAACACAGCAAGGATGGCACGGTCAAATGCGCATTTCAAATCGACGGTGATGCCCACCGTGTTGTGGAAGGGGTCCTGATTCCCACCACCAAACGCTTGACCGCGTGCATCAGTTCGCAAGTGGGGTGCAGCTTGGCGTGCAAGTTCTGCGCAACGGGCCGCCTCAAGCTTTTGAAGAATCTCACGGCTGGGGACATGTTTGACCAAGTGCAAATGCTCAATGTCTTGGCCCATCAGCAGCACGACAAGGGGTTGTCCAACATTGTCTACATGGGCATGGGTGAGCCATTGCTGAACTACCGCAATGTCTTGGAATCGGTCGATCGCATCACCGGCACACCGGGTCTCGCCATGTCGCCCAAGAGGATCACCATTTCAACGGCTGGCATCGCCAAGGCCATCAAACGCCTCGGTGACGATGAGGTGAAGTTCAATTTGGCGCTCAGCTTGCACGCGGCCAACGATGCCAAGCGCAACCACATCATGGCGATCAACGAATCCAACAACTTGGCGGTGCTGGCCGAAGCGCTCCGCCATTTCGTGGACAAAACAGGCACGAGGCCCACTTTTGAATTCATCGTATTCAAGGATTTCAACGACGGGCTCGAGGACGCTCGCGAGCTTGCGCAGTTCTGCAAACACATCCCGTGCAAAATCAATCTCATCGAGTACAACCCGATCGACGATGGGGAGTTTCAGCAAACGACACCCGCGCGGCTGAACGATTTTGTGTCGCTCCTTGAAGACAAGAACCTCATTGTCAATGTCCGCCGTTCTCGTGGAAAGGACATCGACGCGGCATGTGGCCAGCTTGCCAACAAAAATGCGGCCGGGGTGGATTCTCCACGAAAGGAGGTCAGTCCAGCTTGAGGACCGCGAGGAACGCGGATTGAGGCACCTCGACGGTGCCGATTTGGCGCATGCGCTTTTTGCCCTTTTTCTGCTTTTCCAACAGCTTGCGCTTCCGCGTGATGTCACCTCCGTAGCACTTGGCAGTGACGTCTTTGCGGACTGCAGAAATGGTTTCTCGTGCAATGATTTTTGCCCCGATGGCTGCTTGCAAGGCAATCATGAACTGCTGCCTTGGGATGAGCTCTTTCAACTTGATGCAGATCTTTTTGCCAAGGTTGTGCGCGTGGTCTCTGTGGATGAGCGCGCTCAACGCATCCACTTGGTCGCCATTCAACAGAATGTCCATCTTCACCAAGTTGCTTTGTTTGTAGCCGTCCGGGAAGTAGTCGAAGGACGCGTAGCCGCGGGAAATGGTTTTCAGCTTGTCGTAGAAGTCAAAGACGATTTCTCCCAAGGGCATGCTGAAGGTGAGCTCCACCCGGTCTGATGTGAGGTAGACTTGGTTTGAGAGGATGCCGCGCTTTTCGATGCACAAACTCATCACGGGGCCGACGTATTCGCTTTTGGTGATGATTTGGGCTTTGATGAAGGGTTCTTCCACGAAGTCGAGGTGGTTGGCATCGGGCAGGTCGCTCGGATTCATGATTTCGAGCTTTTCGCCTTTTTTCGTGTAGGCTTTGTAGCCCACGTTGGGCACGGTGGTGATCACCGTCATGTTGAACTCGCGTTCAAGTCGTTCTTGGATGATCTCCATGTGGAGCATGCCGAGGAAGCCGCAGCGGAACCCAAATCCAAGCGCAGCCGAACTCTCGGGCTCAAACACCAACGACGCATCGTTGAGCTGGAGCTTTTCCATCGAAGCGCGAAGCTCTTCGTAGTCTTCGGTGTCCACGGGATAGATTCCCGCAAAGACCATGGGCTTGACGTCCTCAAAGCCCTGAACCGCATCTTCGCATGGCCGCTCTTTTTGAGTCAGGGTGTCTCCCACCTTCACCTCTTTCGCGTTCTTGACGCCAGAGATTATGTAACCCACGTCGCCGGCAGCGAGTTGTTTCTTGGGAACGAGGTCCAAGCCCAAGATGCCAATTTCGTCGGCGTCGTATTCCTTTCCGGTGGCGACAAACTTGACCTTGTCACCCTTGTTGATGGTGCCGTTCAACACACGGAAGTAGGCGATGATGCCTCGGAAACTGTTGAAGACGGAGTCGAAAATCATGGCCTGCAAGGGCGCTTCAGGGTCGCCCTTGGGTGCGGGCACGCGGTCGATGATGGCTTCGATGATGGCCTCTACACCCAGTCCAGTTTTTCCAGATGCAGGAAGAATGTCCTCCATGTCACAGCCAATGAGGTCGACGATTTGTTCTCCCACCACTTCTGGGTCGGCAGAGTCCAGGTCCATCTTGTTCAGCACTGGGATGATTTCGAGGTCGTGCTCGAGGGCCAGGTAGAGATTGCTGATGGTTTGGGCTTCGATGCCCTGGGTGGCATCCACAATCAGCAACGCCCCTTCGCAGGCCGCAATGGACCTCGACACCTCGTAGCTGAAGTCCACGTGTCCCGGTGTGTCGATGAGATTGAGGACGTATTC
Source organism: Bacteroidota bacterium (assembly GCA_036339415.1). Lineage (GTDB taxonomy): Bacteria > Bacteroidota > Bacteroidia > Flavobacteriales_D > Sanyastnellaceae > UBA11663. The sequence goes on along the minus strand of JAYZBB010000074.1, from coordinate 15,115 downwards.
CTCGCCATCAGAACCTGTGTGGTTCATTTGGATGGCGTGGCTTTTGATGGTGATTCCGCGCTCACGCTCGAGGTCCATGTCGTCAAGCGTTTGCTCTTGCAATTCTCTGTCCGAAATGGTGCCCGTTGTCTGGAGCAGGCGGTCGGCCAGCGTGCTTTTGCCGTGGTCGATGTGGGCAATGATGCAGAAATTGCGAATGTTCTTCATGTCCAAAAGTTCCGGCGCTGGACGACGACCGTGGTCATTTCAGGGCACCGAATGCACGTGCAAAGGTACTCTTAGATTCAACCGCGTCCGACTTTGTTATCTTTACGAGCCCTACTGTCGGCAACCTTGGGTTGTCGCTAGGCTTTCTGTTCACAACCTACTGTCCGAATCCATGACCCGAGTTTTTCCACCTCACGTGTTGCCGTCGTGGTTTGCAATGGTCGCACTGACGTGTGTTCCATGTTCATTTTTTGCCCAAATCGACTTTGAGGACAGCAGGACAGCAAAGCAAATTTTGGACGGTTATGAGTCCTTTGAGCGTGCGATCTTGCACATGACCCGCGAGGAGTGGGAGGTCGTGCGTGCATGGGACGGGTTCGACGAAGAACGTTACCTGACGTTCCTTCACGAGCATCACAAAAGCTTTGCCGCAGAGCGGGCTGCGAAGAAGGAGCTCAGGGTTCAAAAAGTCATGGAAAACGACGCTTGCGGTTGTTGGGTGGAACCAGACGAATCGTACATGACCATGGTGCCTCCTCCTGGCATCGGCGGGTTGGGCCCCAACGAAATGGCATGGGCCAGTCAAGCAGGAGCGGGTTGGAACGTGGACTGTTCATCACCCCCAATTCCGGTTTCGGCCACTGGATCATGGTCCTTCGATTTGTATGGAGACACGTACGACTTTTTCTACGTCAACTCGAAAGGTCAAATTTCCTTCGGAGGACCCGTGATTGATTGGACCCCGACGGGTTTTCCTGCTGCCGAATACAACCAAATTGCGGGATACTGGCAGGACACAGACATCCGGTCTGTTGGTGAAATCAAATGGAAGCGCACGCAGACAGCGGTGTACGTCAACTTCATTGATGTCGGCTACTACAACAACCAAAACGACTTGCTGAACAGCTTTCAGATCATCATCACATCTCCGGATTCGGAGGTGCTGCCGGAAGGAAGCAACGCGCAAGTCTGTTACTTGGACATGAATTGGGCACACGGCGATGTCAACGGGGCCAATGGTTGCTGTGGAACGGATCCAGGAGTGACGGGTGCCGATGGCGAATCCCAGGACACCGACTTGACCTCGAGTCCCCATGTGCAGTTTGGACGCTTCAACTTGCTCAACGACACCTACAATGGGCCCTATGGCACGGATGACGACGAGCAAGACGGCATCAACTGGCTGGACTACAAGTTCTTCAACATCAACACTGCGGAAACAAGCAACAACTTGGACCCGGTGGCCACTGAAAATTTGGGGTGTGACATCATCACGCTCTGCTTGGGTCAAACCACTTCCCTCGATTGCGAGTTTCTGGGGCCGGAACCAGGACAAACGGTGGACGTTACGGTGCAAGAAACCCTCTCCGGGGCGAATTCCATCGCTGGGTTGGGCTCAACCAACGGCGAAACGGCCACAGTTACGGGAACATTCACTGCCGTTGAAGCAGGCATGAACACTGTCACCATCGTTGCCACGGACAGCGAAGGGGCGTCAACACAATTGGACATCGTCATCAACGTGCTGGGCATCAACCCTCCTGAAATCGAATTGACGTCGTCTTCTGGCGAGGTGTTTGGCATTTGTGCAGGCGCAGAATTGACGGTCACAGCGGCTTCCATCGGAGGCGATGAGCCGGTGACAGACTGGGGCTGGAATTTGGGCAGTTCGTTTTGGACTGAGAATGTGGCAACGATTCCCTTCGGAGGCACGTTTGCGGTGACTGGCGAAACGGCTGGAGGTTGTGTGGTTCGTGAAATATTTGAAGTGTTCCAAACCCCATACTATTTGCCAACTGTTTCCGGCACGCTGCAGGCGGTGTGCCCCGGTGACGCTGCGTACGTGGAGGTGATTCCAGATGAGGATGAAAACTTCGTGTCATACAACTGGGTCGCCGACTGGAATGGAGGAGGAGGAGAGGTCCTGGAAGACCTCGGTTCAGGAGCGTGGTTGACCGCGGGCATCTATCAGGTCGTCGTGGCCGACGAAGGTGGGTGCGAGGGGAGACGGACGTTTGTGATGTCTGAAACGGCAGCCACCGTGCCGGAAGAATTGAATGTCGAAGCTCTTTGCGGCGACTCGGCCTTCAATCCGGTGGAGTTCACAGGAGGGTTTGCTTCACCAGAGGAAGGGTACCTCAATTTCAATTTGTACAGCAGCGACGACGGATGGGGAGGCTCGTATTTGGACGTTCAAATCTTCCATGAAGATGGGACCGTCTCGACCAGCACGGTCTCGTTGGCCTCGGGACAATTTGCGAACGTGACGGATGACCCAGACATGGCCATTGCGTACGGAGACACCATTCAGGTTTCTTACATCAGTGCAGATTCTACTCAGGATCAGTTTTATGAATTTGACATGTTCAATTGTCTCAACAATTGCCCCGACGACAACCAGGCTCCATGCCCGGTGTACACGGACCTCTCGGAGGGTATTTTGTATTCTGGCCCCGCTTTGTGTCAAGTGCAACCTGCCTTGGGTGTTTGGGAGGAGACGTCCGGCTTGGGGAACAACACGTTTGCAAGTCTGGACACGTTCAACACCACATGGTCAGCCTCGGCATTTGGTTTGTACGAGCTGTGTTTCACAGAGAACGAATGTGGCATCGAATACTGCTACGAAGTGGAAGTGGGTGACGCGCCCACCATTGAATTGAGTGCGGATGATGAAGTTTGGGTGTGTGGAGATGACATTTTGGATTTGACAGCATTCATCACGGACCCTGCTGGTGCTGCAAGCATCACCTGGCCCTGGCCAGGAAATCCCAATGTCACGCAGAACGACTACAGCTGGGGAGAGCAGTTCACCACCCCAACGCTGACTGTCACCGTTTCCAATGGCTGCGGAGATGCGACCGATGCAGTGGCCGTAACGGCAGTGCCAGAGCCGGTGTTGGAAGACGCATTCATCTGTGAAGAAGGGCTGTTGGTTGAACTCGACCCAATCAATGGCGATCAAAACACGGATTTCGAATACAATTGGGCATACAACGGGAACGACCAACCCGATTTGACTTCGAATGAATTGGAGGTGGGAGCGTCAGGCGTGTATTGTGTGACGACGCCATTTGAGGAGTGCCCTCCGTCGTTTGACGACACGGATTGCGGATTTGTGGACATTGTGAGCGGGTTGAATCAGGGACTGGTCTTCGACGGAGGAGCCACCACGGATTGTGACGGAGGAGGTGTTGAACCAGGCGCCGACGCTGTGCTGAGCGTGAGCGAAGCATTCATTTTGGAATATCCTGACTACACAGTCACATGGCCAGATGGCACCATTTCCAGTGCTGCCAACGATTTCCAGTGGATCATTCCCGAAGAAACGGAGCTCAACAACACCACGATCTGCGTGGAGATTTCTGACCCATACGGCTGTGAGCCCCAGGAAGTTTGTGGGCTTTTGTTCATTGGCGACGAACCAACATGGGACGTGGAGCCCTTGTACGATGACACGTTGGCCGTCTGTGTGAACAAGCCCGATACGTTGATCCTGAACGCAAATTTCACCGTCGATGGTTATCTAGACTACGACTGGTCCGTGGAATTGCCTGACGGGTCGGATTTGACCTTCGAATGGCAAGACATTGCAGATGTGACCGTGGATTTGTTTCCGGAAGAAGTCTGGACCACATTTGAGTCGGGCCCGGTGTTGTTGGAGCTGACAGCGACCATTGCCAATCCATGTCTCGGTTCAGGCCTTGAGCACGTGTTCGACATCACCGTCGGAGAATGCGACATTCTTCCTGTCAATGTGTTCACACCCCGGGATGGCAACGACATCAACAATGCGTTCATCATTCAGGGCTTGGAAGCGTGGGAAGACGATCAGGAGGGTCTGTTGGTACGCGTGTTCAACCGATGGGGCAACCTTGTCTACGAGAACGACAGATACTCCAACACCAATCCATGGTATGGCGATGGCGCGTCAGACGGGGTGTATTTCTACACCATTTTGTTGCCCAACGGCGCGGAGAAAACCGGCACGGTCAACATTTTCCGTTTCCGCTGAGGGAGGGCATCAGTGGCGAAAGTCAAAACGCAATACGTTTGTTCTGAATGCGGGCATGCCCACCCGCAATGGGTCGGCCAATGCACGCAGTGCAAAGCCTGGAACACGCTTCGAGAGGAGGCGGTCGTTTCACCATCTCAGCGAGAAGCTAGATCTGGGCTAACGTCCCTCCAAAAGCCGCAAATCAGGCCTCTTGCTGACGTGCAAGTCTCGGAAATCCCTCGCCTTGACATGGGCGATGAGGAACTGAACAGGGTCCTGGGTGGAGGTGCTGTCCCAGGGGGAGTTGTGTTGTTGGGAGGGGAGCCAGGCATCGGGAAGTCCACATTGATGCTGCAGGTGGCGCTGCAGGTAGGCCAGACAGGGGCCAAGGTTCTTTACGTCAGTGGCGAAGAAAGTGCCGAACAAGTCCGCATGCGCGCCAACAGACTCGGCACAATCGCGCCATCTGTGTTGATCTACCCACAAACCCAAGTTCCAGCCATCCTCGACGCGCTGCGTGAAGAAAACCCGGCTGTGATCGTTGTGGATTCCATTCAAACACTCGACCACCCGGAACAAGACGGCGTTCCAGGTTCGGTGGGTCAAATCAGAGAGTCGGCCGCAGCACTGACAACGTGGTCAAAATCGACAGGCACACCACTGTTCATGGTGGGGCACATCACCAAGGAAGGTGCACTCGCGGGTCCCAAGGTTCTCGAGCACATGGTGGATGTTGTTCTCCAGTTCGAGGGCGACCGACACCATGCATACCGAATGTTGCGTGCGGCTAAAAACCGATTTGGCACCACCGCTGAACTCGGGATATACGAGATGACGGGAGAGGGCCTGTCGGCGGTGGATCATCCAAGCGAGGTGTTGCTGGGGGAGCGTGGGAATGCGAGCAGCGGTTCGGCAGTGGCGGTGTCTCTTCAAGGGGCGCGCCCGTTGCTTGTCGAGATTCAAGCGCTGGTAAGCACGGCCGTGTATGGAACCCCCCAACGTTCTGGCACGGGTTTCGATTTGAGAAGACTCAACATGCTTTTGGCTGTGCTTGAAAAGCGTTGTGGGTTCAAACTGGGCCAGTTCGACGTCTTCTTGAACCTGGCTGGGGGATTGAAAATTCAGGATCCCGCGAATGACTTGGCGGTGGTGGCTGCGATTCTCAGTTCAAGTTTGGATTTGACGTTGGACAACAGGACGTGCTTCGCGGGTGAGGTTGGTTTGAATGGAGAAATTCGGCCTGTGGCGAGGTTGGATCAACGCATGGCAGAGGCATCCCGACTCGGCATGGAGCGCATGTTGGTCTCAGGACACGGCTCACACCCGACGGCACCCAATGGATTGAAGGTCATTCCTGTGAAACGAGTGAATGAAGTTCAGCGCGTGGTGTTCTGAGTTGCAGCGCCCAGGACCACCACGTATTCGCCTCTTGGCGGTTGATGTTTAAGGAGGTCTTTGAGGTCCACAACCGAACCGCGGAGCGTTTCTTCGTGCAGTTTTGAGATTTCTCTACACAGCGCAATGTGCCGGTTCCCCGCACCGAGTGTGTCAAGCTGATCCAGGAGTTTGGCCACGCGATGCGGACTTTCGTAGAGCACGACTGTGCATGGCATCTCCAACAAGGCCAAGAGACGTTTCTGACGGCCTTTTTTGTGAGGCAGGAATCCTTCGAAGTAAAACCGATCGCACGGCAGCCCTGAAGTGACCAATGCGGGCACGAATGCCGTCGCCCCCGGAAGACACTCCACGTGTACGCCTGCGTCAACGCAAGCTCGGACGAGGAGAAAGCCAGGGTCTGAGATGCCAGGAGTGCCTGCATCTGAACACAAAGCCATGGTCAAACCTCCTTGCAATTGGGCGACAATGCCCTCGAGCGCGCGATGTTCGTTGTGCTGATGAAAGGACTTCAATGGGGTGTCAACCCCAAAGTGTCGCAACAACTTGCCCGTGGTCCGGGTGTCTTCTGCCAAGACGATTTGGGCGTTTTGGAGCACCTCCAAAGCACGAGGCGTCATGTCTCCAAGGTTCCCAACAGGTGTGGGGACGACAATCAACGTTCCGCCACTCATGAAACGAATGTGCGCATGATGCGTTTGGCAAAGGCTTCCTTCAAGGACTCCGCTTCAGGCCCATCTTGGGCGTCAGTCAGCGCTTCTTGAAACATGGCGAAGGCCTCCTCTTGTGTGGACGCCTTGGAAAGCTTGGACAAGAGTGTGCTGAACACCTCCTCGTCTCCGCCGAACAAGGTGCTCGTGAATTGGGCGCGGTCCAAAATGCTCATGCCTTCGGCGACACTGGTGAGCGGTTGCAAGGCCAGCTTTTCTGCAAGCGTCATTTCACCGATGGAGGAAATCAAGTCCACTTGTGCAGGCGGGTTCGATTCGCCTTTTTCCTCAGGAGTCAACAAACGATTGGTCGCAGGCTCCTCTGATGGCGTGTTGTCATCGACCTTGTGCGTTGGCCCTGAAGAGGGATCCATCATGGCGGTCTGTTGCCAGTCTTGGAGGTTGCCATGCAGGGCTTTCCTGACGGCGGCGCCTTCGTGCAGGGCGCGTGCTGCGTCGAGGTATGCCCCCAACAACTCAGCCGTCCACCCTTCTTGTCTTGCTGCATCGAGCGCTTCCTGGCATTTTACCAATTGCGCTTGAGCCTCAGAAAAGTCGGGGTGATTCATGGCTCAAAGGTAATCTTCGTCGTCAGGGTTGAACAAGTCATGGTGACGGTCCTTTTTCTTGTTCTTCTTGGGCTTTTGAACCGGAGACGCATGGGGCATTTCTTCGGGATTCGGGGAATCCTGGGGCTGTTCAGGACCACGCATGGGTGCGTCGTCGAGCTCATCTGAATCAGCGCCGCGTCTGGAGAGGGCATTGCGCAGTCGTTCCTTTTCAGTGGCGAAAGCGGCACGCCGATGGGCCTTCGCAGCATCTCTGTCGTAGGCGTATTCGGGTTCATTGACCTCCCCAAACATGCGCAAAAACACCTGCGTTCCCAACCCATCGTCTTCCATCACACCCACATTGTCCGAGGCGGAAGCCCGCAAATCGCGCAGGGCAAACCCCAAGGTGTAGTCGATGTTTGAGTCAAAATTGTACACGCCTTCAATGGCCACGTTCATGGCGGAAGATTCAATCACAGTTTTGGGCAACCACACTTGTTCGCCACGAACATCGATCCGTTGATCTACAGGTTCAAAGGTGATGTCTCGGAGACGTTGGCGAAGATCTTCGGGATCAACCAACGGAGCCATCAAGCGGTGATTGTCGAGGTAGTTGGCCACGTCGTCAAATACTTCAAGGTTGCGCAAACGCCCGTGTTGAACGTTGGTTTGAAGGCTGGCCGTCATGTGTTCAGGGTGCCACGATCCATCCAGTCCCCAAGACATGGAGAGACTTCCGGCGGTCGAGAGCGCCCCAGCCAAGTGGTCGTGCCGGAGCAGGGTTTGATCAAAATTGTTGAAGGTTGAAAACAAAGAGGGTGCAGACACGTCGTCAAGGGATCCCCGCAAGGTCAGGATCCAGCCGGCACGTCCGGGAGACAATTGCCCTTCTACGTGGGCACGACCCTCGAGTCCCTTCACTTGAATGCTGTGCAGGAGCCATCGATTGTGGGTCACGGTCGTTCTGGCTGTGACGGGCTCGCAGCGGAGTGCGCCCCAGTCGACTTGTGATGCATCCAGACTGACCTCCAATTCGGACCCGGCAGGCAAGAGAACTGCGGCGGACGATGGAGGGAGACTCAAGTGGTCCCACCACTGGAGAATGGGGTCAACAACAAGGGCGTTTGCGCGCAGGAACACCTTGCCAGAAAGGGCAGAGCCATGAATCAAGGCAGGCCATGTGAGCGCGGAAAAGTCAACGTTGGTTTGGTTGCCAGCCCAGTCAAATGCCAGTGTGTCGGCAGAGGCGTGTTGCGGATCGATGTGAAGGTTGCGCACGTCCAATTGGTAACGCTGGCCATCGAGTTGGCCTGCCAATTGTTCTGCATTCAACGTGGCGTGCACGGACTGCACTCCACCTCGGGCGTCCAGGGTGATGTCTCCTTCAGCCCTTAGATGGCCAGAGATGGGCAACACGCTGGAAACAGATTGGGGGACTCCTGGCAACCAAGCGTCAAATGGCGTGGATGCATCGAGACGTGCTCGACCAGTGAGGGTGACGCCGTTGCCGCTCGTGGGTTTTGCGTGTCCCAAGATCTCCCACCCAGGACCAGAGACATCTGCGTGTTCAAGATCCCAGGACCATGATCCATGCTTTCGTCGAACGACGCCCTGGCTTTGTGCGGCGCCTTGCAGTGACATTGAGAGCCCAGTCCAAGACGGCGCAATCTGAAAAGCGTCTTTTGACGTGGACCAGTGGATTGTTGACTCATCGGGGGTCAGTGCCGCCTCAAGCGAAATGTTGTGGTCGAACGTGACGCGATTATCCCAAGGCGCGCCCATCAACACGTTGTCAAGCCGTTTTTGGGAAATGCCATTGGCAGTGACGTTGGCGAGCCAAGGCTTGTTGTCAGTTTTGGATGCAGCCCACGTGGCGTCCATTCCGAGAAGCTCGAGCTTGCCCTCAGTGGACCAGGCATCCAACCCGATTGCACGCCACAATCCCGATGTGTTCACGCCGAACGGTTTCAAGGGCGGGAGGTCTGGGTCGTTGAGTGTCACGTTGCTCATGGAGCCCTGCCACTGGATTGCCGACCCGGGCGAGTCAAGCGTGCATTTGAGCTGGTCGACGTTGAGCGAGACGCCACGCTTGCCAACTCCGGCAATGCTCAGTGCGCAATCTCGAACGACGACACACCCCAGGCGCCAATGATTGGCGGCTGGGTCGTCGCCCGCATCATTCGTGACGAATGGCACATTGGCCCAACGCCCCTTGTCATCCATGGCAAGACGGGCTCGGCCTCCGTCGATGGTGATGGTTCCGAGCTTGGGGTGGTCTCCCCAAAGACTCCAAAAGTCCAACGCCATTCCCAGGCGTTTGGCCGCGATCAGCGTGTCACCGGCATTTGAAAGCAGCCGTGCATCTGACACATCGACGCTGATGTCTGGAAATCCATGCCACCAAGAGAGCGCCACATCTTCGACCACCAGCTGACCCTCGATGTGCCCATTGAGGGCGTCCAAGGCCATCGCTTTCCACGCATCTCCGCGTTGCCAAGCGAGCACCCCAACAGCCAACCCGATGGCAACGGGCATGCCCAAGATCAAACCCAGCAAGCGGGCGCGGGAAAGGGGTACAACTGACATGAACAAGCCTAAATTTCGTGAGCAACAGGAGGAGCATGGCATTGTTGATGACCTTCTGTTCACACCCTGTCGTGCACACCACAAGCATCAACGCATTCCTGTTCATCTTTGTCTTATGGACAAGCGAACGTTTCTTAAAGTCACAAGCGCGGCTGGCGCAGGCATGATGCTCACCCCTTGGTTGGGATGCACACCCGGTTCACCGGATGTGGAACGAGGCTCCGATGGGACCACATTTGGAGGGGAAACGTTCAAGTTGCCTCCCCTCGGGTTCTCCTATGATGCTTTGGATCCTGCAATTGACATGGCCACGATGGAGATTCATCACGGCAAGCATCATGCGGGTTACGTACGCAAGTTGAATGCGGCCTTGGAGGGCCGCCCCATGACTCAAAATGCTGGTCTTGAAACCTTGTTGGCGGAGGTGCGACCCGAGGACAACGCGTTGCGCAACAACGGCGGCGGCCATTACAATCACACACTGTATTGGGAGGTCTTGCGTCCAGGAGGCGCCAATGCTCCCGAAGGAGACTTGGCAGAGTTGCTAGGGCGAGATTTCGGAGGCGTGCAGGGGTTTGTGGAATCCTTTGCCAAGGCAGGAGCCACTCGTTTTGGCAGTGGATGGGCTTGGTTGATGGTGAACGCAAAAGGCCAGTTGGCAGTGTCAAGCACACCCAATCAGGACAATCCGCTCATGGTGACTTGCGTGGAGGAACCGGGGATCCCCATTTTGGGCATGGATGTTTGGGAGCATGCGTACTACCTCAACTATCAGAACCGACGAAAGGATTATATGGAGGCGTTCTTGGGCCTCGTGAATTGGGAGGCTGTTTTGGCCCGTCTTGAAAAGGCCTTGCCAAACGTGCGTTGAAGCACCTTGCCCGGCGTCACTCCACCACTCTGTTGTAAGTCACAGATGTGGTCTTTCCTTTCCGGAGAAGCTTTCGGAATTGCCAGGTGTTTTTTGGGTTCAATTGGACTTCCTTGAGCTTGTCTGTGGGATCGTTGTTTTTGTGGAGCTTCAAGACGTTCTCGTGACCCAGGGCCTCTTCCCAAGAGTCCAACGCCCCCTGTTCTTTCGGGTCGAGAGTTTGGATTTCGAGCACATCTCCACGACGGGCACCGATGAGCAAGGTCCAACGCCCGCCTTTCTCCTGGGGGATGTTCAGAATCAAGCGCCGCCCCAACTTTTTCAGCACGCAATTTTTTCCCAGGACGAGGTCGTCGCTGCCTGGATTGCCGAGGATGCGGTCATGTTGCACCACAAGTTGTTCGTCCTCCGTGTCCTCCGCGGGTTCCTGAGAAACCCACGTTCCTTGCCAAGCGTCAGGAAATTGAGTCAGTTCTTTTTTCTTGGCGGGCATGGGCTCTGGGAAGGTCACTTCCACACAACTGATCAACGACAGACAAATCAGCATCACGCATCCGAACAACAATTTGGGCAAGGTCATGGCCGGAGGTTTATCCAAAAATCATGGCGAGACTGCCAACAACAAAACAATACACCCCAAAACCTGCCAAATTGCTTCTCTTGACCAGGCGAATCATCCACGTGCATGCCGCCCAACCGCTGGCAAAGGCGGCCGCCGTTCCAACGGCGTACCCCAACCATGGAACCTCAACCGTTTCAGCAACGGTAGGTTGGTCAAAGAGTTCTATGAGGGTCAACAGGGTGGCACCTCCGATGGGGATGAGGGCCATCAAAAAAGAGAACTTGGCAGCTTCTTCTCGCGACACCCCCAAGATCAAAGCAGCACCTATGGTGCTTCCAGACCGGCTGATCCCAGGAAGAATGGCCATGGCTTGTGCCACTCCAATACCCAGCGCTTGAAGGGCACGTATAGGGCGGTTGCCACCACTGGTTTTTTGAGATAAGAAGAGCACACCTGCTGTGACCCACAACATGGCCCCGACGAAACGCGGATTGGCAAGCGCTTCAATGTCTTCTTTGAACCCCAAACCGATCACGGCTGCAGGCACAGCACTCAGCAAAAGAAAACCGAGATAGGCGCGTCCTTGTGTGCCGTTTTTTCCTGAGGCAGTCACAGATTTGAGCAAATCCAAGAGGTCAGTTCGGAAGACCACAAGTGTGCTGAGCGCGGTGGCAGCGTGCACCAGAACGGTGAAGGTGAGGTCCTCCTCTTGGAGCCCTAGAAGTGACTGCCCAAGCGTGAGATGGCCAGAACTGGAAACAGGGAGAAATTCTGTCAGTCCCTGAATCAGGCCAAGAAGCAAAAAGGAAAGGGCTTCCAACTCAATGTTTCTTCAAAATGGCGTAGAAAATGACGCCATAGCCAGCCAAGACAACGGTGGGTGCCAACGTGATACGGCGGGCACTGAAAATGCCTTCGTCAAACACATTGGGGTCTTCGGATCCACCGCCGCTCATGAGCAAGTACCCCACCATCAAGATGCCAATGCCGATGCCGAGCCAGAGGTAATTGCTGCGGCCAAATGCGAAGTTGGGGGAAGGATCTGGAGCGCTGTTCATGGTTCGAAAATACGGAGACTCTCACGACCGGACTCAATGCAGCTGTGAGAGATCGGCCTTCAAATATCGATTGACGGCAAAGCTGCTGAATCCGGCACCAAGCAGGCTGCCTGTCAACACAAAGACAGAAACCATCAGGCCCACCCAAGACAACGTCAACGTGCCAAGCTGGGCTTGGAACCAGGTCATGAGGCCCAGCGTTCCCGCAAACGCGAACAATCCCGAGGTTGCCCCCAGCATCAACCCTTGCACAACGAAGGGTTTTCGGACCAACCTCGGCCGTGCACCCACCAATTGCATGTTGCGAATCAAGAAACGCCGGGCAAACACGGTCAGACGAATGGTGTTGTTGAGCAAGGCCAACGCCACCAGCAAGCAAAGAATGGCAGCCACGGTGAGTATGGGCATGAGTTGCTCAATGCCGGCCTGGATGCTGCTCAACAGATCTCCGTGCCAAGACACGTCAGCCACCCCAGGAATGGACTCAAACCTTGCCGCGGCGGCCCCGATGTCCTCAGGAGACACCTGATCGGGCCGCATGACAAGGTCCACCACCGGAGGCAACGGCACGTACCCAAGAAATGAGACGAAAGATTCGCCGAGTTCAGATTCGAGCTCAGCGGCGGCTTCGGCGGGATCGAGGTATTCCACCGCGGCGACACTGGGGTCGGCGGCGATGGCCAGCCGGGCCTCGTCGATTTGGGGTTGAGACATGTCGCGCTGCAGGTACACCTGCACGTGAACGTGCTGTTTCATTTGTGTGGTGGCCCATTGTCCGAGAAGGGCAACAAGCCCAAGCATGCCCATCAAAAAGAGGGTCAATGACATCCCAATCACCGTGGTGAATTGAGTGGTGAGCTGCGCTTGCGAGCGACGTGGTCGGGACGTGGTTGCACCAGCCATGCCCCAAAGATGCGACGCAGTTGGCGGAAACAGGGCCACAAGCTTATTTGGATTGAATCCAAACAACGTACCTTTGCATCCCCCAAATGGGGTATTTTAGACTCAGTTTTTCCACACATGATCAAAGTCAATGACAGTGCGCGCGACCAAGTAGAACGCTTGCTCGCTGAGGAAGGGCGACCCGAGGGAAGCTTTGTCCGCGTCGGTGTGAAGGGTGGTGGATGCAGCGGTTTGATGTACCAACTGGATTTTGACCACGTGATGAACGACGACGACCAGTCTTTTGAAGACAACGGTGTCAAGGTTGTGGTGGACAAAAAAAGCTTCTTGTATCTCGTTGGCACAGAACTGCGATACAGTGGCGGCTTGAATGGCAAGGGATTTGAGTTTCACAACCCCAACGCCAATCGAACCTGCGGCTGCGGAGAGAGTTTTTCACTCTGACAACGGACAACCATGGCGTACGACGGAGAAGACAAGATTCTGGAGGAAGTCACCGGGAAGGTATATGAGTTTGGGTTCACCACGGACATCGACTCAGACAAAGCCCCGGCGGGACTCAACGAAGACATCATTCGGTTGATCAGCACGAAGAAGAACGAACCCGAGTGGCTCCTTGAGTGGCGCCTCAAAGCGTTCGAGACGTGGCAAGCGATGGTCGAGCCCGAGTGGCCTCACCTCCAGTACGAGAAGCCGGATTTCCAGGCCATCAGCTACTACGCAGCCCCCAAGCAGAAGAAGGAACTTGCCTCCATGGATGAGGTCGATCCAGAGCTGCGCAAGACGATGGACAAGCTCGGCATTTCGCTCGAGGAGCAGAAGCGCCTGAGCGGCGTGGCAGTGGATTTTGTGATGGACAGTGTCAGTGTGGCCACCTCGTTCAAGGACAAACTCGCGGAGCTAGGCATCATCTTCTGCAGCATGAGCGAGGCCGTTCAGGAGCACCCTGAATTGGTCCAGAAGTACATCGGCTCCGTGGTTCCAGTCCGCGACAACTACTACGCGGCGCTGAATTCGGCGGTCTTCACCGACGGGTCGTTCTGTTACATTCCCAAGGGCGTCAAATGCCCCATGGAACTGAGCACGTACTTCCGAATCAACGAGAGCGGCACGGGCCAGTTCGAGCGGACGCTTGTCATCGCCGACGAGAGCAGCTACGTCAGCTACCTCGAAGGATGCACGGCGCCACAGCGCGACGAAAACCAACTCCATGCGGCGGTGGTCGAGCTCATTGCTCTCGACGACGCGGAGATCAAGTACAGCACTGTCCAAAATTGGTACCCAGGGGACGAGGATGGCAAGGGCGGGGTGTACAACTTTGTCACAAAGCGCGGCATTTGCCACACCCGCTCAAAAATCAGTTGGACGCAAGTGGAGACCGGCAGCGCAGTGACGTGGAAGTATCCAAGTTGCGTGTTGAAGGGAGACGACAGCGTGGGGGAATTCTACAGCGTCGCCGTCACCAACAACATGCAACAGGCCGATACGGGCACCAAGATGATTCACTTGGGCAAGCGCACGCGTTCGACCATCATCTCCAAGGGCATCTCGGCGGGCAAGTCGCAAAACAGCTACCGCGGACTCGTTCAAATCATGCCCAACGCCGACCACGCTCGGAACTTCAGCCAGTGCGACAGCTTGTTGATGACCGACCGCTGCGGGGCACACACCTTCCCGTACATCGAAACGAAGAACCCAACGGCGCAGGTCGAGCACGAAGCGACAACCAGCAAGATTGGGGAAGACCAAATCTTTTACTGCCTCCAGCGCGGCATCGACGAAGAACAGGCCATCAGCCTCATCGTCAACGGCTACGCCAAGGAGGTGCTCAACAAGTTGCCCATGGAGTTCGCCGTTGAGGCTCAAAAGCTCCTGGCCATTTCACTCGAAGGATCCGTAGGCTAATGCTGACCATCACCAACCTCCACGCACAAGTGGACGACACCCCCATCCTCAAAGGACTGAATCTCGAAATCGGTCCCGGAGAAGTGCACGCCATCATGGGCCCCAACGGCTCAGGCAAGTCAACTCTGGCGTCGGTCCTCGCCGGCCGTGAGGACTACGAAGTGACGGCCGGCTCAGTCGACTTTGACGGCACCGACCTGCTCGACCTCGACGCGAGCGACAGGGCCCGCGAAGGCCTGTTCTTGGCGTTCCAGTATCCGGTGGAAATTCCTGGCGTGAGCAACCTCAACTTTATGAAGGCGGCCATCAACGCCAAGCGGGAGCACCAAGGCCTGGAGGCCATCTCGGCCAAGGACTTCCTCGCGCTCGTCAA
>JAYZBB010000073.1:0-6698 GCA_036339415.1 Bacteroidota bacterium | reverse complement strand
CATTCTGGATTCGCTCAGGCAGAGGTACGACGAAGAGCGTTACCGCGTGTCCCCGTTGTTGCGTGACATGGCAAGAGAGAAGCGCACATTTTTTGGGTGAATCTTCAGACCCAGCGTCGAATGCCTGCCACCTGGTGTGATTTCGCATCGTCCTCGTGACGGTGCAATCCATCATCTCTCAGCACATCCACCCGAACTTCACCACTTGCATGAATCACTTGGCCCTGGCCATTTGAAATGCCGACGTGTGTGATGCGGCCCTCTTCGTTTTTAAAAAAAACCACATCGTCAAGTTTGTCTTGCCCAATGGCCACTTCTTGGCCATGCTCGTATTGCATGGAGGCATCTCTTGGCACGGCCATGCCTGCCAGGGCAGCCGCCAAGGAGGTCAATCCACTGCAATCAAATCCCCATCCACACCGTCCACCCCAATGGTAGGGCACCCCCAACATGCGTTGGGCCCATTCCCACATGCCATCCACATGGGAGATGGGCACAGAACTCAGGGGCTGGATGAGGTGTTCACCCAAAAACCACTGCTCGCCGAGTTTTCGGACGATTGCACCCGCTGGCAACAATCCACCAGAAACACCATGCCACATGGTGCTCATCTCGGCGAGGCGGACCGGTTTTCCTTGCCACAACTCAGTCACAGGGTTCAATTGCCGACGGTCCATCCATCCCTCATAGCCATCCGGCAACCGAACTTTGACCCAGTCGCCACGACCCAACTCCAATTCAGTCACCGTTTCACCTGCGAGCACTTCATTGACACATTCGGACCGATCCGAGGCCTCTGCACGCAAGGGAACGTGACTCAGATGCGCCCATGCTTCTCCCAACGCTGAGCGCATCTTCAAACGACTTTCAAAACAAGGGCAGAAGCCCCACCCCCTCCGTTGCAAATCCCTGCTGCGCCCGTGGTCAGTTGTCGGTCACGCAAGGCATGAATGAGTGTCACCACAATGCGAGAACCACTTGACCCCAGGGGATGGCCCAAGGCAACGGCACCCCCGTGGACATTCACACATTCTGGATTCAAATCCAAGGCTTGGTTGTTGGCAATGCCGACGACGCTGAACGCTTCATTCAACTCCCACAAGTCAATGTCTGCAAGGGTCAATCCAGCCTTGGCCAATGCTTTTGGCAAGGCAAGCGAAGGTGCTGTGGTGAACCACTCGGGAGCTTGAGCAGCGTCGGCAGTGGCGAGAATCTTGGCCAAAGGGGTGAGACCATGCTTGACCAACGCCTCTTCAGAAGCCAAGAGGACCGCACTTGCGCCGTCGTTCAACGTCGACGCGTTGGCTGCGGTCACAGTGCCTTCGCGATCGAACGCTGGACGCAACGTGGGAATCTTGTCCAATTTCACGTTTCTATGTTCTTCATCGCAATCGACGACAACATCATCGCCACGGCGTTGAGGAACCATGACAGGAACGACTTCACTCCCAAACTTCCCCTCTTCCCATGCTGCCGTTGCGCGCTTGTAACTCTCGATGGCAAAGGCATCTTGCGCTTTACGAGAGATGCCTTTTTCCTTCGCACAAAGTTCCGCGCAGTTGCCCATGTGCGTCGCGTTGTAAACATCTGTGAGTCCATCAAGCAACATCCCATCTTGAACATTGATGTTGCCAAACTTCACACCATTCCTCGCTTTCAAATAATGGGGAACCATGCTCATGTTTTCCATTCCACCCGCGACGACCATGTGGGCGTCTCCGCAGAGGATCGCTTGGGTTCCCAAGGCAATGGACTTCATGCCGCTTGCACAAACCTTGTTCACCGTAGTGCAAGGAACATTGTGGGCCAAACCAGCCGCCATCGCTGCCTGTCTTGCCGGAGCCTGTCCCACTCCCGCTTGCAACACATTGCCCATGAAGACTTCATCGATGCTCTCGGGCGCGACATTGGCGGCCGCCAAAGCTCCTTTGATTGCTGCTGCACCCAATTGCGGAGCAGGCACGGTAGAAAGAGAGCCCTGAAAGCTTCCCATTGGGGTTCGAACGGCAGAGACGACGTAGACTGGATTGGACATGGTGTTGCGTTTGAATGAAATGCCAAATTAGGGTCTGCCCGACCAATTGGTTGTGTGAATCACCTTGATTGAAACCTTTCTCTTTGGACATCCGTAAGAAGACCAACCTGCAAAACAACGCAAGATGGCACTTCACGGCATTCCTCTACAGCATGAACCAGATCGCCTGAGAGAATTCCAAACCTTGATTCGCCACGTACATCAACAGCCTACTCAAATGCGAAGAGCGCTTCGGCTTGCCTTCCGGGAACTCCCGGTGCATGAAGCCCAGGTGCTCCGTGACTGGGTTGAGCGCAGGTTCTCACTCTGAGGGCCCGCGCTTTTTTGTGTTGGACCGGTTGTCCGCCTCTCGGCGCCGTCCTTTGGGCTTTTCATCTCTTGATGAGCGTGACACTTTGCGCGGCATGGGCTTCGGTGAAGTGCCTCCACGAACGAGCTTGAGAAATTCATTGGGAACCCTGGTCTTGGCATTGATGACCTCCCCATCTGGTCCTACCAAGGCGAGGGCAAACAAATGAATGCCACCTCGTTTGATGGGGTCAGGAGCCGTTTTGCCCACTCCGATGAGCAAACAATCTTCCCTTCGAAGCGCAGGAAGCATGTCTTTGACGACTTCGTAACCCGCCTTGAACTTCAAAAGCGTGTGCACATTCGTCGCGCGCATCGTGCGATAAGGCAAGGCGTAAGGATCGCTGCCCTCCGGACGAAGAAACAATTCGTCGTCGGCAGGCAGATGCCCTTGAACCATGATGTACATGCCCATGGCGAAGCTCGACCAATGGCTCTGAAGATGTTGCCTCCAGACCAATGATTTGGCCACCACAAGCAATCCGCTGGCTTCTCGTGGCAGCTTGTTCACGAAGTGAACGTCGACAAGCTCTTCTGTCTTTGACTCGAGATAGGCCTTGACAGCTGAATAAGTGGTCTTGACTTTGGGGTTGGGTGAAGCACAAACCCACCCCGCAGGCTTTTCATAAATGAAGACGTTGTCGTCCTCGTACACCACGGGAAAAGGCGAACGCAAGGATTGGGCGCGTTCACGACGTTCTCCACCCTTGGCGATGGCTCCCCCACTCCGCTTTTGTTTGGCCACCTCCTCCCTGGACAACACAGACACCTCCGTTCCAGGTTCCAAAATGTCAGCTCCTTTCAATGCCACACGACCATTGACCAAGATTTCCTCTCTTTTCAGCGCATTGCGCGCTTTGGTCCTTGTAGGATAACCAACATGAGACATCAACGCCTCGATCAATTCCACAGGATGTGCCACCGTAAACTGTTGCATGGCGCGAAAGTACGCGTTGCGTCGTGGCGCATGACCCGGCCCATGGAACTTGTCAAAGAAAAAGAGGCTCCCGCCGTTGCGAAAGCCTCTCTAACTAACAACTAAACTTAACCGAACGCTGTCCATATGAGACGCGCATCCAATCGAGTCCCAAGATGGCCGGTATCAAAATGACTTGCAATTGCGCTTACCTCTGGTGAAGCAGGAATTATTCACAATGACCGTGGACAACCTTGCACCGCGGGAATTTCCTGGCAATCAATGGCAGTGCAACCCATATACGGACAACATCGACATGAGGTCTGCGACACCCACAGAAGCGTCGCTGTTGTTGTCTGCCTCACATGTCCCAAGGCAGCCAAAGTCCGAGAGCAGCGTGAGCAAGTCTTCCACGGACCTCACACCATCCCCATTGTAATCTGCAAAACACCACGGCACCTCAATGCAAATGGAGGTGGACAGTGAATCTCCAAAATTGGTGCCCTGTTCTGAAGCCACCACTTCGCCAAATGGACCTTTGAGTTCAAATCCGCCTTCCTCTCCGCAGTCTGCCCCAGAGAAACCGTCTCCCCCAGAATCCGTCCACTCAATGTCATAACAACCTTCTGTAAGGCACCATGACTGTTGCACAGTGTCTCCCGCAGCAAGCGGCACGCTCAACAACACCAGCTCGCCCGTCGTTGTGTCAATCAATGACCAACGCATGTCCACATTTTCACAATCACCCCACCAAGTCAGGGTCATTTCATGTCCCAGCCCGGAAGACCACAATTGTGTTTTGAAGATTGGACCCAATGCCCCGTCCTGTGGAGTCCACAACTCCAGAATCAACGACCAACTTCCCGCTTCGGGGACTTCCATTTGAAACGCGTCCAATTCCACAGAATGCCCAGGCAACAGGGGTTCCTCTAGAGAAAACCACAGCGTGTCCCGAACTTCATGAACGCCTTTGGAGGCTGTCACCAGACATGCAAAATCGCTCAATCCAGAGGTGCCGATGCCTTGGATTTTTGGCACACCTGTCAAGGTGCCATGGCACTGTGTTTTGGGTGCAATCACCTGCACCACGGAAGCTCCCAGCGCCGGAGCGGAGGGCAACGGCAGAGACCAAGCCCCGCGACCGTACGTGCTGACCACCAATCTTGAGAGCAGCGTGTCCACATCTAGATCCACCACAGGCGAGAGTGGGAGGCCTGTGCCCATGTCCTCCCATGTCCCCAGCAACTCATTCCACAGATGAACCCCCAAATCGGATCCGCACACCCACTTGCCGCTTGGCAATTGGAGGATGCGGTGAATCGGCAGCGCTGGGAGCCCGTGGCTCATGTCGACCCATGTTTCTCCTTTGTCCTGGGTTCTCCAAACTTGAGTGCTGTCAGCGTAATCAGCGAACGTCACCCACCATTCGGACATGTCGTTTTGGGCAAGGGCAACGTCTCCGATGTGTTCACCGGGCAACCCGTCAACAGCTTCAAACACCATCGATGTCGAATCTCTCCAAAACAAGTCGTCGTTCTTGGCCACAAGTGCCGCTTGCTCGTCCATAGCTGTGAGTGCGAGGCCTGTGCTTCTTACCGTGCCCATGCCACCCCATGTGATCCAGTTGTTGCCTCCGTCGTCTGAAAAATGCAGCGATTTTTTCGCCGCCACAATTCTTCCAGCAACTGCAGGATGCATTTGAAACGGGGTTTGCCAAGCACCAACTTCGTTGGGACCGCTGCTTTGCAAATAGGTTGCGATGCCCGTCATGGTACGCCCTCCGTCATCACTGCGAAACAGCAATCCGTAGTACGCCGATGCGTAAAGTCGGTCCGCTACGTCCGCATCGAAAAAACCTTCAAATCCATCGCCATCCAAAATCCGTGCATCAACTTCAGGCTTCAGGAAATTCGTGCCGTTGTCCTGAGTGCCCAAGAGGATTTGTCCTTGAACAAGGGGATTCAAGGCCAAGGCATATCCTTGGGTGATGTCCAAGCCTTGTGAGCGATCTTCTACAGCCGTGCCGTCCCAAACAAACACACCACCGTCATTGGCCAAGACCACATCGCCATTGTCTGTGAATGCAATGTCGTGTTGGTCTGCGTGTGCATACTTCGCATCGAGCGCGCCTTGCCAGTGAATGGGACAGTTCCATGTTGCCCCCCCGTCAACGGTTTCCCAGACATTCACACCGCCAATAAGCACGCGGTTGGCATCCTCTGGATCAACTTCAATGCACAAATCCCAAAAAGCCTGCCCCCCATTGTCAGCGCCTGTCACGGTGTATCCCAGCAGGTTGGGGCCTGTCAGACGTGTGATCTGGGCATCCCAAGTCTCACCGCCATCCACACTTCGCCAAAACGCATGAAACGAGGACTGAAAGAATTGTCCTCCAATGGCATAGAGGGTGTCTCGGCTTCCCATGGTGTCCATCGCGTCTGCGGCAATTTGAATCCTTCCCAAACCTTCGCCCTCAGGCAACACGCGCGATGACCATGTTTCGCCTCCGTCAACGGACTTGATCACTCCCTGATTCTCGATGCCCGCAAAAACAGCAGTGTCATTCAGCCATATGGCATCCCGGGCCAGTCCAGTCGCAGTCAAATCAAAACTCACGCCACCATCGATGGTCTTGAACACACCCAAATCTGTGGACACCAACAGCGTCATGGGATTTGTCGGGTGGGGCGAAATCGCGTGAATACGTCGTCCCTGACTGGGCTCAAACGCCAGTTCGAGAGGGGCCCAAGACATGCCGGCGTCCCACGTCTGGAGCACCCCAATGCTGTATGTGTCACCCCCATTGCCATCGCCTGTTGCAAGCCAAATGTGGTCAGGATTGCTTGGGTCAATCCATACGTCTGTGGCACCAAGTGGTGCCAACACATCGATGCCAAACACCTCCCAATGGTTTCCAGCATCGAAAGAATGCCAAAGCCCCCCGGATGGCGCACAGGCGTACCAATGGTTGTCATCGGATGGATCCATGACAATTCGGTTGATTCGGCCGGCACCGCCATGAACAGGAATGTTGCGCGGACCCACATATGTCCAAATGTTGGCATTGGTGTTGCTGCGCATCGCCACACCAGCCCTACTTCTCCAAGCATCAGAGGCCTCCCACCAAGATTCAGGCTCAGGAGCCTTCCGAAGACCTCCGTGCTGTTGCATCCACCACGCCCATCGCTCGAATGGCTTGACACCACAAGACCGCGTTGCACCCATCCTGTCCGCTTGGGCCTCAAAATGCAAACGTGCCTTTTGCAAATCCACATTGCCACCGCTCATCCAATGGGACCAATGCAACGGTTGCGTTCTTTCAGGTTCCGGTTCCACTTGTGCTGACGTGGACACGCTGAAAAATCCCACCGCCAGGAAGATTGAAATCATCTTCAAGGC
>JAYZBB010000072.1:0-26905 GCA_036339415.1 Bacteroidota bacterium | reverse complement strand
TTGCCCACACCGGCACCACCAAACAACCCAATCTTGCCCCCCTTGGCGTAAGGCTCAATGAGGTCGATCACTTTGATGCCTGTGAACAAGACGTCGGTCGAGGTGCTCAAGTCTTCAAATTTGGGAGGAGACTGGTGGATGGAACGTCCTTCTCCAAACTTCCGGCCTTCGATGCCATCAATGGCTTGGCCGACCACGTTGAACAGACCCCCCTTGATACCTTCGCCGGTGGGCATCGTGATGCCTGTGCCGGTGGCTTGGACTGCCATGCCACGGCTCAAGCCCTCCGTCGCTTCCATTGCAATGGCGCGAACGGTGTCTTCACCGATGTGCTTTTGGGTTTCGAGAATGAGCTTCCCTTCGGCGCGCTCAACCACGAGGGCGTCGAGGATTTTGGGAAGTGCAACCCCTTGGGGGAAGCGAATGTCAACGACGGGGCCGATGACTTGGGCAATGGTTCCTTGTGCAGACATGGGTCTGGTTTGCGTGTGAAATCGAGAACAAAAATAGTTCGTTCGCCTCGAAATTCCGCAACTAACTTTGCACAGTGCGAGTGCATCACCACGCCTCTGAATTCCCCAGCCATGTCGAAGGAGAGAAACCCACGGTTTTGACCGTAGGAACCTTCGACGGAGTTCATGCAGGCCATCGGGCTGTACTCCAACAACTGCGGGAGGTTGCACAGCGTCACAATGCGACCACAACCCTGCTGAGTTTCCACCCTCATCCAAGGACCGTGCTCGACCCCGAGCACCACGGCTTGGAACTTTTGAACACCCTTGAAGAGCGGTTGGAATTGCTCGAATCCACAGGGCTCGACAATATCGTCTTGCATCCGTTCACACTCAGCCTTGCGCGCATGACTCCCTATGATTACGCCAAGACCCTCATGGGGGACTGCATCAAGCCGGTCGCTGTAGTCATTGGTGACGACCATCGCTTTGGGCGCAACCGTGGCGGCGATTTCTCAACACTGCAAACCCTGGGAGAAGCTCTCGGTTTTCAGGTGGAAGCCCTCGACGCCCACCGCGTGGCTGACGTGCGTGTGAGTTCCACCAAGGTGCGCGACGCCTTGCGCGCCGGGAATGTTTCCGAGGCCAACCTTTGGTTGGGAGCACCCTTCCCCACTGCGGGCCTCGTGGTTCGAGGAGATGCGCTGGGTCGAACACTGGGATTTCCCACCGCGAACTTGCATGTCGAAGACCCGCTGAAGTTGTTGCCTGCCCGCGGTGTCTACGCCGTTTGGTGCCAAATCCCTGACGGCTCGTGGCGCCCCGCCATGGCCAATGTTGGATTGCGTCCGACCGTGTCCGACCGTGCTGAAACCACCGTGGAAGTGCACGTCATGGAGGGAGGAGGCGATTGGTATGGACAAGTGCTCCGTTTGCGCTGGATGCATTGGATGAGAGGTGAAGTCAAGTTCGCTTCACAAGAAGAACTTGTCCAAGCCCTGCAACTCGACAGAGACAAGGCCCGAAACCTCCTGGCAGCCTCTCAACCTGGTGGACGTTGATCGGCATTCTTTTGTCGTCAAGATGTAATTTCCACGTGCCGATGAATCTGTTGCAAACCACTCGAGGCGCTCGCTCACGCTGGCCATTGTTGCTTTTGTTCGCATGCCTGGCCACACCGCTCCTCGTTTCAGGGCAGGCGAGGCGCGAGGTGGTTCAAAACACACCGATGGATCTCGTTTGGCATGAAGACTTGGAGGCTGCGCACCACGCGATGTCACTAGGCGAACTCGTGCTCGCCATCGATCTCTCCCGCAACAAGCTCAAATCCTTGCCCGACGGACTGCGTCAATTCAAAGATGTCCGCTACCTCCTGCTCAATCGAAATCGCCTGCGCTACCTGCCTGATTGGATGGCTGAACTGGGACAACTCCAGGCGTTGATCCTCGACCACAATCGCTTCGATGATTTCCCAGGAGTGCTGCTTGACATGCCTCACATTCAGCAACTCAGCATTGGAGAGAATTACCTGAGAAGCATCCCACTCGACATCGACCAAATGGAGGACATGCAATACTTGAGCTTGTGGGGGAATGTGCTGGCCTCCTTTCCGGCGTCGCTGGGAGATTTGTCTCAATTGAAGGTGCTCGACTTGCTGCACAACGAAATGACCAAGGACGAGCAAGAAATGCTGAGAGAACTGTTGCCTGACGTTCAGCTGAACATGTCTCAGCCTTGCAATTGTCGGTTTGAAACAGGATTCACCTCGTACCCATCAAGCCGAAGACAATGAGTGTGGTGCGCCCTTTCCGTCGCGTCGTGGTCACTGGCGTGGAATGCTCAGGCAAGACAACGTTTTCTCGGTTGTTGGCAGACCACTTGGGCTGGGCATGGGTCCCAGAAGCGGCACGATTGCATCCCGACGTTCGCTCAGGATCTGTCTCAGAGCACACGTTTGACCAACTTCATGACACCCAAACCAACATGGCTGCAAAGGCCAAAGACACCCATGAAGGTGTGGTCTGCGACACCGGGGACCTGGTGCTGCGATTGTGGGCCGAAGCCACTTTGGAATTCAGCTGGCACCCCCTCATGCCCCCTGAACCACGTGCAGACCTGCACATCCTCTGTCCTTGTCTCGAACAATGGGAAGAAGATCCTTTGCGCACCCTGCCAAATCTTGAAGACCGCCTTGCCCTGGAGTCACAATATCGGGCACACCTGACCCTGCGCCCGCACCTCATAGCAGAGGGAGACACCCCGGAGGCCAGGCTGGCCTCCATTTTGTCGCAATGGCCATGGTGAGGCTGTCGGAAGGGATTGGCGTCGCGTTCAACCTGGCTTACACTTGGTTGTACCTCAACGGAACGTTGCCCCTTGGATACGCATTTGCTGGACTGGGTGCCGTGGCTTTGGGATGGGCCTGTTGGCAGCGCAACCTGCAAGCGGAGACCGCCTTGCACGGATTTTACCTCGTCATGGCCGGGGTGGGCGCATGGCTCGTAGGTCTGGAAGATTGGACCCCTCAACACCATGGCTTGGGCGCCCATGTCCTTGGGTTGGCATTGGGCGCTGTTGGCTGGGGGCTGGCTGTGCCGTTCCTGAAACGCCGTGGCAGCTCCATGCCCATGCTCGACGCCTTCACAACCGTGTTCAGCGTCGTGGGTACATGGTGGATGATTCAAGGCGACCCCACGAACTGGTTGTACTGGATGGTCATCGATGCCGTGAGCATCTTCCTTTACGCAAAAAGAGGAATGCCATGGGGGGCACTCCTCTTTGCTGTTTATACGTTGCTCGCCGTCGACGGTTGGTTCGACGGGATTTCGTGGTTCACCCTTAGCGGATGATGAACTTCACAGGAATGGTGTACTGCACGGAAACCGACTTTCCACGCTGCTGACCTGGCTCAAATTTCGGCAGGCTTTCCACCACTCGTTTTGCTTCTTTGTCCAAACGTGGATCCACCTCTCGGAGGACCTTCACATCACGCACCTTTCCGTCCTTGCCCACCACGAAATAGACGAACACCGTGCCTTGAATGCCTGCGTCCTTTGCGATGGGTGGGTACTTCGTGTTGCTGCTGACGTACTTGATGATTTCCATTTGGGTGCACTGGTGGCGCTCGTCGCCGCGCATGCTCGTGCAAGGGCCAAACGCTGGCATGTTCTCCACAATCATGAAGGGAGTGTCGTCCTCAAAATCCTCTTCTTCCTCAATGACCTCAATCTCTGTGTCTTCGTCGAGCTCAATGTCTTCAATCTCCAATTCTTCTTCAATCTCTTCTTCGTCATCGACGATTTCGATCACCGTGGTTTGCTGGGGCGGTGGCGGCGGTGGCGGTGGAGTCACCACGTTCACCGGAATCTCCTCATCCTCCAAAAGATCTGCCTCGAAGTCGATGGCCCGTGTGATGGCCACGTCGTACGAGGTCCAAGCGAGCGCGGACAAAATCAAGGAAAGGGAGGCCACAAAACCAAGCGCTCTCCACGTCGAGCGTTTGTTTTCCAAGTCGGCTTGAGGGGTCTTTCTGCGAAGCATGAGACAGGGTTTGAGGGTGTGAAATTAATCAATCGCTTGCGATTCTGCCTGGCCTGCGACCAAAGATGCCGAAGAACAGACCCAGGGAGCATGCTGCTCCTGCTGCGTCTGCCACCACATCTCCCAAGTCAAACATGCGACCGGGCATCCACGCACCCTGCATGGCTTCAAGGACCATGCCGAAAATCGCCGCAGCCGCAAGCAATCCAAGTTCCAAATGCCATGACTGCTGGAACCTTCGTTGTTTGGCCAAGGCAATGCCCCATGCAAGACCCCACAGGCCAAATGCCACAACATGGAGCAACTTGTCCATGTGCCAACGGGACCACCAATCATCCGCGTGGAGGTCGACGCCAGGCAAGCAATGCATGAGGATCACCGCGAACGTGACCAAGGCCGGAATCACATACACGCGAGGCCCAACGCTTTGTGGCGAGCCGTTTGCCACGCTTCGATCAGCCGATGAGGGCCTTGTAACCGTCGGCGTCGAGCAAGGCCGCCACGTCTTCGGCGTTGCTGACCTTGACCTTGATCAACCAACCTTCGCCGTAAGGATCGTCGTTGACCAAGGATGGGTCGTCTTCCACGCCTTCGTTGAACGCCACCACGTCTCCGGCAACAGGCATGAACAAATCGCTGACCGTTTTGACAGCCTCGACGGTGCCAAACACTTCATCGGCGGCAAGGGACTCGTCCACCGTTTCAACTTCCACAAAAACAATGTCACCAAGCTCACTTTGGGCGAAATCTGTGATGCCAATCACGGCCACATCACCTTCAAGACGCACCCATTCGTGCTCTTTGGTGTACTTCAAGTCGTCTGGAGTGTTCATGCGACGAAGGTACCACTCGGACCTTCATTTTGTTCACCCTGCAAAGGGGGAAATCACTGTGTCAAGTTGAACCGAAGTGCAATGCCTGAACTGATGTTCGTGGTGGCGAACGACGTGGAAACTTTGGGCTTGTTGATCTGCTGATCGTAGAATGCGCGGAGGGTCATTTTGTCGCTGACCTCGAGATCGCCGCTCAATTTGATCGACACCAAGCGCTGACCCGCCGTCACCTGATTTTGTTGTTCCACCATTTTGCGAATGACCGTGCTGTTCTCGCGGATGTTGACGTCGCACCGAACGAGGAAATCGGTCTTCTTGAGCATTTTGATCGGCAACTTGCCATAGGTCCGCAGGAAGGGGTTGGGAACGTCGTCGAACTTGTAGCCGACGCCAATGACCACCCCCTTGGTCTTGGTCTCTGTGATTTGGTAATTCGACAAGCCCAAATTCACGTTCCGATCCCGCGTCACTTCAAACCGCACCTGCGGTTCATTGTTGTTGGCCGTCTTGATGCTCATGTCCACGCCCACAAGCGGAGACAACTGCTCTGAAATGGTCACCGAATTGTACTGCCGTTGACTGATGTAATCTTGGTACTCACCTTGGTCTCTGGCAATGGGTCGGCCCTGATTGTCTCCTTCGAAACCGAGGTTGGTGGTGTACGCTGTTGACATCGTGCTCCGGTACGAGTGGTTCAAACTGAATCGTTTGAAGGTCTTTTTGAGCGTTGGGTTTTTGGACAAACCGTCGTAGGTCACTCGCCAGTTGGGTCGCACAGGAGCTTGGAACACATCGAGAGGCACGTCTTCCGGTGCCAGACCCAAGTAGGCGGCCATGAACGAAGGCACCACCACGTTTTGGCTGATGGGCCCAAAGCCTGGCGCATACCCAATCTCATTCAGATCGTCGTTGTAATTCAACTCGTTTTGACGGCCGCTGATGGCAGGGCGACCTGCCAGGAAGTTCTCCCACACTGAATTGGTGTAAGTGCTGTCATCGTCCACAAATGCCGTGGGCCAGCTCATCACTGTGGCTGTGAAATTCCCCGTTTCGTTTGCCGATTCATTCACGTAGTCTTGGAGGTCTTCGTCGTAACGGAAAAAACTCTGGTAATTCTTGGTGATGTTGCGGTTGGCCGTCAATTCGACCTTGAAATCTCGGATGGGTTCCAGGTTGGCTCGGACATTGAAATTCTCGCTGTACGACTCCGTGTATTGGTTGTTCAAGTTGGGCTGCTGAACCAACCATCCATTGGATGCTGCCTGTTGGGCAAACACACCATCTCCAAATCCATTGCCAACCAAGTCCGTGTACTGATGGCCCACAAGGAATGGCAGACCAGGTGCCGTGAAGTCTTGGGCGAAGCCCCCATATGAAGCCCGTGGACTGTATCCTGGAAGCATGGTCCCTTCGTTCCGGGAATACGTCCCACTGATGTTGTGCAGTCCCATCACAAATCTCAGGATGTGCTCCATCGGATTCAATTCAATCTTCTCCTTCTCTTCCTCATCCTCAATCTTCCCAAATCCATCGCGCCGCTCATTGCTGACGTTACGATTGGATGGACGCGGGCGCCGCTTGTTGTTGATCTCCTTGAAGAACGGCACCTTGTTGTAGAAGTTCTTGAGGTTGGCTTGGGTGTTCAAACTCAAGTTTCTGCTGTTTTGAATGGTGTTGCCCAATGTGTCTTGGGCGAAGGGGGCGCGGTCCCAGCGGAATGAGCTTTGATAGCGGGTGTCGGCGCTCAACCAATCCGTCAGCGGGAACTTGTCAAGCGGCAGCTTGTACGTCCCATTGACTTGGTGGTTGTAGTTGGTGACTTCTCCACCTTGCATCAAGCTCGATTGAACTTCTTCGCGATAAGCGTTGAAGCCATCTGGGTCTTCCACTTCCGAAGGAATCAACCCTGGATTTTCCAAAATCAAAGCCTGTGCCGTTCCCTGGTAGTCAAGCTTCAAGGACTGAGTCAGGTCGTACTTCACAGTGTAGTTCCTGTTCCATGTCCAGGTCTTCACCACCTGCGGTGTGATGATGGGCTCAAAATCGGTCGTGGGATTGAGGACCGCCATGTTGTCTCGCACCGTGCTCACCTCGTACATGCGCTGCATTTGGTTGGACGCAGACACTTGTTTGGGAAGGAGGTAAAAGTTGAAGTCTCGGATCAACCGCAAGTATTTGGAATTGCGTAGGAATCCCACCTTGTTGAAGGGCTGCCGCTTTTTGGGCTTGGGTTGCCAGCTGTAATTCAACCCGCCTCGGTGCTCCACGTTCCGGAAATTGTCCGTGTAGATGTCACGACGGTACTGCTCATTGTAACTGTAGTTCGCAGAGAAATTGGCCGGGTTGACAATGGAAAAGAGTCCGCTGCTGGAGCTGCCGCCACCACGTCCACCACTCCCACCTCCTCGTGGATTGTTGGACCCAAAGCGTTCTCTCTCCTCGGTGATCTTGTCACCTTTGGGGTCGTTGCCTCGGTTGTTTCTGTCTTTGCTTCCACCCCCCTTTTTGCCAAGCTGTGGCGCAATCTTCACGTTGGAGAAGTTGATGCTTCGCACCTCATTGACACTTCGCGCGCTTTGCTGTCTCGAGTCAATGGCTTCGATGTCGTCTTCCTCTGTGATTTGGTCTGCCAAGGCTGCCAAATCGGTCATCTCCACATCCGGCGACAACGGATCGAACTGCGGGGTGCTCCTTTGGTTGCTGTATCCGATGTACATCGGCAACGTGACGCCAAGTCGTTCAGGCAGCAACTTCCCCAGTTGGATGGTTCCGTTCGCATCCAACCCTTGGATGGTTTCTCGCTGGCGTTCTTGCACGCGCTGTTCCAAGCCACCCCAGCCCGGAACCGACATGTTGGCCGCAAAACTGACATTGGCGAGGTCAGCAAGCGTGGCGTTGGCCTGTGCAACAGCAGCCCATCCACCCTCTTCGTTGAACCCAGCGAGCCGCAGTTCATTGACCCACAACTCTGCACACTTGGGTTCGCCGTCATCGGTCGACCAAAGAGGCTGTTCGAGATCTTTGTCTGGGTTTCGAATGCCGACCATGACCGTGACCACGTTGCTCAACGTGGGGTTTCCTTTCACTGACAACCGGCGCTTTCCAGATTCATCCACCACCGAGTACACACCGTTGCTTGACAGTTCCCCATCGACGTAGCGGTTGCTCAATTTGTCCAGACTCAGCTGTCTCAGCGAGTCAAGATTGATGTCAATGTTGTTCTCAAGCGGCCAAATGTCATATTCGTCCAATGCCGTCACATCGATGGCCGTCGGTTTCAACGGGATTTCGTATTCGTAGTAGTTCTGGTCGTAGTCGCTTCCCAAACGAACGAACACGTTCACATCCCCCTCGTTGAGGATTTCGTCTTGACGCCCGGCTTCGACGTGTACAAACATTCGAAGGCGTTCGTACATCCGCATGTCAAAGTTGATGTTCCTGTACGCTGCCCTGGCATCCCCGTCTTCCAATCCACAGACTTCCAAAGCCAGGGATTGCTCGTTCAAGCGGCGTTGATTCAAGTTGGACGGGTCAATCTCTTGGTTGATGCCCGGGGGAATCACATAAGGAACCGGCTGCCGCACGCCGTTTTCCTCCAAGTTCACGGCAGACAACGCAAACTGCGTTCCCGTGGGATCGTCCACCTCCAGCTCTTGCAATCCTGCCAGGCTTTGCTCGTAACGACGCCACTCTCCGCGCACCAGCTCAATCCTCGCAAACCGCAGGGTCACGGGTTCGCTCCATCCCTGCATGAACATCCTCATGAAGCGAATGGAGCGGAAATCGCTGATGCCGTTGTACGCTCGCTGATACTCCCGCACCGGGATTTTGAATTGGTACCATTTGATGGGACGCTGCTCCCCTGCGCCGTTGGTTTTGGACACCGTTTCCAAGATGTCCGAGAGGTATCCCTTGCCAATGTTGTCCGGGGACAAGTCAGCCCTCGTCAACGGGATTTCGTACTGGTAATACGATTCGATGGTCCCCAAGGTCAAGTCCTCGTTGATGTCCTCGGTGTTGGGGATGGTGGTGGAGGTGATGGGGTATCCGTTGGGTTGTTGGGTGTTGGAGTTTCCTTCGTATCGGCTGAAGAATTGGTAACGCTCGAGGATGTCTTCCTCGTTGGCCTGAGCCACCGGGTCTCGGAAATAGCGGAAATCGTCAGCCGACGGGTCGCTTTGGTATTGGGCAAAGGCATCTGGCTCCAACTCTGCAGACAACCCATCCAACCACGTCGAGAAAAATGTCTGCTCAGCCTCGGAATTCAACCCATCGAGCCCAACGTCCTGAGCGCTGTAGTCGTTGGTGCTGTTGTCAAAGGCGTTGACCACGTTGAACGTGGTGGGGTCGGGATAGATGCCCCACGTGCTTGTGTCCGTTTCGAGCTCGTTGTTGTTGGCTGAAGGCAAGCCATTCTCAAATTGCAATTGACTGTCGTTGAGAATGTCCTCGCTGACGTTGCCCAAATTCACATACAGACGCCCGCCCGATCCATTCTCCGAGTCGTCGTTGAATGGATCCATGACCCAAAACTGAATGTACTCAATGTTCGCAGCTTCAAAATCCGTGGTGGTGAGCGCCCGCTGAATGCCCGCCCATCGCTGGTCTGGATTTTTCAATGAGCCATCCGGTTCCAATCCAGGCGACACGTCCGACCCCTCAAACGGCTCGTAGTTGTAGGGTCCGCGTTCTGTGGGACGGAAGGTCAAATCCAAGGTTGGTAGGTTGGTTGGCATTCCCGCCGTTGCACTGTTGCTGTAATCCCCCTTCTCGTAGAGCTCCCTGAGAAGGATTTGACGCATGCGGTGATCTTGGCGGGTCTCGGCATCGACCTGTCCGTCTTGCAACGCACTTCCATTGATCAGCGACGGATCGATGGTGTACCAGCTCAAGCCAGCCCTGTTGTAATTCGAAGCCAAGTCGTTTTCACGGGCTCCTTCCGGGAATCGATCGTTTTGCCACCGAGGTGTGGACACCAAAAACCAACGGTTCACGGCCCGCAAGTCAATGGTGCTCTGAGACCCTTCAAAATCGTCGATGTACGCTGTGCCTTCGTCGCCCACAGCCCTGCTGTGTCCTGGGATGAGGTAGGCACCTTCGGCACTGATGTCAAACGTGGACTTGGAGGTGGTGCTGTAAAAAGGCAAGCGGTCGACGAGTTCAGTCAACAATCGGCTCTCCGTCTGCCACGAAAAATCAGCCCCAACCACCGTGTTGTTGACGGGCTCGTCGCCCATGTTGACCTTCCGAGTCAAAGGGCGCTCCCTCATGTTCAGGAACGTCGTGCCAATGTTGAAGTTGTCACTCGCGACATAGTCAAACCTGGTGCCGAGCAACGTTTTGGTTTGGATGTTGAACAGCGAATTGGACTCAAGTGACACCCTGATGGTTTGGCCTGACTCGAGCAATCCGTCGTTGATGATCCTCACCCGACCCAAGTTGTAGTCCACCGTGTAATCGCGGTTTTCTTCAAGACGAACCCCGCCCGCAGTGACTGTCACAGACCCCTCCGGCACATTCAGCGCGTTCAACTGAATCTCGGAGGAACTTTGGGATTGGAACCGCCCTTTGATTCGGAATCGGTTCAACGACGGAATCTGCTGGGCAGCTGTTTTGGTGCTGTCATAAAGCGGCTGAAAGACCAGCGACTGGACTAATGCATCGCGAACTGCATCTTGGTCTGACGGAGCAATGTCCGATTCCGCAACGTACTCCCCAATCTTCTCCGCCAGGTTTGACCCAAATGGCTCGACAGATGGAAGGAAGATGCGTCCATTTTGACTGTTGATGGTTCCGCCTTGCACCGCAGCATTGTCCACGTAATCGAACACACCGTCCTGGTTTGGCATGCCATTGATGTCAATGCGGTCCATGCCCAACACTTGAATCAACAAGCGGCCATCCAATGGTTGACGTGGGATGTAGTTGAGGTCGACTCCAGAATTGGGGTCGTTGTACCACACGTCCAGACGAAACTCTTCGTTGCTCACCCCAAACGCCCCCATCGAATACACGTTCTTCATCATGGTGCGCCAAAGTGGCGCTTGGTCCCCATTGTCGAGCTTCACCTGCGTCACGGACGACTTCAACATCTTCAGAACCAAAGCCCCCGGCGCAGCATAGCCATCCTGAGAAAGGGTGCCTACTTGGTACGTTTCCCCGTTCAGCGTGTACTCGTAGGCGACCGCCAGGACCTCTGCGTTGTTCAGCGCTTGTCTCAACGAGATGAAACCCAGCCTGTTGTTGTACGTGAATTCCGAAGGGCTCAGTTTGCGGGCATTGCCCACTCGCTCGTAGTGCACACCTTGTTTGAGGTCGCCGCCAAGTGCGTTCGAAATGGCTTGGTTCGCACCGGTGTAGCTCATCACGGACTCATTCAAAGTCATGCTCCGAAAGAGGTCGTTGTTGTAGTTGTTCGGTGCGCGATCAGGCGTGGCAGCTGTCGCCGGCTCCAAGCCTTCTCCTGTGAACACACTTGTGTTGTTGATCAGGTCCCCTTCTGGCAAGTTCGAGGACAAATAAGAGGGATGCTCACCAAGGTCGGTGAATGCCAAAATGTTCCTGACATCCTGGGTGTTGGCTTGGGTGTTCACCACGTACACCTCAATTCGGTTGATCATGGCTCCCGAATTGGGGACGGGCAACGACCTCATCGCTTCGTCGTATTGATCAACGAAGTACTGCGACAAAAAGTAGTGGCGGTTGGCCTCGTAGTCGTCCGCTCGGATGTCAAACTCTTGGGTTTGGGCACCCCCTTCCACCTCTATTTCACTCCGCTCGCCTTTCTGCTGACTGAACACCGTGGTGTTGTAGAGTCGGCCCCACTGGGTTTCTACTTTCAAGCCAAACAAACTCTGCGACCCAGCAATCAAGGTGCTGTTCAGGGGCATGTTGATGTTCCCTGCTTCGATGTTCTTCAAAATGTCGTCTTCCTCCCCTTGAAACCCAATGTTCATTTGGTTCTCAAAGTCGAAAAGCGCCTGGGTGTTGAACTGGGTTCCAAGCTCAATCTTGTCTCCGATCTTCCCTCCGAGATTCAATTGAATGCGCTGGTCAAAGTCAACCGAACCGGCGCGGCGCTGGCGCTCCGGTATCCTCGGGTTCTCCGTGTTGTTCCAGGTGTAGCCCAATGAGATCTCGGCGGTCCCTTGTGGTTTGATCTCGATTTCATTGCTCCCAAAAATCATCTCAAACAGCTCGCTGTCAATCTCCAGCTTGGGTGCGAACGCACGACCAGCCTCGTCCTCCTCGACTTGCAACTCGTTCCAAAATTCAGTCAGGTTGCCCGTGATGTTGTAGTCCAAATACTCGTCCAGCGTGAACACACTCGAAGGGCGGAACTGAAGGGTGTCCCCGATGGTTTGTTGGACCTCATACAACCCTGTTACGGGATTGTACACAACACCATAGTTGAAGTTGCTCGGCCATTGAAGGGAGACCCCGCCCGGAAATTCTGTAGGGTTGAACATGTCCCCGTTGTCGTGGGGAAAGGGCAAGTTGAACGTGGTGTCAGGATTGACCTGGGCGCGAACTTCGAGCAACGACACCGAACCCAAGGCGCACAAGAGAATAGCCAAGCCATGGCTCCAGCGTCTCCTCCATGGCAATGCAGAGGCCTGTGGCGGGGGGGTCATGCGTCAGTCGAGTTCAATCGTCGGTGTCGTCAAAGTTCGCGCAAAGCCGCCTTAATCAGACCTTCCAACGCGGCCGAATTTCCTTGGGATTCCAAGAGTTTGTCGAGCACAGCGTTGCATTTGGTCTTGTCAAAGCCCAGCGATGTCAGAGCCCCTAACGCATCGGCCTTGATTGTATTGTGTGCGACAGACAATGTTGTTCTGCCCCCTTGCGGGATTGCACCCGATGCGCTCACTTTGTCCTGCAAATCGACGATGATGCGCTGGGCCGTTTTCGCCCCAATGCCTTTCACTTTCTTCATGGCATCCACGTCGCCGGAGGCAATGGCTGTTGCCGCTGTTTCGGGATCCATGGCACTCAAAATCAATCGGGCTGTGTTGGCCCCCACCCCATTCACACCCAACAGCTGCAAGAACAAAGTGCGCTCGGACTCGGAAGCAAATCCGTAAAGAAGCTGGGCGTCCTCGCGCACAACCATGTGGGTGTGGATTTTGACCAACTCATCGTCTCCAAGTTGATCGTACGTTGTGAGACTGATCGCCACGTAATAGCCGACACCTGCGCATTCCACCACCACGTGCGTGGGGTGCTTTTCCACCAGACGGCCGTGCAAATGATGAATCACAGTTTGACGTCTTTGATTTGTGCATCCACCACAGCCAACCTGACCATGTCCAAAATTTCCTTCGCGCTTGATCCCATTTGGAGAATGTGTACGCTTTTCCGCATCCCCAAAAGCACCGGTCCCTGGGCGTCCATGCCCGCCATTTCTTGAAGCAGTTTGTAGCTGATGTTGCCTGCGGAAAGGTTGGGGAAGATGAGGGTGTTCACCTGGCGCTTGTGCAATGCACTGAATGGGAAACTCTCCGCCAATTTCTCCTGGTTCATGGCGAAATTGGCCTGAATTTCACCATCCACAATCAACTCGGGATGGTGGACGTGCAGGTAGCGAGCGGCTTCTGCCATCTTCTCGGCATCATGCCCCTTCGAACTGCCAAAGTTTGAATAGCTCAGCAACGCAATGCGCGGAACGATGCGGAGGTTGCGCACGGCCTCTGCGGTGAGCAGGGTGATGTTGACGATGTCTTCGACTGAAGGGTTGGTGTTCACCGTCGTGTCCGCAAAGAACATTGGTCCGTTCTTGGTCTGAAGGATGTACATCCCTGCGACCTTGTCCACTCCCTGCGCCTTGCCAATGGCGTGAAGCGCAGGACGGATGACGTTGGGATAGTTTCGTGTGAGGCCCGAAACCAATGCGTCGGCTTCGCCTTGATCGACCAACATGGAGCCAAAGTAGTTCCGTTGGCGCATGTATCGCTCAGCCTCAATGGCCGTCAAGCCGTGGCGCTTTCGTTGCTCAAACAAGACCTCGCCAAACGCCTTGCGTCTGTCCAGTTGTTCCTCACCCCTGGGGTCCAGTATGGTCGCCCCTTCCAGCTCCAAATTGTTTTCTTCGATCAAGGCTTCAATTCGGTCTTGGCGACCAAGCAAAATGGGATGGGCAATGCCCTCATCCATGGCCATTTCGGCCGCTTTCAGCACCTTGTAGTGTTCTGCCTCTGCGAAGACGACCCGCTTTGGAGCGCGTGCGGCCCTCGTGGCGATGTTTCGCGAGAAGTTGCTGTCGTTGCCCAAGCGCATCTCCAACTGACGGCGGTAGGCATCCCAGTCAGAAATGGGCGCCTTGGCGATGCCTGACTCCATGGCCGCTTTTGCCACTGCTGGTGCAACGGCCGAAATCAGGCGGGGGTCCACAGGCTTGGGAATGATCAAGTCCCGACCAAATGTCAAAGCACCTTCACCGTACGCCTCGCTCACTTCATCGGGGACATTTTCCTCTGCCAGGGTGGCGATGGCGCGAACCGCGGCGAGCTTCATGGCATCGTTGATGCCCGTGGCCCGAACGTCCAGGGCGCCGCGGAAGATGTAAGGGAATCCGAGCACGTTGTTGACCTGGTTGGGATGGTCGCTGCGGCCTGTGGCCATGATGACATCCTCCCGCGAAGCCATGGCTTCGTCGTAGGCGATTTCAGGGTCGGGGTTGGCCAGCGCGAACACGATGGGATTGTCCGCCATGGATTTGACCATGTCGGCATTCACCAGTCCTCCTTTGCTCAACCCGAGGAACACATCAGCGTCCTTCATGGCCGCGGCCAAATCGGCATACTCCGTCGTCGTGGCGTATTTCTGCTTGCTTTCGTCCAGCCCTGCACGACCGGCGTGGATGTGCCCTTGGCTGTCAAAGACGGCAGCATTGGCTCGGTTCATCCCGAGCTGCTCATAGATGTCCAAACACGACATGGCCGCTGCCCCTGCTCCGCTGACCACAACCCGAATGTTTTCAATGGACTTGTCTGCGAGTTTCAGTGCATTGAGCAAGGCAGCCGCACTGATGATCGCGGTGCCATGTTGGTCATCATGCATCAATGGAATGTCAAGCTCCTCCTTCAGTCGTCGCTCGATTTCAAAGGCTTCCGGCGCCTTGATGTCCTCGAGGTTGATTCCCCCAAATGTGGGGGCAATGGCCTTGACCGTCGCCACGAATTGGTCAACGTCGGACGCGTCCACCTCAATGTCGAAGACATCGATGTCCGCAAACACCTTGAACAACACGCCCTTTCCTTCCATGACGGGCTTGCTCGCCTCTGGTCCAATGTCCCCCAAGCCGAGCACGGCAGTGCCGTTGCTGATCACCGCCACCAAGTTTCCTTTGGCCGTGTAGGTATAGACATCCTGAGGGTTCTCTGAAATGGCCTTGCATGGCTCAGCAACGCCCGGGCTGTAGGCCAAGCTCAGGTCTCGCTGCGTGCTGTAAGGTTTGGTCGGCACGACCTCCACCTTGCCACGTCGTTCCTTGGCGTGATACGCCAGGGCTTCCTTCTTCAAATTGTTCGTCTGCATGGGTCAACCAAGTTCACCACGAAGGTCGCCTGAAAAGGCGCAACCACCGCAAAGGATGCACAGGGGTTCGTGCACAAGGCATCAGGGCGGTCAGCGAATGACCAGACGCTTTGTGGAAGCGGCCACGCCATCCACTTTGTAGGTGACCAGCCAAACACCGTCAGCAAGGCCATCCAACGACACTCGTTGCTCCGTGAGGCCCTCAGACACCTGCTCTGTGTGCGACACTTGTCCGATGAGATTTCTGAATTCCAGCACCCCATTTTTGGCGTGGTCAAAAGACAGCATCACTTCATCCTGCGCGGGGTTGGGAACCATGTGGGCCAGCGTGGGTTTGACGGTTGTGGGTTCTTCCAACCCCACCGTGCCGAGCACCACAAAGGTCACGGCATGGCAAACCCCCGATGTGAGCTCCGCGGGTTCATGAAAGCAATAGCGAATGGTGGTCGATCCCGTCACGTTGTTGGGATAAAAATCCGAGACAAACGTGGACGTCGTGTCCCCAGGATTCAGAAGAACATTGGCAGGAGGCGTGGATGCATTCTGTCCGTAATCGAAGCATGACGTGCCCCAACAAAAACGTTCATATGAGCCCGGATTGTCTTCCACGAAAGGGTAATTGAATGGCGTTGCCGTCGCACCAAAGCTTCGAGTCACCATGAGATTGAACGCAGCATCGGTTTCATTGACCACGTCCCATTGCGCAGCCACATAACCCGTTGCAGACATCGTGTCGACCAACACAAACACCGTGTCAGGTGCGTCAACAACCGTGGCTTGACCGTTCGCTTCGGCTGGTGCGAATGCCCTGGCCAAAAGGACTCCAGCGGTGCACCATGAAATGAAAACTCTCATGCCTCAAAGATAGTTCCAAACCCAGTGCGAAAAGGGTGCAACGTATTGGTGCTGGTCAGCGTTTGATTCGTGACCGCTTATTTTTGGCCTGAGTCTTGCAATTCTTATTGAAAACTTCTTCCATGTTGCGTCTTCTTCTCTCCGGTTCTCTCGTGTGGCTGCTCGCATGCACTGCGCTCTGGTCCCAAACCGTTCCCAACACAACGTTGAAAGACATCGAAGGAAATGCCGTGAACACAGCCGACTTGATTCAGGCCGAGGGGCCTACGGTGTTTTGCTTTTGGGCCACGTGGTGCAGCCCTTGCAAGCGTGAGCTGAACAACTATGCCGAGCTGTACGAAGACTGGGTGGATGAAACTGGCGTGAACATCGTCGCTGTGAGCATCGATGACATGCGGTCCATGAACCGCGTCGCTCCCTACGTGAACAGCGTTGGTTGGGAATACGACATCCTCCTCGACCCCAACCGCGAATTCGCACGCGCCCTGAACGTGAACAACGTGCCACACACCTTTGTGGTGGACTCGAAAGGTTCCATTGTTTGGTCCCACAACAATTACGCCAGTTGGGATGAATATGAGCTCTATGAGCAGCTTGTGAAACTCGCCAAATGAGAGGGACCACAATCCTTTCGCTTGCCCTCGTGTTTCTGGGCTCATGTGTTGTCTTTGATGCCCAAAGTCAACTTCTGGATGGAGCGCCAACTCCACAACTGTCTGGAAATGTCGGCATCCTCTGGCAGTCCTACGCCGAAGATCCTTTGATTGGTGCCGTGGTTCCACCGTCCAAGACTGGGTACAACGCGTTCGCCAATGTGCTCTACAACCAGGGGGATTTCAGTGCTGGCATTCGATATGAAAGCTACCTGAATGCGGTCATTGGATTTCCCGGCAGGTTCAATGGCACGGGCCTGGGCTACCGTTTTGCCCGATACAAGGACCGCGAACGAGGCATCGACGTGACCGTCGGCAACTTTTACGATCAATTTGGAAGTGGATTGATTCTCCGGGCATACGAAGAGCGCAACCTGGGCATTGACAATGCCATGGATGGTTTCCGGCTCATTTTGGAGCCCATCGCGGGTGTTCGGGCCAAATTTATTTACGGCAAACAGCGATTCGACTTTGATGGAGGCCTCGTCAATGGCCCTGGGATTGTGCGGGCGGTGGATCTTGAAACAGACCTCAACGAACTCCTGCCCAAGTGGCGCGACAAGGACTTGAAGGTCATCGCGAGTGGGAGCTTTGTCAGCAAGTTTCAAGCGGGCTCAGAGTTCAATGTCGACAGCCTGGTACTCGACATGCCACAAAACATCGGTGCATGGTCGTACCGATTGAACGCGGTTCGAAAGCGCTGGACAGCAAGCGTCGAATACGTCGGCAAAATCAACGATCCAAGTGCCGACAATGGCTACACTTTCCGCAACGGAGAGGGATTCCTTGCCACCCTCGGTTACAGCCAAAAAGGGCTCGGAATGTTGTTGACTGGGAAGATGGTCGACAACATGAGCTTCCGCTCAGATCGGGACCTGCGCTTGTTTGACCTTCCCGTGAACTTCATCCCAGCTGTGACCCAGCAGCACACCTACAATTTGGCCGCAACGTTGTACCCTTACGCCACTGTCATCACGGGTGAGACCAGTGCAAGCGCTGAGATTTTCTACACCATTCCCAAGGACAGCAAACTCGGGGGCAAGTACGGGACAAAGCTGACTGCCAGTTTTTCGGCCGCCAACAGTTTGGACACCACGAGGTATGCGGCAGGCACGGAGGAAAGCCTGTTGTACGGTTACGAGCGAAACAGTTGGGGGTTTGGTGAAGAGTTGTTTGTGCGGGATTTCAATGTCTCTGTCAGTCGCAAGCTCAACAGAAGGTGGAAGACCAAATACACCTTCTACCACTTTGACTTCAACACGCTGACCACTCCCGTGACCACGGACTACAAAGGCATCGTCAATGCCAACATCCACGTCCTTGAAACAGAGTGGAAGGTGAAACCCAAGCAAAGCTTGCGAACCGAGTTGCAAGGGCTCTTGGTTGGCAAAGACAAAGACAATCCAGACTTGCTTCAAGACAAAGGTCATTGGGCCACCGTGCTTGCAGAGTACACCTGGAGCCCCCACTGGTTCGTGAGCGTTTTGGACCAGTACAACTTTGGCAACAACAACCCAAATCAACGCATCCATTACGTCTATGCTTCTGCCGGATACAACAACGGACCCCACCGATTGAGCCTTGGATATGGCAAGCGACGCGAGGGCATTTTTTGCATTGGTGGCGTCTGTCGTGCCGTTCCTGCCTCCAATGGATTCGAAATCACATTTACAAGCAGTTTCTAACCTCAATTGGCGAGTCTCGCAGTATTTTCGCCTTCCTACGGTCACAAAGGCCGACCTGATTGAATACAAAACCTACCTCTCATGAAGCAATTCTTTTCTCTCTTGGCTGCGGCCTCGATTTCTCTGGGAGCCTTTGCACAATTGCCCAACGGCAGCATCGCGCCCGACTTCACCGCCACTGACATCAACGGCGTTCAGCACAACCTCTACGACGTGTTGGACGCTGGCTATTCCGTCATTCTAGACTTTTCTGCCACATGGTGCCCTCCTTGTTGGGACTACCATGAAGCAGGAACACTCGGAGCAGTGCACTCAACCTACGGGATGGCAGGTTCCGATGAGGTTCGTGTTTTCTACCTCGAGGCAGACGATCAGACAACCAACGCTGACTTGAATGGCACAGGAGGCAACACGCAAGGCGACTGGGTGACAGGCACTGAGTACCCAATCATCGACAACGCAGGAAGCATTGCCGACAGCTACGGCATCACAGGATATCCAACCATTCTTACCGTTTGTCCCAACCGCATTTTGACCGAATCAGGTCCTGCGACAGCAAGCCAACACGCGAGCATCTTCCAAGCGGATTTGTGTCAGCCTGCCACTCAACCCAACGATGGGTTCTTGGTTAGCTACACCGGAGAATACTTGGCCTGTGGAGCAACCCCAGCCACGTTGTCAGTCAACTTGATGAACATGGGCACCGCACCATTGACAGCCTGCACCATCACCGCATATGATGGCTCGACGGATGTTGGAAGTGTCAATTGGACTGGGGCTCTTGCTACATACGAAACGGAAAACGTGACCGTCACCACGGCCGTGATTTCCGAGGATACCAACTTTGACATCCAGATCACTTCAACCGACGACAACGTCAACAACAACACCGTGAGCGCCACGGTCTACAAGCCCATGGAGAGCACCAACAACGTGCGTTTCTCGTTGCTCCTCGATTCTTACCCACAGGAAGTCCAATGGGCCTTGTTTGATGAAAACGACCAGATTGTCGAACAGGCCGGTCCTTACGCAGCAGATGATGCCAACCAAGAATTCGTGTACCCCTGGACGTTGGATCTCGGTTGCTACACTTTTGTCATCTTGGATGCCTACGGAGACGGCTTGCACGGCTCTTGGTTTGACGGCAGCGGTCCGGATGGCAACTTCTCCATCGATGCCATGGACGGTTCGAGCGTGGTAAGCAACTTGTACGCATACAGCTCCCCAGACGAATATGCTGAGCTAGCAGTGGCATTTGAAGTCACATCTGTGAGCAGCGTGGAGGAAACTCTCGAAATCTCGGACGTGGCCCTCTTCCCAAATCCCACATCCGGCATCAGCAACATTCAATTCACCAGTGCTGCAGCTGCAAAAGCTTCTTTGGAAGTCACCAATCTCCTCGGAGAGCGCGTGATCATGGAAGACTTCGGCATGTTGGCCGCAGGAACACACCGCATGGAATTGAACCTCACAGGATTTGAGGCCGGTGTGTACTTGGTGAACGTAAACGCAGGAGGCAACGTCACAACCTTGCG
This sequence comes from Bacteroidota bacterium, assembly GCA_036339415.1. Classification (GTDB taxonomy): domain Bacteria; phylum Bacteroidota; class Bacteroidia; order Flavobacteriales_D; family Sanyastnellaceae; genus UBA11663. Next base: position 6,816 of record JAYZBB010000072.1, on the reverse strand, counting down.
AGTGACCAAGCAATAAGTCGACAACAACTTGACTGAACAATCCGCATGGCCGTTGGGCCGTGCGGATTTTTTTGTGCCCTCAATGGGGTGCAATATCTTACACATCCGCATTTGGACGAATCCAACAAAACGATTGAAATGAAACCAATCCTCTTCGCATCTGTGTTTGCCTTCTTGTGTTCAAGTGCACTTGCACAATTGCCCAGTGGCAGCATTTCGCCTGATTTCACCGCCACTGACATCGACAGTGTTGAGCACAACCTCTACAGTTACTTGGATTCCGGGTATCAAGTGATCCTGGATTTTTCTGCCACATGGTGCCCCCCTTGCTGGTCGTACCATGAAGAGGGCGTTCTGAAAGAACTCTACAATCAATATGGCCCCGAAGGCACGAATGAATTGCGTGTGTTCTTCATCGAAGGTGACGACACCACCACCGACGAAGACTTGCACGGCACTGGCTCCAACACCGCTGGAGATTGGGTGACGGACACGCCCTATCCGATCATCGACAATGCAGGAAACATCTTTGACGACTTTGGGTGCACCTATTTCCCAACCATATACACCATTTGTCCCAACAAAATCCTGAGTGAATCTGGTCAGGCGTCCTTCGTCGGGCACGAAACCCTGCTCAGCTCGGCATCTTGCATGCCTGCAAGCATGCCCAATGACGTCTTGCTGATGGACTATGTGGGGCAAGCATCCACTTGCGGAGACAATCCCGTTTCCTTGGCAATTCGAATGATGAACAACGGGTTGGACACCTTGACCGAATGCAACATTCAAGTGTCCAAATTGCTGCCATTCAACGCCACAGAAGTGTTGGAAACGGTGAGCTGGGAAGGAGCCTTGGGCAAATACGACCTCACCACTATAGACCTGATTGACGTGGTCTTGGATGCCAACACGACGTACGTGTTTGACGTCGTCTCGCCAGACGACAACGAGGCCAACAATTCCACCACGGGCCACGTGAAAACCAGTGAAGACGTGACCAACAACTTGCAAATCAACCTAAAAACAGACGGTGCCCCAGAGCAACTGGGTTGGGAATTGTTGGCCGACGACGGCACTGTGATTGCCTCCGTCCTCCCCGGAACCGAGACCTTGGAGGCCACCACTGAATACAGCTGGCCCGTCACCTTGCCATCTTTGGGATGCTACCGTCTGAATTTGCTGGATGCGGGGGGCGATGGCTTGCTCAATTTGGCAACCTCCATGGACGGTGTGGGCTTCCTCGAAGTGAACAGCTTGGATGGTGTGACCGTGGTCGATCAGGATTTGTTTTACCAAGAATTGGACCCCTTCTCTGAGGTGTCGTTTGAGCTGCACGCCGTCGAAGTTACCTCCGTGGAAGAATTCCAAGCGCACGTGCATTGTGCCCTTTACCCCAATCCATCCCATTTTGATGCAAGCCTGAACTTGACATTGGGACAAGCGTCACGCGTGGTGGTGACCGTGCGCAATGTGGCAGGTCAAGTCGTGATGAATTCTGACCTCGGCGCGTTGGCGTCAGGCAACCACCTCCACACCATGGACGTTCAGCAATTGGAGTCTGGCACCTACTTGTTGGAAGTTCGGACTGAAAACAGCGCACAAACTTTGATTCTCCTCCATCAATGAACCATTCTTTTCGCAACGCGTGCTGGGTGACTGTCCTTCTGGGGGCGGCCCTCATGCAGTCTTGTGACAAGCTCGACAATCCTGTCATCGGGGTGGTGCCGGATTGCGACACATCGACCCTTGTGTTGCCACAATTTGTGCCTCTCCAATCTGACATTCAGCGTGTTCTGATTGAAGATTTCACAGCCCACCAATGTGGCAACTGCCCTCCTGCTGGACTCCTGTTGTCAGAATTCATGGCCTCTCACCCAGACCAAGTTGTGCCCTTGGCCATCCATGCGGGAAACCTGGCAGGAACCAACAACGACTATCCCACCGATTGGACCACGGCAGAAGGAGATGTCTTTTGGGAGGATTTGCAGTTCCCACAAAACCCAATTGGCCGGGTGAATCGAACCCCTGAAGAATCCACTTCTTTGGGGCCCAATCAATGGGCGGATGCGTTGAATCCGCTTTTGTCACAAGAACCCGATGCAGGGTTGCAAATGGTGGTGGACAAAGAGGAAAACAACGACCTCGTCATGCATGCCCATGTCACCTGGTTTGAAGACGTGACGGGTCCAGTCAAATTGGCCCTGCTGATTGCTGAAAATCACATCATAGCACCACAACTGTGGTATCAAAATGCGGATCCTGCTGGGCCTGGCAGAGTGGAAGACTTCGAGCACGAACACATGCTCAGAGGCAGTGTGACAGGGGCCAAAGGACTGGTCATTGCAGAAGATCCTTCCGCAGGAGACACCCATCAGGTGAGCTATTGTTACACATGGAATGAGGATTGGGACATCAATGCTTCGGAGGTCATTGCTGTGTTGATCAACGACAATGGCAACGTGATTCAGACCCTCGCTGTCCACCTTGCAGAATGACAAGGTTTCTGATCACAATCGCTGGGTCCTTTTGGTTCATCTGTGGTGCCCACGCCCAGAGCGGGCAAGGCAAACGATGGCTGTTCAACGGTGGCGTGACGGCAGGCGTGACGGCAGCCCAAGTGAGGGGAGATGGCATTGATGGATTCAACAAGTTGGGGCTTCATGCGGGAGCTGTGCTGGACATCCGCCAGTTCCGAGATTTGGGATTCCAAATGGGCATGGTCTTCAACCAAAAAGGCAGCCGCAAAGTCCAAAATCTAAAAACCGGCGATTACGACACCTGGGCCTATCGGTTCACTTACGTCGACGTCCCCTTGACGCTCGTTTACGACTTCAAAGAGAACTTCACCGTGGGTGCAGGCATTCAGCCAGGAGTGTTGATTTCTGGACTTGAAGACGGCGTCGTCAACGGTGTTTCTGATGGCACATGGGTCGAGACTGAGTTGCCCATCCGCGCTTGGGAACTGAGCGGGGTCGTTTGGGTTGGCATGCGGACGAGCGAACAAGGAGAGTGGTTCATCCGACACACGCAAAGTCTCCCTGGCATTGTCCCCAAACCCAACTTGGTCAACCCCAACACGACCTGGGACGACCGAATGCAAAACATCACGATGCAAATCGGCTACACCCGTTTGCTGCGGCCATGGAGCGGGCTCTGACGTCAGTCTTCAGCACTGCGGACGCCTTCCATGACCTCTTCCAAGGTGGCAGGAAGGCTTTCGGCAGCTTCCTGCAACGCAGCCCACGTGCTGGCCATCAACGCCTTGACCTCTGCTTCAACTTGGTCGATGGACCCAATCACCCTTTGGAGCTGACGTTGATCCGTCGCCGTGGCGCCTTCATGCAAATCCGGCATCGCTTGGTACAATTCGTCCATCACCCTCACGGTGACATGATCGTACCCAACGAAGTCTTTCGGCGTCCACAACATCTCACGGATGTCCTTGATTCCGTCTGTCATTGCTGCCTGCAGAGAGTCGAGGCCTTCTGTGTTTTGCAACCGAGCCCACACCGACGCCATGGCCTTCATGGTCTCCTCGGCGACGGCAAGTTCTTGCATCAATCCTGCGAGCCGTTTGACCTCGGCATCCACAGCCTTGCGATGGGTTTTTCCGGAGGCGTACGCTGCCTGGTCGAAGGGCGTTCGCGGATCGGCTGACCACGCCATTTGCATCGTGTCCACTTGGGTCCCTAGCGTGAGGATGGCATCGTAGACGCCAGGGGTCACAACGGGTCCACCGCCCCTCGGGTCATCGTCCTGTTCGAGCTTTTGACTGGGCCATCGAACCCCATCCGTGTCACCTCGCCATTGCAGTTGTTGCCAGCCTGCATCGACGTCCCGCTTCATTCTGCGAAGCGTGTCCCCTGTGGCGGGATCCAGGATGACCACCAACAGTTCTGAGTGGACCTCTGCTGTGTCGGCATGCACGTACACATGGCCGTGGGCACTGCGAGCTCTGTTCTCACCCTTCCAGACGTGATCCGCCATGAACCGACTTCCGGCAGGCCTCGGCCAAGGAACGTCGTAACCCGTGGCCGCGTCGAAGGCAAGGAACGTCGCGTTCAAGACGGCAGCACCCTCGTTGGCAAGTGCGCGCAACGGCGACAGATCCTCAATCACATACGCCGCACGGCCAAACGTCCCGAGCACAAGGTCTCCCTCACGCACTTGCAACGCCATGTCTCGTACGGGAACGGCAGGCACGTCATGCAACCACCGTCGCCAATTCACGCCACGGTCAACACTGAAGTACAGTCCCTCTTCCGTTCCCAAAAACAGCAAATCCGGCGCCTCCGAGTCTTGAACGACGCATTGCACATGGGCCGGCACATCTTCGCCGTACACCAACCTTTTCCATGACTTTCCACCATCCATGGTGCGGTAGAGGTACGGTGCCCAATCGTTGCGACGGTAGTTGTTGGCAACCACATAGACCTCATCCGGGGAGTGAGGGCTGACATGAATGAAAGGGATCCAAGAGCCTGCTGGCAAGCCCTTCAATTGCGAACTGTGGTCGGTCCATGTTTCGCCACCATCTGTCGTGTGTTGCAAACGACCGTCGTCGGTGCCGACCCAAAGTTCGTCGGGACGCCATGGGGACGGTTCAATGCGCAAAATGGTGCAGTGATTCTCCGCCTTGGTGGCGTCGATGGTAAGACCACCGCTTGTCGCTTGTTTGAGTTTCTCAGGATCGTTGGTGGTGAGGTCCGGGCTTAGTGTGGTCCAAGTCCGACCGCGATCGGCACTGTGGTGGACGCGTTGAGACCCAAAATACAGGCCCTCACGATTGTTGGGGTCAAGGGCAAGTGCTGCGTTCCATGCGAACCGAAGCGGCACCGAATCCGGGGACACTGGTTGAATGCCCACGGAACGCAGGGTGTTTCGCGCCACGCGATTCAAAGCGCCTCCCTGGTACATCGCGTAAACGTCGCCGTCCCCAGTTGGCTGCACGTCAAACCCGTCGCCAAACAGCACTTCTTGCCAGTCCTCGTTTCGAATGCCGTCGGCATGCCACACCGCCGAAGGGCCGATCCAAGAACCATTGTCCTGCATGCCCCCGTAGACGTTGTACGGTTCTTCGTCGTCCACGGCAATGTGGTAGAATTGCCCCACGGGCAGGTTGTTGACGAACGTCCAGTGGTCTCCACCGTCTCGGCTGATGTTCAATCCTCCATCATTTCCATTGATCAAGTAATTGGGGTCGGTGGGGTGGATGTACATCGCGTGGTGGTCGGGATGCACTCCGCTGTAAGGCAAAATGATGTCGAAGGTTCGCCCGCCGTCTGTGGATTTGGACACCATGCTCCACAAGCTGTAAATGTGGTCCTCGTTGGTGGGGTCGCAATGAATCTCCGCGTAGTAAAAGGGGCGGTTGCCCACGTCGCTGTCCGTTGTTTGCCGCTGAAAGGACACCCCTCCATCGTTCGAACGGTACAAGGCATAGTCCTCTGATTCAATCAAGGCATACACCACATCGGGATTGGCTGCACTCATGGCCAACCCCATCCGACCGAGTTCGCCCTCGGGAAGGCCGTCTTCGCTGGTGCGCTGAACCCAGGTTTGGCCTCCGTCGTGCGTGATGTACAGTCCACTGCCCTCGCCACCAGACTGGAACGTCCATGGCTGACGGCGGAAGGACCACATGGCGGCAAACAACTTGTCCGGGTTGGAGGGGTCCATGATGAGCTCTGCGCAACCCGTCCGCGCATCCACACTGAGGATGTGAGACCACGTCGCACCTCCGTTGGTGGACTTGTACACCCCGCGGTCCTCGCTGTCGCCCCATGCCGAACCAGTGGCAGCAACGAAGACCGTGTTGGGGTCTCGAGGATGGATCAAGATGCGGTGAACGTTGCGCGTGCCTTCAAGGCCCATGAAGGTCCAGGTGCTTCCGCCGTCCAAACTCTTGAACACGCCGCGGCCACTGGTGTGGCTGTTTCGGGGATTGCCCTCCCCGGTCCCTACCCACACCAAATCTGGGTTGAGTGGACTCAAAGCAACGGCGCCGATGCTTTGGGTGGGTTGGTCGTCAAAGATGGGGTCCCATGTGACGCCTGCACTGGTGCTCTTCCAAAGCCCGCCTGATGCCGTTCCGACGTAGATGACTTCGGGTTCGTTGTGCGGAACGGCAATGGAGGTGACCCTGCCGCTCATGGTTCCAGGACCGATGTGACGGACGTTCATGGACTCCACCAAGGACTCCACGGGGTCGATCTCCGTGTTTTCCTGGCCCCACGACGTGACCATGGACAACGTGAGCGCCGCGACCAAGGTCAGGCCTTGCAGGACACACGTGTAAGGGTGTTGGATTCGAACCATCATGGTTGGGTATTCAAGGTTTGGTTGTGGGTCAAAGGCACCGTGAAGGAAAGGCCAAACGCCTTGCCCGTCACCTTTCCTTTGGCTGTGCATGCGACGTCCGTGCCGCGAATCAAATTCATCAAATCGTGTTTCAGCACGTCACGCAGCGCCCCTTGCCGGGTGCGGACGTGCAAGGGAACGGTGGCCCGTGCCTCTGGACGAATCGTCGTGATTTCATGAAGCGTGACGTCCCCGACCACCGCCTCGTCCACGTAGAGCTTTACGTCCGTGCCTGTGACCTTGACAGCGTAGGGATTGGGATTGAAAACGTCCACGTTCATTTGGGCTTGCATGCCTTGAAGGGAGAACGAAAGATCTGAGAAGGCCTCCACTTCAAGCACTTCCAAGTCCTGGTACAAGCACCCGGTTAGCCCCACACCGAGCGCCATAGCCAGCATTGCACGCCTCAGCGACTCACGCATGGCGCGCAGCAAATTCTGCGTGGAAATGGGGGAT
>JAYZBB010000071.1:0-19562 GCA_036339415.1 Bacteroidota bacterium | reverse complement strand
CTTTCCTTCGACATATGCCGGCTGGCTTTCCTTGCCTGGAATCGGTCCGTATTCGGCAGCGGCGATTGCCTCCATTGCCTTCGGGGAGGCGGTGGCCGCCGTCGACGGCACCGTGCAACGCGTGGCGTCCAGATGGGGAGGCATCACGGAAGCCGTAGACTCGAAAGCAGGCGCTGTTGCCATCCAAACCATCGCAGATGCCTGGCTTGACAGAAACGACGCCGGGAGCCACAATCAGGCTGTCATGGAACTCGGCGCCTTGATTTGCAAGCCGCAAAACCCTGAGTGCAATGGTTGCCCCCTGGCCAACACATGTTGCTCCGCAAACAATCCCGACATGTGGAGCGTGATGCCCGTGAAGAAACCCAAAAAGAAGGCAGAACACTGGCCGTTGCATTGGCATGTGTCCACCTGGGCGTCCAGTGTGGCAGTGGTGCAACGAGAAGCGCATGGTGTTTGGGCAAAAATGTGGGTGTTTCCCGAATCCGCACCCCCAGACCACTTCAATGAAGTCGGCCTCATGGGAACACCCGTGAAGCACCTGTTGACCCACAAGCGCATTGAAGCCTCGTTCTACCATTGGCAAGCCCCAGATGAACAAAGCCTTCGCAACTACGCAGAGGCGACTGGGGGACGATTGATGTCTTGGGCAGAATTTGGCAGGCGGCCAAGACCCAGGTTGCTTACGAAAATTTGGGATGAACTGTTGCGTCAAATTGGCATTGAGGAACTGCCTTGAAAGCAGTACCTTCGGCGCATGGCAGGCATCAACAAAGTGATCTTGGTCGGCAACCTCGGCCAAAACCCAGAATTGCGCTACACCCCCAACGGTGTAGCTGTTTGTTCTCTCCGCATGGCCACTTCCGAATCGTACACAGATCGGGCGTCAGGCGAGCGCATCACCAACACCGAATGGCACAACGTCGTCCTTTGGAGGGGGCTCGCTGAAACTGCCGGCAAATACCTGAAAACAGGATCCCAGTGTTACATCGAGGGCAAACTTAAAACGCGTCAGTGGCAGGACCAGCAAGGTCAAAATCGCTACACCACCGAAGTGGTTGCTGACGTCTTGCAACTCCTCGGTCCTGCGCCCAACCGAGACAACCAGCCGCAAGCCGCAACTGCAGCAGCCGTTCAAGAGCCTGCGCAAATGGCAGCTCCAGCAGCGACAACAAACACAGCACCCGAGCCCGCCAACACGGACGACCTGCCGTTCTGATCGGACCCCAATCCCATGGAAAGTGTGGTGAACGCCGCGACCTTGATGGACCATTGGGCAAGTCTGCTCGTGGTGGCCGTTCTTCTGGTGATTTCCGCCCTGGTCTCAGGATCTGAGGTGGCCTTTTTCAGCCTTTCCCCTCAATCGCTGAGTGAACTTGAAGACGACGATTCGGCCGGCGCATCGCGTGTGCTCGCTTTGATGCGCACACCCAACAACACCGATGGGCCGCGAAACCTGCTTGGAACCATCCTGGTGGTCAACAACCTCGTCAACATTTCCATCGTGCTCATTGCCACCGTGGTTGCCGAGGATTTGTTTCCAAGTCAAACATTGCCCGCTTGGCTCAACACCCTGATCCACGTGGCAGGCGTGACGTTCTTGCTTGTGTTGTTTGGCGAAGTCATTCCCAAGATTTATGCCACGACGTTTGGGGTTGAACTCGCCAAAATCACATCTGGTCCCTTGCATTGGTGTCAACGCATTTTTCGTCCTGCATGGCTGCCTCTTGTGCGGTTGGGCCGATGGATGGACGCAAAACTCCAAGCCCCTGCCACAGAAGTGAGCGTGGAGGATTTGGAACAAGCCCTTGAATTGACGGACAATGAAGAGCGCAGTGAAGATGAACAACGAATCTTGGAGGGCATTGTGAATTTTGGGTCCAAGGATGCCAAACAGGTCATGACACCCCGGACCGACATCAGCACCTTCAGCAAAGAGGATTCTTGGGGTCACGTGCGTGCAACCATCGTGGCATCCGGCTTCAGCCGCATTCCCGTGCACGAGGGCTCCCCTGACCAAATCATTGGCATCCTGCACGTCAAAGATCTTCTGCCTTCGCTGCACATGGATGACCTTGATTGGACGTCCGCGCTGCGCGCTCCGATGTACATTCCAGAGGGCAAAAAAATCGACGACCTGCTTCGAGAATTTCAATCAAAAAAAGTCCACATCGCCATTGTGGTTGACGAATACGGTGGCACGAGCGGCATCGTCACCCTCGAAGATGTGCTGGAAGAAATTGTGGGTGACATCGCAGATGAATTTGACGACGAAGAGGTGATGCACTCTGTTCTCGACGATTACACGTACTTGATGGAAGCCAAAACTTCCCTGCTCGATGCCTACCGAATTTTGGGGTTGAATGAAGAGGCCTGGGAGGCGGCCAAAGGGGAAAGCGACACGCTTGGAGGATTCATGGTCGAACAATCCGGGAAGTTGCTCCGGAAGGGAGAATTTGTGGAGTTCGAAGGGGTCAAATTGAGCGTGGATGCTGGCGATTCACGACGCATTCATCGCATCAAAATCGAATTGCCCCGGACCGGAGATGGAGCCACAGAAGCATCCTCACCCACGTCATGACTGAATCCAAACCTGCCCCGATGAAAGGCCTTTGGAAGTGGCTTCTGGCCATCGTGGTCCTCATGTCAGGAGTGGCGTGGTGGATCCAACCTGATGCAATTCCCGTGCCCAGACCACAAGGTCACGTTCGCATCACTTTGCCCGACACCTCCTCGGCGCGATACACCTCCCCCTGCAACACCTCCTACCGCCTGCCGACCCATGCCAAGGTGGAAGTTCGAGTTGCCCCTGACGGTGATGACGGCTGCTGGTACAACCTCGTGTTTCCTCGCTTCAATGCACGTGTCCATTGCACCGAAAGACCCGTTGACAATGAGCTCTCGAAACTGGTGCAAGACGCACAATCTCTCGTGTTTGGCCATGAGGTTGCCGCCGCGGGAATCAGGAGACATGCTTTGGACTTGTCGGACAAATCTGGGATGATGTACGTGTTGGAGGGGCCCGTGGCCGCGCCCATTCAATTTTTTGTCACCGACAGCACCACCCATTTCTTGCGTGGCTCGCTCTACTTCAATCATGCCCCCAACCCCGACAGCACAGCCCCCGTGCTCGAGCGGATGGAAGCGGACATTCGTCGCATCATGGAATCCCTTTCTTGGTCATGAAGCATTGGGTTCTTGAAGTCGGGAACACCCGCGTCAAATGGGCCGCGTTCGATGCATCTGCCCCCGTGTCGGCTCCCCCCGTGACATTGAAACGCGCGGCCATCGACAACCTCGAGGCCATGGACGATTGGCGACGGGACGTGCAAGAAGGAGACCTCGTTTGGGTGTCCGGCAGCGGCAACCTCGAACCGTGGACTTCAATCACTCCTTCCTGTCACGTGTTTGGGCCAGGCGACGGCCATCCACTTCCATCTCTTGTGACTTCGCGTGAGACCTTGGGACTGGATCGGGTGGCCAATGCATGGGGAGTGCTCAAAGGCGCTTTGGAGGGTGCCGAACCGGACCAGTCCTGGCTCATTTTGGATGCTGGCACGTGCGTGACGATGGACCTTCTTCACATGGGAAGACATGCAGGAGGCGTCATCGCACCAGGACTTGAAATGCGCCTTTCGGCCATGTCCAAGGGCACCGCCAACCTGCCACAAATCGAAATGAATGACCTCTCCGTTGACCTTTGTCAAGCCAATGCCCTCGGCCTCAACACTGCCGAGGCAATGCTCGCAGGGGCTGTTGGTGGATTGGTGGCCGAGATTGAGGGCAGATGGACTGCGATGCGCCAAGAAGTGCCAAATCTTGGCCTCATCTTGACCGGAGGAGATGCCGCGCACTTGGAACTCCGAGGCATCCTCCCGAAATTCGCCGACGCTCATCTGACCCTGAAAGGGCACCATGCACTTCTTCGACACTTCCATGACATCTCCTGACATCCTTGTACATGCCCGTTCAGGGCGCGCTTGGATCTTGTGTTTGGCCCTGCTCACAGGAAGTTTGGAAGGCATCTCCCAAGAAACCGATTTCAGTCCCTTCGCACGTTTTGGCTTGGGGACCTCGCAAGGAACCTTGACCCCTGCGCTGGCCAGCATGGGCGGTGTGACCTCTGTTTCTACTGGCCACATGGCTGTGAACGCCGACCAACCGGCCTCTTCGGCAGGCATCGTGAATCCCACGTTTCAAGGTTCTGTCCACTTCCAAGGCATTCGCCTGACAGAAGGCGATCGGTACGCACAAACTGCGACAGGTGGGCCTGGCAGTTTTGGGTTGGTCATCAAACGACCTAGGCGGCCGCGGGCATTTCAATTGGGTCTGACGCCATTGACATCCAAGGCCTTCAATGTGTCCCGTTCATTGACCGACTCCACCCTCGGTAACATCAACGAGACCTACGAAGGCCAAGGAGGCCTTGCGCGTGCCTATGTCGGATTGTCTCGTGGATGGCGTGGCCGGAGTTGGCGGTCTGCAGGAAAAGAAGACAGCGTGTTGGTCAACACATGGGGATTGGATGCTGGCATCCAGGCTGACCATTGGTTTGGTGATGCCATCCAAAATGCCTTTTTGGACATCGAAGACGCCACGTTCAGAGACGTGCGAACCTCCATTTCTTCCAGGCATCGCGCCAGCGGCGTCGTCTTTGGCGCTGAGGGGTACACCATGTTGCGCGTGAATTACAATGACTCAAAGGACTTTGAAGGAAGTTGGATGCTGAAACTTGGGGGGACGTGGAGCCCTGCGCGCACGCTGAGCACAGACTTTACACATCTGGTGCAATCCACCGTCCTTTTCAATGGGATTGTTTCTGGGCTGGACACGTCGTCCTTTGAATCCGCCATTCTCAAAGGAGAGGTTCCACAACAATGGACGCTGGGTGGAGGCATTCAATGGGATGGGCCTTCTGGGGGCAGATTCGGCGTTTTTGTCGATCACCATGCCCAAGCTTGGTCTTCTTCCCAGAAATCTTTGGACCACTTGATGGAAGGGTCCTCGGAATGGAACGACGCAAGCAGCACCGCCATTGGCCTCATGGTCACCCCAAAAAGAAAGTCGGGCAACCCAACGCGGTCCACGTGGCGCTTTGGATTTCGCCAATCCACGCTGCCAACCGCCATTTTGGATGGGGATGAATCCAGTCACGCTTTGACAGAACAACGTGTGAGTATGGGACTGAACATGCCCTTGAAAGGCAGCCGGAGCGCAAGCCAACTCCACTTTGGCATGGATTTTGGCACCCGAAGCACCACGCTCACTGCTGTGCATGCCGAATCCACCCTCAGGCTTCATGTCGGCGTCACCTTGACGCCTACCGCCAAGAACCTGTGGCTGATTCCCCGGTTGTACGATTGAACGCATTTGCATCAGGCTCACATTGAACCACAGAAAACAAGAAACCATGAAGGTCCTGCAACACATCTTCTTCGTCAGCCTTGCCAGCGCATTGTTGGGCAATGCCTGCTTTGCGCAAGACGACAAATACGGCGCCACCGAAGAGCAGCGCATCAATTGCAAAGAAGCGCTGAGCGTCTACAAGTCCTACAAGAAGCAAAAGAACTATGACGAGGCGTACATCCAGTGGAGAAAGGCATGTGCCGTTTGTCCCGAACGAGCCAGTGAGGGAATCTACGCCGATGGAGCATCTTTTGTGGGCAAAGAATTGAAGAAAATCGAAGCCACCGATCCGCGTCACGCCGTGCTGGTAGACAGCCTCATGTTTCTGCACGACAAGCGCATGGAGTTGTTTCCGGCCACCAAGCGCAAACCCAACAACCGCTGTGAAGTTTTGGGCCGCAAAGCCGCAGACTTTTACAAATACAACAAGGATGAGCACCAGCGTGCCTATGAGATGTTCAAAGAGAGCATCGATTGTTTGAAGGGTGCGTCTTCGGCCACCACCCTATACCAGTACTACACCGCGAGCTTCTACACAATGAAGCGCACCCTGAAAGGAGATGAGGTTGCACAGACAGCCATGCGCGCTCAGATGTTGACGGATTATTTGACGCTCACTGACTACATCCAAGCCGGTTTGACCAGAGCGCAAGAAGCTGGAAAAGAGAGCGACATCAAGCGCTATGAGAAAGCCAAGAGCAACATCGAAACCGTGTTTGTCGCCATCGCAGACTGTGCGGACATGGTGCCCGTGCTTGAAGCGGCCATTGCAGCCGAACCAGACAACATGGATCTCAAGCTCAAGGTGTTGCGATTGTTGAACAAAAAAGAGTGCACAGACAACGCTTTGTTCCTGCCTGTGGCCACTGCTGTGTATGCCGTGGAGCCCTCAGCCCCTGCTGCGTACGCCATTGGCATTGGTTTTGCCAAAGCGAGCCGACTCGATTCGAGCTTCTCTTACATGGAAGATGCCGTTGCTCGATGTGGCGATTGCACCGACCAAGTGACGTACCTGTTGAAGACAGGACAAATTGCGAGCGCAATGGGGCGCACGGGCACAGCCAAGCGCTACGCGCAGCGAGTCTTGAACATTGACGCCAACAACGGTGATGCATACATGCTGATTGGAGATGCCATCGCCGGCAGTTCGTCAGCCTGCAACGATGGCGCATTGGGAGCGCGCTCTGTCTATTGGGTGGCTTCGGACTACTACGCCAGAGCCAAAAGGATGAACGCGGACCTCGCTGAATTGGCAAGCAAGAAAATCGCCAACATGGCCAAGCAGTTCCCCACAGTGGACGACATCTTCACATACGGAAAGCAAGCGGGTGGATCCTTCACCGTCCCCAACAAGCCTGGCTGTCCTTGTTCAGGCGAGACAACCACCATTCGGGTGCGCTGATGCACCCTCGATTGTACATGCACAGAAACCGTTCATTCCTTTTCGGTTGGACGGTTTTCTTGTTGGGCGTGATTGTGGCCTTGCTTGGATGCAGTGACGAAGGGATCACACATTCCAATCGAGACAATCAGGGACTCCAAGAATCACATCGTCCCTCTCAAATTGTCGAAGATGGGTACTTCGAGTACACCGAACGCGGCAAGGTGATACAGTCCTTGAAAGCCTCGATGCTCGTGCGATGGGAATCTGAGAACACGGACAACGAAACACCCTCGCTCTGGCACGTCGACAAGGGGTTCACTCTGTTCATTGGAGGCACCCAAACTCGACATTCTGCTCGGCTCTCGGCAGTGCGTGGAACCTACGACGATGAATCAAGTCGACTCGAGGCTTGGGAAGAAGTGGAGCTGATCAACCACCAAGGCGAGCGCCTTCTCACGGAGCATTTGGTGTGGTCCCACGACTCTGATTTGGTGCATACAGACCGGCCTGTGGAAATTGAAACTGCTCAGGGAGTGCTGCGCGGTCGTGGCCTGCGCGCCGACAGCCAATTTGAGAAGTATGAAATCCTGGCTCCTACTGGGTCATTCGACCTGGGGGTAACGAAAGAAGTGCCCAAGAATCCCTGACATGTTTCATCTTTGGGGCATGAGCGATTCCCAGACAACCGAGGCTTCGGCCCCTTACAAAACTGCACGGGCAGCCGAGTTGTTTTGGCTCGTCACGTCCGTGGTCACCACAGGTTACGTACTCTACTTGTGGTGGAACGAAGACATGACCCGTTGGACCCTTGGTCTCTTCCCCTGCATCTCTTGGTTGTGGTATGGAGTTCGTCGTGCCTTTCGCGTGCGCATGGCACGGCCTCAATGAGCTTGCGACGTATCTTTCGATGAACCGAAACCGCGTGCATGGATCCTGACCCTTCGAGTTCGATTGTCATTCTGGCCCTTTCTCTTTTGGCCTCTGCCTTCTTTTCAGGGATGGAAATGGCTTTTGTTGCCTCGAGCAGACTGCAAACAGAGCTGAATGCACAGTCTTCCCTGAGAGGCAAAGTCGTGGCTGCCTTGTCGAACAGGCCGCAATTGTTCATTGCCTCCATGCTCGTCGGCAACAACCTTGCATTGGTGATTTGTGGGATGGAGTCTGGCGCGTTGATCAGCCAATGGCTGTTTGGGGTTTCAGGATGGCAAAACGCCGCACAACCCATCGCTGTCTTGGCCACACAAACAGGCATCACGACGGCCGTGGTGCTCGTTTTGGCCGAATTCATGCCCAAGTCCCTCTTCCACGCTTCTCCCAATGTCTGGCTCCATGTCATGGCTTACCCCTTGGTGGTGGTGGTGGTGGTGTTGGCCGCACCGGCTTGGGTAGTGATGATGGTGAGCAAGGGACTGCTGCGACCGTTTGTTCGGGGTCATGTCGAGGTGTCTGTTGACACCCTCGGCGTGAGCGATTTGGACCATTTCGTAAAGGGGCTGAGCGGTCGGATGGCGCCAGAGCAAGAGCTGGAGCACGAGCTTCAAATCCTTCAAAATGCCCTCGATTTGCCCAGCATTCAAGCTCGGGACAGCATGGTGCCTCGCAACGAGGTCAGTGGCGTCGACATCGACACCTCTGTGGAGGCACTTCAATTGGCCTTCACGGAAACGGGCTTCTCAAAGCTTGTGGTGTTCAAAGGGGACATGGATCACATCGTGGGATACGTCCATGCCAAAGATCTCTTCGACCGGCCCGAGTCTTTGAGGTCCATCTTGTTGCCGACGTTTGTGGTCCCCGAGCCCATGCCCGGTGATGAACTGTTGCGTCAATTTTTGAAGCGCAGGCGGCACTTGGCTGTCGTTGTGGATGAATTCGGCGGGACGGCAGGAATCCTGACCATGGAAGACATCGTCGAAGAGCTGCTTGGCGAAATTGAAGACGAGCACGACGATCAAGAAGAACACATGGAGCACCTGGTGGGCGATCAAGCATGGCGCATCCCAGCCCGCCGTGAAATCCGTGCTCTCAATGAGCTTCACGGTTGGAATTTCCCCGAGGCCGAAGCGTACGACACATTGGGTGGGTTGTTGCTTCAAGAAGTCGGTGACATTCCCGAAGAAGGCACCGTGGTGCAGGTGCCTCCCTTTGAATTCGTCGTCAAGGAGGTCGCCGAGAACCGCATTGTGTGGGTGGAATTCACCCCCGTTCCGAAGGCTTGAGGGCCGAGGTGCACAGTTGGTCAGGAAGCGTTATCTTCGCAACCCTGTAAAAACGCTAAGCGAGAGGACCATGGCAATGATTGAACAAATCCGCAACAGACAAGGACTGTTGCTCGCAATGATCGGAATTGGAATGTTGGGCTTTTTGGTGCCCTACGACGCCGTGTTGGCCTTGATTGGTCAAGGCAACAACCGCGACTTAGGCAGCGTAGGCGGTCAAAGTGTAAGTGCCATCGAATACCGAATGGAAGTGGAAGAACGTCGCCGACTCGGATTCTCTGGGGATCAACTCCAAGACGAAGTTTGGAGTGACATGACTGCCAACATCGTTCTCGACGACACCTACGACGCCTTGGGACTTGAGGTCACGGATGCCGAATTCCAGGAAATGCTCTTTGGCGATTTGGACTCGCCCTACATGAGCCGTGCCTTTTACAGCAATGGTGAAAACAAGACGTTCTGGCAGCAAAACTTTGGTGCCATGCTCACCACGGATCAAGGCAAACTGAATCTGTTGAGCTACAAAAAATTGATCATCGGCAAACGCAAAAAGGAGAAGCTGGATGCCCTGCTTGCAGACGCCTTGTACACCAACAGCCTCGAAGGAAAGTACGAATTCAAGAACACCGACACCAAAGCAGAAATCAAGTACGTTGCCAAGCTGTACAAGAACATCGCTGATGAAGATGTCGATGTGTCAGAAAGCGACATCAAACGATACTACAAGGCGCACAAAGACGACCCCAAGTATCAACAGACTGAGGGTCGCAATCTTTCGTTTGTGAAAATTCCCGTGGGTGCGAGTGCCGCGGACCTCAAAGCAATGGAGATTGAGTTGGAAAGTCTTGCGGAAGAGTGGGCGGACGCCGACGACGCGGAAGCATTTGCCAAGGACGCCAACGGTCGTGAAGACATCCGCAACCTGCGTCTTGCGCAAGTTGAACTCGACGTCAACGAATCCAAATTCTTCAGTGAAAAGCCTGGCAGCGTGGTGGGGCCTTACACTAAGAATGGCCAAATCCAAGTGGCGCGCATCCTCGACCGCGCCATGGTGCCAGACGAAGCCGCCAAATGCCGGCACATTTTGCTGACAGCCACCAACGCTTCTGACAAAGAGGAAATGGCCGAATTGGGGCAACGCGCCGACAGTTTGAAGCGTGTGCTGCGCAACGGAGGAGACTTTGACGACCTGGTCCAACGGTTCAGCGGCGACCCCGGGTCCAAAAGCACTGGCGGCGTGTATGACTTTTTCCCCAAAGGACGCATGGTCAAACCTTTCGAAGATTTCTGCTTCAACAAGCCCATTGGTGCCCTCGGTTGGGTTGAGACGACCTATGGGGTGCACTTGATTGAAGTGCTCGACCGTCGCACACAAGTGGAAGAAGCCAAAGTGGCCTTCATCTCAAAGCAAGTTGCTGCATCCGCGGCCACGGCACGAGACGCGTACGCCATGGCAAGTGAGTTTGCCATCAACGCCACCGACAAGGAAAGCTTGATGGCAGCGGCGAAAGAAGCTGGTTATGCCACAGGCGAAGCCAACAGCATTGCGCCTGCGGCACGGAGCATCGCAGGCGTGAAAGATGCCGGAGAAATCGTGGCTTGGAGTTACAGAAGCGAAGAGGGCGAAGTGTCCAATCCCATTCTCACATCAGACTTTTACATAGTCGCACACCTCGATGCAATCACCAATGCTGGTGCACCCGAACTTGAAGACGTCCGCGAAAAGATGGTGGAAGGTGCCACCAACGAAGCCAAGGGTGCATTGTACGCATCAAAGATGGCAGGCTCAAGCCTGGACGACATTGCGGCAGCTGTTGGGGAAACGGTGAAAACCGGACGCGATGTGAGCATCAAATTCCCGACCATCCGAGGAAGTGGAGCATCCACCGAACCCAAAGTGGCTGGCGCCGCGTTCTCCACGCCAACTGGCGAAGTTTCTGAACCCATCGTAGGTACCTACGGCGTTTGGGTCATCTCTCCTCAAAAGGTTTCGGATGCCGGAGAGAAAGACAGCTACCTCGAAGAACAAAGCACACTTGCTTCTCGGGCACGCACCAATTTCCCATTCACGGTGTTGAATGTGATGCAGAAAGCCGCGGGTGTAGAGGACAATCGCCGCCAGCAAAATTGATGCGCATCGCGGGTCCGTGATGAACAAGCCCTGCCATCCGGCGGGGCTTGTCATTCAAACTCGTTTCAATTGTCAGGTGCAAGCCAAAGAAGGCAGCCATCACCGTAGCTGAGGAAACGGTACCCCATGTTCAAGGCTTCCTCATACAATGCTTGCCAAGAGGACATGCCAATGAAGGCGCCCACGAGGCAGAGCAGCGTACTTCCGGGCTGGTGAAAATTGGTGACCAACCCTTGCACCATCCGAATGCGATATCCAGGCACAATCATCAATTGGGTCTCAAACGACAGTTGATGTTCCTCGTTCCATTGTCCATGTTCGAGGATGGTGAGCAAGGCGTCACGGTCCGTCCAATTCATCGTTTCTGCCTTGAGCCCCAATTCACCATATGGTGATCGCTGTGGCAAAACGTCCATCCATTCGCCTTCCACTTTCCAATGAAGCGCCCACCAATACAAGCTTTCCATGGTACGAAGGGTGGTTGTCCCTGTGGCAACTCGAACCGATTGATTGGCCATGGATTGCACTGCCTCTTTGCTTAGGATGCATCGCTCGGCATGCATGTCATGTGACATCACTGATCCCTCAGAAAGAGGCTTGAATGTTCCGGCTCCAACATGCAACGTCACCTTCGAAAGTGGAAGTCCACTCACATGCAGTTCGCGCAGGAGCACGTCGTCGTAATGCAAGCCTGCCGTGGGTGCTGCCACACTTCCTGGTGTGAGCGCAAACACGGTTTGGTAATCACTCTTGTCTTGGGTCTCCGCGGGACGACGCATGTAAGGTGGCAGGGGCGTTTTGCCCAAATCCTCCAACACCTCACCAAATGTTGAGCTCTCGCCATTGACATGGCTCCAAGTCAATTGGACCACCCTGTTGCCATCTTCGGCGTCTTGTTGGCGAGAGATGCACAAGTCGTGATGAGCTCCCGCAGCTTTCGCGACCCCATCTGACCAGCGTTTGGCATTGCGCACCATGGCCTTCCATTCAACGGCGTCACGAGAGGATAGGGAGGTTTCAACCGTACCGCAGGCAGGGGCAAGCAAAAAAATCTCGAGTTGTCCACCGGTCGGTTTGGTGGCCATGATGCGTGCGTGCAGGACTTTGGTGTCGTTCGCCCACAATCCATCTGCACCTGCCTGTTTCAACAATTCAGGAAGATTCTCGAAGGTGTGATGCGAGCGCTGGCCATCTGGATCCACCGTCACCAGACGGGCAGCACGGCGTGGTTCCATCGGGTGTTTGGCAATGGCCTCATCCGGCAAGTGGTATTGAAAGTCCGAGGAGTTCACCACCCAAAGGTACCCCCAACCCTACCTTCGTATGACGATGGGCAAACACTTGATCATAGGTGCCTCCGGGCAATTGGGCGTCGAATTGATGCTCGGTCTGCAAGAACGTCACGGCCATGCCAATGTCATTTTGTCTGACCTGCATTCAAGCCCCCATCCAGATGCCGCCCGAAGTTCTTTTGTGGCTCTGGATGCCACCGACAAGGAGGCTCAACGCACGCTCTTTGAAGCGGAAGACATCGAGGTGGTGTACAACCTTGTGGCCATGCTTTCTGCAAAGGGTGAACAAGATCCCATGGCGGCTTGGAAGCTGAACATGGAGCCCCTGTTGCACACCCTCGAGATGGCACGGGAAGGACTCGTGGAGCGGGTGTTTTGGCCTAGCTCCATGGCTGTTTTTGGGGCTGATGCGCCCAAAAATGCGACTCCTCAAGAATCAGCTTTGAATCCCACGACGGTGTACGGGGTGTCCAAAACCGCTGGGGAATTGTGGTGCAATTACTACCATGAAACGTTCGGTGTCGATGTGAGAAGCATTCGTTACCCTGGGCTCATTGGATTTCGATCCATGCCGGGTGGAGGCACCACCGATTATGCGGTGGATGCATTTCATTGCGCCATCGATGGTCGACCGCTGTGCTGTTACCTCGATCCTGACGAAAGGTTGCCCATGATGAGCATGAGCGATGCCGTGAGAGGTACCCTTCAACTGATGGAGGCGCCTCGTGAAAGCATCAGCGTCCGAACTTCTTACAATTTGCACGGGTGTGATTTCACACCTGCTGAATTGACCGCCGCGATTGCTTTGCACCTTCCCGGTTTCGAAACCACCTATCAGCCCGACCATCGGCAAGCCATCGCCGCGTCTTGGCCTGACACACTCGACGACAGTGTTGCCACACGAGATTGGGACTGGAAGTCAACGCACAATGTGAATGAATTGGTGACGCACATGCTCGAGGGCTTGGCGCAACCAACCCATCGTTGACAAGCAAGCTCGAGGCACCGCTGGCCACGAAGATTGAACGCTATTTTCGTGCTTCGAACCTGAACAGAGAGCCATGGATGCCCTGCACATCAGCAACAGCCTGACCCGAACAAAAGAAAAATTCACGCCCATCAACCCTCCATTCGTGGGGATGTATGTGTGCGGCCCCACTGTATACAGCAACGTACACTTGGGCAACGTTCGAACCTTTTTGACCTTCGACATCGTCTATCGCTACCTGCAGCATCTCGGGTACAAAGTCCGGTACGTTCGCAACATCACTGATGTGGGCCATCTGACGGGCGACACCGATGACGGAGAGGACAAAATTGGCAAAAAGGCGCGTCTCGAAAACCTCGAGCCCATGGAGGTGGTGCAACGCTACACCAACGACTTCCACGACGTGATGAACGTCTTCAACATCCTCAGACCTTCCATTGAACCCACGGCCACAGGACACATTGTCGAACAAATCGAGGCCATCAAAAGCATCATCGACAACGGATATGCCTACGAGGTCAACGGCAGCGTCTACTTCAGCGTTCGCACGTTCAGCAAAGACCATCCCTACGGGGAATTGTCTGGCAGAAAGATTGACGAGTTGATGAACAACACCCGTGACCTCGACGGCCAAAGTGAGAAGCAGGATCCACTCGACTTCGCTCTCTGGAAAGCGGCAGACGCCAGCCACCTGATGCAATGGCCTTCTCCATGGGGACAAGGGTTCCCCGGGTGGCACCTTGAATGCTCCGTGATGAGCACCAAGTACCTCGGGGAGAAATTTGACATTCACGGTGGCGGCATGGACTTGAAATTCCCTCACCACGAATGTGAAATCGCTCAAAACGTTGGTGCCACAGGCTGCGAGTGCCCCGTCAACTACTGGATGCACGGCAACATGCTGACAGTCAATGGACGCAAAATGGCCAAGTCAGAAGGCAATGGCTTCACACCTGAGGAGCTCATCACAGGGAACCACAAGCTTTTGGACCAGGGCTACAGTCCCATGACCGTTCGGTTCTTCATGTTGATGGGCCACTACGCAAGCACCCTCGATTTCAGCAACGAAGCGCTGCAAGCCGCTGAAAAAGGCCTGTCCAAACTCGAGAAAGCGATCCAAACCTTGGCTCAACTCACCCCTGGTCAAGGTGAAAGCACCTACGATGTGGCAGCGTTCAACACGCGATGCCACGCAGCGATGAACGACGATTTCAACACGCCCATCCTGATCGCCACGCTGTTCGACGCAGTCAAAGCCATCAATGGTGCTTCCGCAGGAAACGTGATTCTGACCGCCGACGACATTTCAGCTTTGACCCAAACCATGGAGACGTTCATGAGAGACGTGCTTGGCTTGCAGGCTGAGTCGTCCAGTTCGGAGGGAGGCTCCGGCAGCGGGGACGAAACGAGCGCACTTCTCGATTTGATTGTGGACGTGAGGACCAAGGCCAAAGCAAACAAGGATTGGGGCACAGCAGACCAAATCAGGGACGTCCTTGCGGGCCACGGCATCACCATCCAAGACAGCAAAGATGGCAGCTCCTGGACGCGTGGGTAAGGCCTTCAAAACGCTTTGTGGCACCCTTGTCTTGACGTTGATTTGGGCATCGTGCGGCACCGAATCGACCACCCCTCGTGCCGCAGCCACAATCAAAGTTCCTGTCACCGCTCCTGCATTTGATGCAGACTCGGCGTACGCCTACGTGGCAAAACAGGTCGCCTTTGGACCAAGGGTGCCGAACACAACAGCGCACGAAGCTTGTGCCAATTGGCTTGCCAAAGAATTGGCGAGACACGGGGCACAGGTTGACGTTCAAGAAGCGCGTGCACGGGCTTATGACGGGACCATTTTAAGCATGAAAAACATCATCGGGACATACCACCCCGAGTCGCGTGACCGTGTTTTGTTGTTCGCCCACTGGGACACCCGTCCTTTCGCCGACAAAGACACCACGCGCACAAGGGAGCCCATTGATGGTGCCAACGATGGAGCTTCTGGTGTAGGCGTGTTGTTGGAAATCGCGCGGCAACTTGGCCAAGAGGCTGCCGACATCGGCGTGGACATTGTCTTTTTTGATGCCGAAGATTATGGCCGTCCGGAGTGGCTGCCTGCAACAGAAAATGGGTTTCGAGATTGGTGTCTTGGAAGCCAGCATTGGTCGCAAAACCCACACCGAATTGGGTACCGTGCAAGGTTTGGCATCTTGCTCGACATGGTCGGAGCCCAAGATGCGGTGTTTCATCAAGAAGGAACCAGCCTGAGGTATGCACCCCACGTGGTGAGGAAAATTTGGAACCGAGCATTGGAGCTGGGGTACGGAGATCGGTTTGATCCCGAAGCCACACCACAGACCATCGATGACAATTTGTTTGTCTCTGAACTTGCGGGCATTCCAAGCGCAAACATTGTGGATTATCGGATCCGCGTGAGACCCATGGGATACGGTCCCTTCCACCACACTCACGCAGACAACATGAGCATCATTGACAAAGAGACCCTCCTTCAGGTAGGCACCACGGTGTTGTCTGTCGTGAGGCAGCCTTGAATCATTCACCACTGCCTGTCGGCAACCGCGTTCGACCGCTCTCAAAACAGGCTGGTCAACCTGTACCTTGGACGGGATGCCCAGCCTGCAACTTTGTCTCCAACCACGCACACTCCTTGCTCTTTTGCTTGGGTGTGTGGGCAGCATTGCCTTTGCATCCACCAGCGTTCTCAAACAACAAATCGACCACGCCGACTCTTTGCGCAATCACGGCAAGATGGTGCAAGCTTTGGCCTTGTATCGAAGCGTCCTGCCCGAGCCACTGACCGGATGCGAACAGGGCCGCGTGCAGCTTGGCATGGCGGCCATTCATTGGCAGGCTGGGAATGCATCACAGGCCAAACCACTCCTCACTGATGCCTCCTTGACTTGCAGCACTTGTCCCGTCCAAATCCGGACAAACCTTGTCCTTGAATTGGCACAATTGCTGGCGAGAGTTGGTTCGACGTCTCTTGCGTTGGATGCATTGATGCGCGAAGAGCAACTCCAACCACTTCCCGCACGACGAGAAGAATTGAGGGTCGCCCTGGTGGAACTGCATTTTGCACAAGGCCATTGGGAAGAAGTGTGGGCGATGACGGAATCCATGAAAGGTGTGCGTGCTCAGGGCTTGCGCCTTCAATCTGGTGCCATGCTTGGACGTACTTTGGATGACCTCGCTGTGGAATCCTACCTGCGTTCTGCGAGGCCTTCCAATGAAGACCTCGTCCTCGGAGAATTGACCCATTTGCACACCTTGCTCAATGGCCTTGGTCGAAGTGAGGAGGCGTTGACCTTGGCTCAAAGAATGGCCTCATTCTTCGACCCGCTGGCCGATCCTGAGCCTTGGACGTTGGCTCAACTTCGCGTGGCAATTTCCGCGGAACAAGCCAACCAACCACTGGAGGCTTTGTTGGCATTTCACGAAGCCGGACGTGTGGCCACCCAAGTCGACGACGTGGCTCTGCGCGCTCGAATCGCCCGTGAGCAAGCACGGTTCGAACGCGCCAGGGGTGCGAAGAAAGCAGCCTTGGACCACCTTGTGCTGGCGGACAGCCTGACCATGGTCATGCTCCACACTGTGCACCGAGAACGCGAGCCCCGATCGTTCCAATCACACCCAGCCCTGCTTGACGACCCCTTCGAACTTGCAGCCGCTGATGCGATGCGCACCCCAGCCTCTTCCGGAGCATGGCCCTTCGCTTGCGCACTGTTGGCGCTTGCATTGTTGGCCTCAGCTCTTCGCGCGCGTGAACTGAAACATGCACTCCGCAAAGAGCGGGTCCGTTCCTTTCGGTTGCAGAGAACCATGCATTCAGAGTCATCCACGAAAACATCGATGAGGCCTGTGGAAGCGGGCACTGCGGAATTGTCGACACCCTCAGAACGTGCAGAAGAAGTGTTGACCCGTCCAGATCGCCTCGACTTTGACGATGTCATCGCCTCCCTGGAGATGGACCATGGCACGGGCATCGAATGGGAGTTTGAGGGCACTTCTGAGGGTCAAAACGCTCCTGACGGACTGCTTTCCCTCCTGTCTGTCACAGTGAGACGCTTGCTGACCGGGAATCAAGAACAGCGTCCCTTCTTGGGACGCATTCGCAACGATTGGCACGGCATCCACGTGGAAATCGAAGGTCCTGAAACTCCTTCCACCAAAGAGCTCCAAAGCATGTTCGCAGGTGGCACCCACAGTTCAACTTGGAACCCTGTTCTGGTTCAAATTGAAAAGCTCGCAGGACGATTCACCATCGAAAAAAGAGGCACAGGAAACCTGGCACTGACCTTCATGGTCCCCCATGACACCGACGCCGTCTGAGGCGCTCAGCGTTCTCCAACAAACTGATCCAAAAAGCGCCGGTCGTTCTCGAAGAAATGGCGCAAATCTCCGATTTGGTAACGCAACATTGTGATCCGTTCAATCCCCATGCCAAAGGCAAATCCGCTGTAGACGTCCGGATCGATTCCACTGGCCTCCAACACATTGGGGTCGACCATCCCACAGCCCAAAATTTCAAGCCATCCAGTTCCCTTGGTGATGCGTTTGTCGACCTCTGTTTTCAGTCCCCAATACACATCCACCTCGGCGCTCGGCTCAGTGAAAGGAAAATACGACGGACGCAACCGAATGTCGGTTTCCGGCCCAAAAAAGCATCGAGCAAAATGAAGGAGGGTTTGCTTCAAATCGGCAAATGACACATCCTTGTCGATGTACAGTCCCTCGACTTGATGGAACATGCAATGGGCCCTCGCGGAAATGGCTTCGTTCCGGAACACCCGACCAGGCATGATCAAGCGCATGGGCGGTTCGCGTTTCTCCATTTCTCGCACTTGCACTGAGCTGGTGTGCGTACGAAGCACCATGTCTGGATCGCGTTCGACGAAAAACGTGTCCTGCATGTCCCTTGCAGGGTGTTCAGGCGGAAAATTGAGGCCGCTGAACACATGCCAATCGTCCTCAATCTCAGGTCCTTCCGCCACAGCAAATCCCATGCTTTGGAAAATCCCAACGATCTCTCGGCGGACCACCTGCAAAGGATGGTGGGAGCCCATGGGAACCCCACCTGACGGACGTGTGGCATCCTCACCTGAGGCTTCTGGGCGAACAACTTGAGTCTGCTGTGCCTCGACGACTTTGAGCTCCACAGCTTGTTTCAGCTGATTGAGCATGGGACCCAATTCGCGCTTTTCCTCGCCCGGCACCGCCTTGAATGCGGCCATCAAATCCTTGATTTTGCCTTTGCGGCCCAGGAATTCAATGCGAAAAGACTCTGCGGCCGCCGCGTTGGACAATTCAGCACTGGCCACCTCAGCCAGCAAGCTTTCGATCCGGTCCTTCATGCTTTCCAACGTTGACTCAGTTCAAACGCTTCATGCTCATGACCACATCTTCCAGGGGACGATCTCCTCGGCGACGGTCTGTCGGAACTGCCGCAATGCTGTCGATGATGTCCAATCCCTCGACCACGTATCCAAACACCGTGTAATTCATGTCCAAAAATGGTGTGCCGCCCACGGTTTTGTACAACTCTCTTGCTTCCTCAGAGTAGACGAACTGACCGTTTTCGACATTTGCCAAACCTTCCCTGTAATCGTTTGCAAAGCCAGCAATGCGACCTTCAATCCCGCTCATTTCATTGTCGCTGAACGGGCGTCCCTGGACCAAATAAAATTGGCTCCCCGAACTGCGACGCTCAGGATTGACATTGTCGCCTTGTCTGGCCGCGGAAAGGGCGCCTTTGACGTGAAGGAGATCGGGACGGATTTCAGCTTCGATGGTGTAACCAGGTCCTCCACTTCCCAGTCGAGCATTGGCCTCGGCACCTTTGCTCTGCGGGTCTCCGCCTTGCACCATGAACTCTTGAATGACGCGGTGAAAAATCAAGCTGTCGTAAAACTGATCTTCCACAAGTTTGAGAAAATTGTCTCGGTGTTGTGGTGTAGAATCACTCAACTGGACCACCATGGAACCAAACTTGGTCAAAATCTCCACCTTCGCCGGCTCCTTCGAAGCCATCCCGGATGAAGATTCGCATCCGGATGAGGACATCAGGAGCAACGACAGTGCCACCACAAAGACACTGGAGAACAAGTAAGGAGTACGAGAAGTCATTTGGGCT
>JAYZBB010000070.1:0-10082 GCA_036339415.1 Bacteroidota bacterium | reverse complement strand
GCTGGCCACCAAGGCCGCTTCGCTTTCAGGCGTCAGGGCCACGTCGTTCAACGCGTTGCCCATGCCCTCCAACCGCGTCAGAGACAGGCCATCGCCATACGCAGAAGCAACAACCACACCGCCAGATTCAACTGTTGGCTTATGCGGAGTGCCGCTGTACACGCGAATCGAACCCACGGCAGCCTTGCGGGAAGCCAGGTATTGTGTGTCCTGACCCACAGCACCTTCGTCAGATGGTGTGTATTCAGCAAAGTTGTTGTACCCGTAAGCCAAGGCCATGAAGTAGTACGTCTTGTGGTTCACAAGGGCATTGTCACCTTGTGCAAACGCATCCGTGGTCACCTGGAAACTGTGTCGTACACCTTCGTTGGCTCCGTTGGCCATGAGCATAGGTACGGGAAGGCCCAATTCGTCGTCTTGGACGTAGTTGACCACGATGTCCACGTCGTTCACAACGTCGCACTGGAAGATCAACCGCGCCATTTCAATGTCGCCCAGATCCGCAGGGGACACTTCATTGCTAGCCAACTGATAGATCTGGTATCCTTCAAATTTGTAGGAGCGCTCTTCGTCCGTCAAGTCGGCCAACGTGGAATCAGGGTTTTCCTTGGAGATGGCTGGGTCCAGTTGGATGTACTCTTCCTGGAAGTTGTTTGACAAAGGGTTGTCATTTGTGAGGTAAATGACGAGTTCGTTCTCCAATTCTTGGATGGTCACGTCAGGGGCGTCAGGGCCCGACACGATTTCGAAGCAGTTGTCAAACAAGGCCTGCGCCTTGTCGTCGGCAATGCGCAACAGGCGCACACTTTCTGTGGGGCCACCACTGTTGGCTCGAGCCCAAACCACACCCATGGTGATGTTGTTGTAGTCCCCAGGTTCGAGGGTGAATGGACCTGCAGCTTGGATGAAGCGTCGGTCGGCAGGCGGGTTGCCAGCAGTGACCTCTGACCAAGGTCCAGGGGATGCACCTCCAGAACCCCAATTGAAAGGGTCTGTGTCTCCCGGGAACATGTAGTCCGCTTCGATGTCGAGGTTGGCGCCGGAGGCGGGCGTTACACCGTCACCACCGTAGGCCATTTTTTGGCCATTCTTCCAGATCCCATTCATGTAGTTGTAGAAGTGAAGGGGGGTGGAAGGCTCACCGTTGATGGGGTTGTTGCTGTTGTTGTAGTACACAAAACGACGCATGCCGAAGCGCTCGTTGTCGACCACACCATCGCCGTAACCAATGCCAATGCCCTGGTAAGGGATGCCCAGGGAATCGATGGCATCGGAAAAGTTGGACGTCAGTGGATTGTCGATCCCGTCTGCGTCCTGATAAGGGCCTTCAAAGAAATCAATGCCGACAGCAGGCGCGTTCTCCCCGTAGCCCGATGAGCTGCTCGAGGGTTCGTCGTCAGCGTCTCCATTGTATGCATATCCCAATCCACGCTCAACATCACATCCCACGTAGTCGTCAGTGGCTGTTCCCACGTCTGCATCGACCCAAACACCAAAGTAGGTGTTGGTCAAGGTTTGGGTTCCTTGGTTGATGAGCACATAGTTGTGAAAGGTCATGTTGTTGACCTCATCGTTCGTCGAAAACGCGAATGCCTGTGCACGGATCTCCATGCCGATGGGCTCACCTTGAGACTCCGAGTGAACGTTGCCCTTGTCGTTGAAAATCCAGTAGAAGTTGCGGTCTCCGTAGAGCGGGACGATGTCTTCACGACGGCGGTTGGCGCAGTCGATTTCTTGGAGGAAATCGTACCAAGGGTAGTCCCCGTTGCTCGGTTCGTAGAATCCATCCCCGTCGTAGTCCTTGAAAGGGGCCAAATAGTAGTCTTGGTTCGCCTCTGTGTCGCCGTGAGCCGGGTAATCTCGGAAGTAGGAGGGCATGCTGTAGCCATCGGGGAACTCTTCTTCTTCGGTTCCTGCGGCCCGAGCGTCATGCCACTGACGGTGACGTTGAGCGTCGGATCGGGTGGATACGAGGAACTCATCATACTGGCTGCACACATCGTTGTCGACCTCAGCGGAGCCGTCATTGGTGAGTGGACCTGTCCAGAAATCGTTGCCAGTTCCACGGAAGGTCACAGCCGCCAACTTGAGTTGTTGGTCAGGGCTGATGCCACCCATCCACAGTGCGCCAGCGTACAAGGAGCTCACGCCACCTCCTTTGGGAACTTCATACGAGGCCTGACTGGTGGCTCGATCTTGCCAGAGCGAACCGCCGGTTTCAATCAAGGCGCGAACGTTGTTCCATTCCAAATCACGCAACGCGGTGGCTGGTGCACATGCGGCTGCGCGAAGGTTGATTTGCGGCGCACTTCCAGCGGTTTCGCCGGGCGTGCCTGCACCCACGTATTTGTAGCCCCAAGCAGACGAGGCCATCAAACAAAGGGCGGTGAAGGAGAAAATGCGATTCATGTGCTTACGTGGCATGATCAGAAGTCAAACTTGACACCAAGACGGACGGTACGAGGCAAGCCCAGGTTGAAGGGGTTGTCTACATACATGCTGTAATAATTGCGGAAGGCGTCCGGGTTGTTTTGGCTGTTGATGAGGGGTTGGTACTGCGCCGCTGCGAGGTAACCGTCGTCGTCAGCCACGCCAGTGAAGCGGTACACGCTATTCACGTTGCGGGTGTTGAGCAGGTTGCCAATCCACAGATAGACGTTGAGGTTGGTGGTTTTCGCCGCCTCACCTTCACCCTTGCCTCCGTAGGTGATGGTGAAATTTTTGTCCAAGTTGGCGTCCAAATTGAATTGCCATGGAAGGCGGCTTCCATTGATCGAACCCTCTGTAGAGGGGCTGATTTCACCGGTGATGGGTGTGGCGATGGTCGATGCCGTGTATGGCGTTCCAGAACCGAGGTTCGCAATGAAGTTCAAACCTGTGTTTGCGAACAGTTGACGCTCCTTGCCACCAATGGTCGCGATGGGCCCATTGTAATCTTCACCCGAACCGTATCGATAGTCTACGTTGGCCACGATGCGGTGCCGCTGATCGTAGGTGAACGGGTTGATGGAACGAAGGTTCGGCAAGCCAGCGTTGATCAAGGCAAGTGCAGTTTGGGTCGTCGAGCCTGTCCCGTCTGCGAACTGAAGCGTGTAGTTCGCATTCAAACGGACGTTGCCCGTGCGACGGAGGTCATACCCCACTGTGAAGCCCTTGACAGTTCCAAAGTCCAAGTTTCCAAAGGCACGGTATGGACGAGGATACGCAGCTGTGAAGTTCCGTACCTGAATCATGTCGCGCATTTCCTTGTAGTAGGCCGAGATTTTGAGACTGGACGTTTTCGTCAATACCTGTTGGAATCCCAACTCGTAATCGATGGTTTTTTCAGGACGCAAGTTGGGGTTGCTGATCAATGCATTTCGGCTTTCCAGGAAGAGGTAGTCGATGGGAGAGAATTGATTTGAACCGGAAGGGCGCTGGGTCAACACGTCGTAGTGTGCGAAAAACACAGCTTCGTCGCTGATGTTGAAGGAGAACGAGATGCGCGGCATGATGTTGATCGCCGGGTCGTAGTCTTTGAAGGCTTCCGAAGTCAACTCATAGCGGTCATCGCTGTTTGAGTTCTCGCTTGGCTTCAACCACGGAGCTGGGTAGGCTGTGTTGACAGCGAGGACATCAGGATCGGTGATTTCTGTGCCTTGAGCATTGAACCAAGTGTCACCGCTGCGATAGCCAACGATGGCTGTGGGGTTTTCGAGGGCGTCGGTGTACACCACGAAATCATCTCCAATGTTGTCTGGAATGACTGGGGTTTCACTGAGGCTTGTGAGGAGCTCCCCCTCAGGGTCTGCCAGAAGGTCTCCCACAGAGTACGATTGACCGACCACGTAGGGGTCTTTCAACACAGGCTGATTGGCGTCGAAGCGATCGACACGAAGTCCCACATTGAAGATGATGTCATCAAACGTGAACTTGTCCATGATGTACCCGGCAATGTAAATGGGTTCGTAAGCGCCAATTGGGCGGGTGTTGAATTCTCGGCCATTGATGGAACGCGTGTCATTGAAGAAATCTTCAATCGTGGGTCTGCCACTTACGCGGTTGCCATACGGATCGTATCCGCGGTAGTTGATGTAATTGTTTCCTTGGTTCAGCAAATCGTCAGCACCAAACATGTCGAGCGAGAAGAATTCTGGATCAATGGCATCCACCACAATGAGCTCCCTTTCGCCCGCTTCGAGTTTGTTGCGCAGGTTGTAGTCGAACTCAAATTGGTTGTCTCCCAACAAGCGGTCGTACGTGACGTAGTAATCAGTGCCAATGTTGGTGACAGTGCTGTCACCAGTGTCGATTTCTTTGATGTGCGAGTTGGTGGTCAACCGCGCAAGGGTCCACAAACCAATGGGGTTCAACTCGTAATATCCGTCCCGACGCTGCTCGTATTCGAAACCCATTTGAAGGGCGTGATCACCGATGTCACCGGAGCCGATGGCACTCACACGAAACTGCGTGTTGTTGTTGATGCGATAGGTGTTTCCTTGGCTGCCATAGTAGTCCCACAGGCCATAGGTCTGGGCAGGACTTTGGCCATTCAGCAACGCGTTTCCGTTCTGCACCTCGAGCAGGCTTGAGTAAGGACCTGCTCCGCCTTCGTCGAATCCACCGAAGAAACCTCCGGGGCCGACGCCAATCACTTGTCCTCCGCCAGAGTTGTTGTCAAACAGCGAGAAGTACTGGTTGTTGATTGCGGCGAGTTCTGGGTTGAAGGCCGAAGGCTCAAAGGTCACCAAGGTGTCCTGCCAACCGTTGTGCACATACCGTCCAGCAGCTTCGTCGTATTCGTAGCTGTTTGTTTGAAAGACATCAAAGGTTCCGACGTGTCCATATTTGAAGAAGTCGCTGCCATGGGTCGCGTCTTCAACCCGTGTGTAGGATTGAGAATAATCCGCCATGATGGAGTAGAAGACATTTTTCAATCCGCCGGTACCGTCTTCTCCCTCCTCGTCAATGAAGCGCTGCGAAAACTTGACGTACCCTCTCCAGTCAAGCCCCGTTTCGAGATCGTTGTTTTCCCAGTTCATCAGGGCGTCGGCATAACTGAAATTGTTCTTGCGATCGCCCGCTGCTGTCAACCCCAAAGTGAGGTTGGTGGTCTCGTTGGTGGCCACGTCAATTTTCGCCACGAGGTTTGCGCTTTGTGAACCATTGTTCATGCGCGTGGGAGTGCGCGTGAAGTCATCAGGTGTCAAGAAGTCTGCATTGAACAGCGCACCGTTGACGTCACCAGATGAGCTGATGTTTTGGCGAAGCGGGTTGGCGATGAGGGAGTCTCTCGCTGCGTCCGTCATGCGGTAAAGTCCCCCGTACGTGGGACGTGTGTCTGCCTGGTAGGTGTAGTTGCCGGACAAAAAGAGACCGAGAAGGGGATCGCTTCTGTTGCCTTCCGCGTCTTTTCTCCATGCAATGGGACCAGAGGCGGACATTTCTGCGAGGTTGTAGCCAAACTTGTCGAGACCCACCACCGATTCTCCGATGGGCAATCCAGAGGTGATGACTTCACCGCCTCCGAACCACTTTTGGCTTGCGTTTCGGAGGGAGATGTTGATCACACCGCCCGTAGCGTCACCAATGTTGGCAGGGATGCCACCTGTGACGACCTGAACTTCCTCGATGGCGGATTTGGGCAGCGCAGAGGAACCGCGGACCTTGATTCCGTCGATGTAGTACCAGGTTGAAGATGTCCGGGCACCACGGATGCTCACCCCTCCTCCGGTTCCGGCCGTGCTGGCACCTGCCACCGTTTGCGCGATGCTCGTCGCTGAACGTCCCGGAAGCTTGTCGATGTCTTCGCGACTGACCGTGCCACCGGAAGCACCACCGTCCTTGTCAATCAGTGGCACGCTGTATTCGACAACTTCGGCTTCCTCCATCATCACACCGGCTCCGAGCTCGGCATTCACAAACTGGATCTTGTTGGCGGAAACAACCACACCTGTCACCTTCTTGGACTGGTAGCCCACAAAGCTGAACAACACGTCGTACGTGCCAGGTTGGATTGGCTTGATGGTGTACTCACCATCGAAGTCCGTGTTGGTTCCAGCCACTTGGTTTCCATTCAGAAACAGAACCACACTGGCGAAGGGAAGGGCGTCTTTGTTGTCAAAGTCGGAAACCTTTCCTTTCAGCGTTCCTTGGCCCACTTGCGCCACGGCGCTGAAGCTCATCAGAATCGCTCCCAAAATCGTTGCAAACCGCATCATGCGTCTAGAATTTTCAGGCAATACAGGTATAGGAGGCCAAATATAGCCCAACCCTTGTCAGAACGCGAAAGAGTGCAAATGCGTTGCAAACCAAGGGGATGAACGCGCGTCGCAGAAAAGACCGTCTTCTGAGCTGTCCGATTTCAATGCTTTTTCCACTTCCGCCGGAGCCAGAATCGTCGCCACCAAGGGACCGATCTTCCATCGCGCTGTCTTCTTGCTTTTTGCTGGGCTTTGCGCATTTGTTTGCGGACATTGACCTTCTCGTGATTTTGGAAGGCCGAATTGGTGGCCAGGTCTTCTCCACCTGGCACAATGAGGTTTTTTTCTTTGCCGGTTTGTTGCAGATTGTAGTGGCGCTTTTGGGCTTGCTTGTAGTTCTTCTCGAATGTTTTCACGGCCCTTTTTTCGGCTCTTTTCTGCTTTCTCAGCGCCTTGCGTTCTTTGCGCGGCTTGCGCCCTTCATCTTGTCCCAACACGTTGGCAGGACCCAACCCAAGCGAAACCAATGCCAGCACAAGAAGCACCTGGTGTGCGACACAAATGAGCTTATGCGTTGGAGGCGTTTTCACGGCGACTGGCTTCGATTTGATGCCACGCTTCATGCGCATTCGGGCATGGCAATCCACAGGCTCCATCGAAACAAACATACCATTTCAAGGCCTTGTCAGAGGAGTCCATCTTGTCTTCCATCCACGCTGGAATGTTGGCAGCATCCGGCCAAATGCCGTCCACCCAGGTCCCAGGCCGGTCCTCCATCCACCAATCGGCCAAGGCGGCTCTCACCTCGTTGGCGTTGGGACCCGAAATCACAACCGTGGCGAACGAGTCTTCCATGTCGATCCAATTGTGAGCCCATCGGACAGCCCGTTCAATGGAAGGTGTTGCAAGAAGGCGCGCGGACGTCAATTTCTGGGCCAACCTTCTCCAAACCGGAATGTCGCACGCCCATCCCAAACGCCACAATCCCCAAGCCATGGTTGCATTGGCGGACGGCATCACGTCGTCGTCGTTGTCTTGTCTGCGTGCGAAGAGGGCAGGGGTGTCTTTGGCGGTGAACCAAAACGTGCCAACGTCGTCATCGAAGAAACGATCCAGCGCAGTGGCCATCAATGCCCGCGCTTCATCCCGCCACTTGGAGTCGAGCGTGGCTTGGTGGACTTCGAGCATCGCTTCGATGGCAAAAGCGTAGTCCTCTGCAAACCCTTCGCCCTCTGGACCACCCTTGTTGTGCCACGTTCTGCGAAGGCGTTCGGGCGACCTTGGCACGCGTGCTTTTTCCATGAGGAATGTCGCCCCTTCACAGGCGCGCTTCACCCATTTGGGTTGGGCCATGATGCGTCCGGCCTTCGCCAGGCCTGTTACGGCCAGGGCTGTCCATGCCGTCAAGATTTTGTCATCAATGGCAGGCTTGCTTCGATGTCCTTCAGAAGCATCTCTCCACGCGGAAAGCTGCTTCATCGCTCGCTGGTACGCGACTTGCGCTGAGGGGTCACTCCAAAGTGCTTCTTCGTTCGCCGCTGGCCTCATCAGCACGTGTTTCCCGAGTTTCCAATGGCTGCCTCCTCCAATGTCAAACCATCCCTTCACCGATTTCCTCAGGCACGCTTCCGGCAGCGCTTCCGCCAAGTCGGCTTCCCTCCAAACATAGTACGCTCCTTCTTCGCCATCGCTGTCTGCATCCATCGCCGATTTGAATCCGCCAGAAACGTCGTCCAACTCCCGCTCCAAAAAAGACACCACTCCCAGCACACTTCGCTTCATTGCGGGATGTCTTTGCTGAGCCCATGCTTCGGCGGAGACCCCCAAGATTTGGGCATTGTCATACAGCATCTTTTCAAAATGAGGCACATGCCATCGTTCGTCGACGCTGTAGCGCGCGTACCCTCCACCAACGTGATCGTGGATGCCGCCTCGCTCCATGGTCAACAAGGAATGGGTGCCGTGATTCACGCCTTTCGACTGCGAATCTTGGCCTAGCAGCGCACAACTTCCCATCCGGAGAGCGAGAGACAATTGAGAGGGAAGTGGGAATTTGGGAGCGCCGATGGTGCCTCCATGCTTGGGGTCCCACGTGGTTTCCCAGTGCTTCAATCCCGACCGAAGGTGTTGCCAAACGCGTCGGCGGTTCTCTTTCAAGTCATCCTCAGCCATGCCATTCACCAAGGGGTGGTCCAACGCGTTCACAGCGGAGGAGAGTTTTGATGCGTACGCGAGAACTTGGTCAGGATCCTCCTTCCATACTTCGAGGACGGCTTTGAGCCCAGCGATCCATTGCTCTTTTTGGAAGTAGGTTCCTCCCCAAATCGGTCTTCTGTCAGGCAAAGCCACACAATTCAAGGGCCAGCCACCACGCTTTGTCATGAGTTGGACGGCATCCATGTAGACCTGATCCACATCGGGCCGCTCTTCGCGGTCCACTTTCACGTTGAAAAAATGGGCGTTCATGAACGAGGCTGCTTCCTCGTCCTCAAATGTTTCGCGCTCCATCACATGACACCAATGGCACGCACTGTATCCGATGCTGACGACGACCAACGATTGCTCAGCTTGAGCTTTTCCCCACACTGAGTCGCCCCAAGGATGCCAATCCACCGGATTGTGCTGGTGTTGTTTGAGGTAAGGGGAAGTAGACCCTGCAAGCTGATTCACGTGCATGGGTCGGGTGTTGTCAGACCTTGGGTCGGCCAAATATGCGGTTGTTGTTGTCAGGCTTTCCGCGATACGCTCGACGTTTGGCAGCGCGACGGGCACCGTAGTTGTTGCTTTTGAAGAATGAACTTGAATTCTTCACCACCTTGCTCACGGTCAATTGCAACGTGCCGTATGAGTCGTTCTTGTCTGGGTTTCCACGAGGGCTCTCGTATGCCGCGTCCCAACGGAAACTGTTGAGATATGCCTCAGGGTTGTCGATGCCCGCGGCCGCAGCCACGGTTGGATTTGCGGGTTGACTCAACACAAATTGCATGTCGCGCGAGAGATCTTGTGAAGCGTCACCTACAAAACTTGCAGGATCGGCGTACGTGCCACTGACGTCATCCAAGTGGTCTGTGAACGTCACGTTCCACACGAATTCAATGCCCACGCGCGTGTTGTAATTGACAATGAACGAAGCCCCCACGCCCATGGGAATGCCGAGGGAAACCAGACCATAGTCTTGCTTTTCCGTTTTGGCTGCACGCAGGTTGTACCACTTGTTGTAATCCCATGCCGAGACCAGCTCTGTGATGTTGCCTTCGTCGAGATGGTATTGAGCGGAAGTGGCGTCGAGGCGGGCTTGGGGGTTGTGCATGAACCCAGTGATGCCCAAGATGCCGTATGTGTTCAAACCGACCCGCACTTTGCTTGAATACTTGTTGATGCTTGTGCGCGAAAAGATGTTCACCTCTGAACGAAGGCTGAATTCGTGAATGAAATTGCGGAAGTGCGCGTTCCGGGTCATTCTGGCAGGGTTGCTGGACAAATTGTCGAAGTCCTCGATGTAGGTGGTTCCCAACTGCGCGCGTAGTGCCAAAGCACCATTCAAGCGTTGTCTCACAAAGAGGTGCGTGGACAGCTTGGTTTGGCTCAAGTGCAAATCAGTGAAAAATTCTCGACGTTCCAATGCATCCCCGCCGATGTCGCCGAGGTAATTGCCAGTGCCAAATGCGAAGCCGTAGTCCAAGGCATACTGACCCTCCGCGCTCTGCGGGAAGAGGGTGAGCATCACCACCAAAGCGGTGCAAGCGATGTTGAGGATTTGGCTCCGCATGAAGGCGCAAGGTAATCAGGAGGGATTAGAAAATGAAGCACTGATTCCATGCCAAAGTTGTGCCCGTTTTCTCCACAGGTGGCTCTCAGCTCGACTTGACAGATTATTTTTCGTCTCTCAAGAACGATTCT
>JAYZBB010000069.1:0-8114 GCA_036339415.1 Bacteroidota bacterium | reverse complement strand
TTCTGGCCAAGCCATCTGCGCCCACGGATTTGTTGGAGGACTTCACGACGACAGCCCGCAACGTTCCCTGACGTGGTTGGAAATTTGCTCCGGAGTATGTAAATTACAAATGAAGGTCTACCGAAAGGAGGACCTCGTTGTGAATCGTAGTGGAGCATTGGCAGCGGCCAGTGCTCCATTTTTCATTTCGGGGCAGGGTGAACCTTTCCATGAGGGGGGAGGTTACCCCGACATGCATGAACTGCGAACCTCGCTGGTGTTGCCAATCACGTTGGAGGAGGCTTGGGCATTTTTCAGTGTGCCTGACAATTTGGATGAAATCACGCCACCTGACATGGGGTTTGAAATCCTGTCGGACAACGAAAAGCACACGTATGCGGGTCAAATCATCCGCTATCGAGTGCGCCCATTGTTCAACATCCCCATGACCTGGGTGACGGAAATCACCCATTGCGAGGACCGTACATATTTCGTGGACGAACAACGTTTTGGACCCTATGCCATGTGGCACCACCAGCATCATTTCAAAGAAGTGGAGGGGGGTGTCCAAATGGACGACATTCTGCACTACAAATTGAAAGGAGGATGGTTGGGGTCTTTGCTCACAGGATGGATGGTGCACGACCGCGTACGCCAGATTTTCGTGCATCGATCCGAAATCTTGCTCAAGCGCTTTGGTGGAAGAGATTTGGGGTGACTGTGCTTATTGACAAAGCACGTTTGCTGCCCATGCCGCCATCAGAAGGTCTGGCTTGACTTTTGAATTGAACCCGAGTGAGGTGATGTATCCAGAGCTCGCGCTCACCAGCTTGTGGCTGGCGTATTGACTGTTGCTGTTGAAGTCGAGGTCAATTTGGTGCACACGAAGGTTGCACTCTTCTAGGATGAGGTTGGCCAAATCCACAGAACGCTCTGTCTCTCCCCACAATTTGGTCCACATGTCTAGGATTTTTGGCACGCGCTCTCGGCGATAAATGACGTGGGCACCGTTGTTGGGAAACCGAAACACCACGGTGGTGACGTAGACGGTGTGGCGTTTGTGGTTTTGTGAGTCGCATCCAA
Organism: Bacteroidota bacterium; assembly: GCA_036339415.1. Lineage (GTDB taxonomy): Bacteria > Bacteroidota > Bacteroidia > Flavobacteriales_D > Sanyastnellaceae > UBA11663. Next base: position 7,052 of record JAYZBB010000069.1, on the reverse strand, counting down.
CGTGGACTTGCACCTTGGATTCCTGTGTCATGGCTGTGATGTATTCACACACATCGTGCTTCAACCTTCCGCCCATGACAGTGAATTTCCGATGACTCTCCTCCATGCCTTCAAGCTAGTCAGAGGGCTGGCCAAAAAAAAGCAGGGCCACGGCCCTGCCTCTTCATGTTATGCACATTTCGTGAATGAACTGGGTCGGGGAGATCGCTCAACGCTCCAGCGCCACATCGATCAAGTGACGGATGTGCGCCCTGTGGGCTCCAGTCAAGCCATCTGGCAAGGCGGCGTCGCGTTGCGCGCGGTCGATGCGACGCAGCTGGTCGAGGACCACGCTTTGGGCCACCATGTTCAACCGACTTTTGGCATCCAGAGCTTTGATCAGAGCTTTGACGTACATGAGTTGGAGGTTTTGGCGGTAGGTGTTGACGCCCGTTCTCAAATCCGCCCGGAACATCGCTTTGGTCAGATCTCGCATGTACTCGTTCAAGTCGTAGGTGTTTCCGTACAGTCCACTGTCGAGGATGCGCATCAAAACAGTGGGGTGGACCAACTGGGCCAATGCCGCCTTTTGTGCAGAGGCCACGCGTGCATGAATCTTGGGGTCTTCGTTCCGGCCAAAGAAGCCAAATCCGCGGCGTTGGGCTTGAAGGTAGGCCAGCACATTGGCTTGGGCGTCAAAGGCATCTGGGGCGAATGCATACGTGGCCAAGGCCTTCATCGCTGCTTTTTGGTCGGCCTCTGACACTGGGCTGAACGGTGCCGCGCCATTCAGTTGCTCTGGCGTGGCGCGGTTGTAGCGGACGCCGCCGATTTGGCGGGTCATGATGCGCAGCTGGGTCGCATATTCTCCAGTCAGTGCGTAATACGCTCGGAGCACCTCTTGGTGGCTGTCCACGCCCTGGGCGAAATTCTCCACGAGCGTGGGGAGCAGGTCGTTCACCAGTTCGCAGCGTTCTGAGGCGTAGGCCACAGGGTCGTTGCTCAAGTCATAAATGTTGACGTCCGGGTTGATGCCACGGCCCGTGCCACGCATGTCGTCGGCGTCGTTGCCAAACTGCAGCAGCGGGTCTGTCGATCGCGCCAGAATCGCGTCCAGTCGCTCGGCCTCAGCACGCGCATCTTGGAGCCCCTCGCTGTAACCGTATTCGATGACCCATTTGTCGTAGGGCCCGGGGCTGTCGTCGTAGAATCGCGTTTGCTCGGCCTTGTTTCGGGCGAAGTTGATGGACGGGTACTCCATGACGGAATTGCACATGCCGTTTTCGGCCACCTTGGCGGCGTCTTTGAGTTCGTCAGGGCTGAGCATGGTGCTGGCGTGCATGTTGTGGCTCATTCCAAGGGTGTGTCCCACCTCGTGCAAAACGAGTCGATGCAGGGTTTGGCGAACAAACTCCGCATGCTCTTCGTCGGTGAAGTTGTAGGCACGCATCGCGGCGGCTGCCAACAGGCTGTTGCGTCCCATGACCGTGCCAGCGTGGCAGCGGCTCATCTGTTCTGCGAGCAATTCGCGCGTCGAGCGGCCTTCCATGTGGGCATCAAGCGAGGCATATTCCTCGTCCATGGACTCTTCAATCATGCCGGCTTTTGAAAAGACTTCGGCACGCCACAAGCGACCAACCATCCCGCCATACTCGAGCATGATGTCTGCCCCGAGGATTTCACCCGTGCGGGGATTCACGAAGCTCGGCCCATATCCCGAGAAGGGAGGTGTGGGAGATGCGGTCCATCGCAGGACGTTGTAGCGCACATCGCCAGCATCCCAATCCGCGTCATCAGGCTGAATTTTGACCACCACGGCATTGTTAAACCCGAGGGGTTCGAAGGCTTGGTTCCACTTTTCGACGCCCGCCTTGATGATGGGGCGAAATTCCTCTGGGGTGGTGTTTTCAATCCACCAGGTGATGGGCTCAACAGGCTCTGACATGGCGGCGGTGGGGTCCTGCTTTTTGAGGCGCCACCTGTGAATCATGTCCTTCCAGGGCGTGGCGGTTACACCTGTCAAATCGTCCACTTCTGTGGTGAAGAAGCCAATGCGTGGATCGTCTGCACGTGGCGTAAAGCCATCCTCAGGCATGGGCAACAAGGCGTGTCGGTAGCCCACGGCGATGTACCGGCCGTCCTCAAATTGAGGTCCGCCCACGGTGGGATTCCCATTGTCGTACACGTAGTTGACCGACAATTCTGTGTTCATGGGGTAGTTGGCGACGTCGACGACCTTGCTCTTGGTTTTGCTGAGCTTGCCCAGGGGAGACTTGCGGCCCGGTCGAGAGGGTGGCTTGACCATTTGCAATTCTTCCTTCAAGAACATGGCGTCCGCAGAGACAAGCACGCCCGTGCTGTCCTCGGCTTCCACCTTTAAGCTCGCGAGGATGGGGGTGTTGAGGTTGGCATCTGCCGCTTTGATTAGGGCGTTCTCCGGGTCCACGTGGAAGTTGGTGTTTTCTGCGTGCACCTCCAACTGTCCAAAGTGACGGTGGAATGTGATGACCTTGCTGCCGCGGTAGCTTCCGCGGAAAAATCCACTCGACACCACGCCATCCTCGACCTGAGAGAAGTAGATGAATTCGTCGTCCATGGCTTCGGCAGGAATGTGGATGTACATGCTGCCTTTGGTTGTGTCTTGGTACAGGTTGAACAGGCCTTCGTCAAGCGTGAATTCCTTGGTGAAATCGGCCACGGATTTCATGCCGTCCTTGCCACCTTTCTTCTTGCTGTCCACCTGCTCGGTGTCGCCTTTCTTTCTCTTTTTTTTCTTTTTTCCCTTTTGGGCCAAGCCTTCTGCAGGTGCAAAACTCAACATGGCTGCGGCAAGGGAGAGCGCCGCCCAACTCAACATACGTTTCATGGGATGAAGGTACCACGACTTGTGGCCTTGCCGAGTCTCATTTGAAGCCACGAACCGTTTTCAGGTTCTCGTACGCTTCCTGCACTTCCAAGAAGCGTGTCTCGGCTTGCTTCGCATAGGCTTCGCCCATGTCTCGAACCTTGTCGGGGTGGAACTTCAATGCTAATTGGCGATAGGCCTTTTTGATGTCTGCATTGCTAGCGTCCCGTCCGATTTCCAGCACAGTGTAGGGATCGGGTTTGTCGCTGTGGAACGGCGCCTCGATGGACGCGCGGTCCTTGTCGCTGATGCCGAGCGCGGCTGCCATGCGACGGATCAATTCGACTTCACGCGGATCAACGTTCCCGTCTGCGCGCGCAATGCCATAGAGGTACTGAAGCAGCAACAACCGCTTCGCGTGCGGCATGTTGGTCCTAATTTGCATGCACACGCCGCGCACGTCCACCGGATTTTTGAGCGCTTCACGGAGCGCCAAGGTCAGCTGCTCGGCTTGGGCCTGACCAAAGTTGGTGCGAAAGAATTGTTTGACGTAGTCGAGCTCGGACTTCAGCACGCGCTCGTCGGCCTGCATCACGGCCGCGCTCAGCACGACCATGCTCAGGGCAAAGTCTCCAGCACGGGTAGGCCGGGCATGACTTTGCCTGCCACGACCTGGTTGGCCGCCGATGGCACCTACGCCATCCATGGCGAGGCTGTCGTCCGAGAACATTTTCCCGAGCCAATAGCCCATGACCCCGCCGATTGGTCCCCCAAGGGCCCAACCGACGGCGCCGCCAATCCATTTTGCAAACCCCATAAGGCGCCCAGTAGTTGGGCGAACCCGGCTTGGTTGAAGGATGTAAACTCTTCGCCTTCAAGGAGTCCTTGTGAGAGGCGGGCGAGGTTGGCTGCTTGTTTGGCAAGGGCCGCACGCTTGGCGTCGTCCGTTTCGTTCAGCAGGGTGGTGGCCAGCGGATGGTTGGCATTGACAGTGACCTCGTAGCTGTCCGGCATGTCGCCAAACATTTGGAATCCGCCACCTCCCACGGCCTGTTGCTCCTTCATGCGGCGCATGAATTCGGATTGGGTGATGACCAACGGTGCCGAAGTGGGGGACATGGCGGCAAATTGAACCTTGTAGGTGGACTCACCGGGGAAGGCGCCTTCCAAAATGGGCTTCAAGGCCTCTTCTTGCTTCTCGTCAAGTGCTGAGCTGAGCTCTTCGTCTTTTTCGATGAGCTTGTCGGCGATGTCCGCATCCACGCGCTTGAATTGCACGTCGGAATGGGTTTGCTCGAGCTTGCCTACGACGTGTGCTGCGAGCGGGCCGTCCATCACGAGCACGGTGTAGCCGCGGTCGGTGGCCTCTTTGACGTAGATGTGTTGGCCCTCGGCGTGGGGCGTGTAGGGGAGGATGACTTTGCCGTGTTTGTCTTTTTGGATTTCGCCAACCACCGCCATCAACTCCTCATGCGTGTGGCATTTGCCTGTGGTGTCCTTGTAGAGGAAGAACTTCTGGGCGCGTTCGGCAAACTTCTCGTCGGTCAGCATGCCGTATTCCACAAACACCCGGAGGTCGTCCCACTGCGCTTCGAACGCTTCGCGGTCCTTCTTGAACATCTGCGTGAGCTTGCCGCTCACCTTCTTGCTGATGTGGCCCGAAATCTTTTTGACGTTCGCGTCCTCCTGGAGGTAGGAGCGGCTGACGTTCAAAGGAATGTCTGGAGAATCGATCACGCCGTGCAGCAACGTCAAGAAGTCGGGCACAATGTTTTCGACGTTGTCCGTGATGAAGACCTGGTTGGAGTAGAGGTGGATGCGGTTCTTCTGAAGGTCCATCTGCTTCTTCAACTTGGGGAAGTAGAGGATGCCTGTTAGGTTGAAGGGGAAGTCCACGTTGAGGTGGATGTGAAACAGGGGATCCTCAAAATTCATGGGGTAGAGGTCCCGGTAGAATTCCTGGTAGTCCTCGTCGTTGAGGTCTGCAGGCTTCTTGGTCCACGCAGGTTCCGTCTTGTTCACAACAAATGGCACGTCTACGCTGACCTTCTTCACCTTACCGTCCTCGTCCGTCGCACCCTCAGGGTCGTCGATATACTCCGACTTCGTACCCTGGACAATTTCCACGGGCATGAACTTGCAGTAAGTGTTCAGAATCTCTCGAATGCGCTCTTGCGCGAGGTATTCCTTGGCGTCTTCCGAGATGTGCAGCACGATGTCCGTGCCGGCGGTCTCTTTTTCAATGTCTTCTAAAGAAAAGTTGGGGGAGCCGTCGCAGCTCCACTTTACAGCTTGAGACCCCTCGCGTTGGCTGAGCGTGACGATGTCCACGCGGTCGGCCACCATGAAGGCTGAGTAGAATCCCAGTCCAAAGTGTCCAATGATCGCCTGCTTCGCATCGGCGTCTTTGTACTTCTCGAGGAAGTCGGTGGCGCCCGAGAAAGCAATTTGATTGATGTACTTGTCGATTTCCTCGGCGGTCATGCCAATGCCGGCGTCGCGTATGGTCATGGTGCCCGCCGCTTCGTCAAGCAAGACGTCCACGCGAGGGGTTTCGGTGATTTCTCCCACTTCGCCCAAGGAGGCGAGCATCTTGCGCTTTTGGGTTGCATCCACCGCATTGGAGACGAGTTCCCGTAAAAAGATTTCCTGATCGCTGTACAGGAATTGCTTGATGATGGGGAAGATGTTGTCTGTCGTGACGTTGATCGTGCCTTGCTGTGCCATGTCTTCTTTCGTGGTCTTGGGTTGTTTCTAAATGAACAAAGACGTCCATCAGGTGTGAAGGACGTCTCTGGCGTGTCAATTGTCGTGCCACAGCGATTGCAAGACTGCCTGCCTGCCAAATGCGTCAGCATGACGGCGGTGAAGGTGACAGTGTGTCAGGTCAAAAGTTGGGTGACAAACCCTGCTTGTTGTGGTAGCCTTGAATGTGTTCAATCACTTCCTCAGGAGAGTTGGCAAGACGAAAGAGGTCGTCGTCATTGTCGCTGATGGTCTTGTATTTGTCCAGCATGGTTTGCTTGAACCAATCGAGCAGACCTCCCCAAAAGGTGCTGTCGTACAAGACGATGGGCTGCTTCGTGATTTTGTTGGTCTGCATCAACGTCAATGCCTCGAACAATTCGTCCATTGTGCCGTAGCCTCCTGGCATGACCACGAAGGCTTGGCTGTACTTGACAAACATCACCTTGCGCACGAAGAAATAGTCAAAATTCAGACATGTGTCAGGATTGATGTATTCGTTGTGACTCTGTTCAAAGGGCAGTTCAATGTTCAGGCCCACAGAAACGCCGTCGCGATCTTGCGCTCCTCGGTTGCCCGCCTCCATCACGCCGGGACCACCTCCGGTGATGACGCCGTATCCGGCATCGACAAGGGCAGAGGCAACGGCACGTGAGGCTTTGTAGGTTTCTGTTTCAGGACCTGTGCGTGCTGAACCGTAAATGCTCACACAAGGACCGATGGCTTGAAGCGTTTCATACCCCTCCACAAATTCACTCATGATTTTGAAAATCGACCAGCTGTCGTTGCTCTTGATGTCGGACCATGAGAGGTTGGGGTGCTTTTTGATGTTGTACTTCATATTCGTAAGGTATGTGATTGTATGCCATTGTCGCTCGTTGGTATGCTTGGTACCTTTGGTGGATGCCCATATTGCTGAAACCCAAACACACCTTTTTGTTGAATGCAGTCGATGTTTTGTCGCGTGGGTGGTTGCCCACAAAACCTTCTGGGCACTGGATTTTTGGCCTACCCAAATCCGGCACCACAGTGTTTGCAGCAGCCTTGTCAGAGGTCACGGCATCGTCCGCGTTGTTAGACACACCGCTGCTTTGGGGAACCGCAATTCGTCCGCTTGAACAAGCGGAAATGAAAGCGTTGGTTTTTGCCCATCCGGTGACGTTTTCTCCCAGGCTGTGGAAGGAGCCCAACGCCACCTTTTATCCAGAAGCAGCCATGGCGGCAAGTGAAGCAGATCGCCATATTTTGCTCGTTCGATCGCCGTTGCAAAACATTCGCTCGCACATGGATCGTCTAGGACTCAGGGGCGACGCCAAGTCGGTGGACTTGGCGGCACTGCACCCCAATCATCGTCCGGCTTTTTTGGAACATTCAGATCACCCTCCAGCCCTGACCTTGGCGCGCAGATGGCAAGAAACGCATTCCAAAGCGTGTTGGCACACTCCCGAGGTTCAAGTGCACACCTACGAAGCTTTCATGGCCA
>JAYZBB010000068.1:0-24537 GCA_036339415.1 Bacteroidota bacterium | reverse complement strand
GCTGGCCACCAAGGCCGCTTCGCTTTCAGGCGTCAGGGCCACGTCGTTCAACGCGTTGCCCATGCCCTCCAACCGCGTCAGAGACAGGCCATCGCCATACGCAGAAGCAACAACCACACCGCCAGATTCAACTGTTGGCTTGTGCGGAGTGCCGCTGTACACGCGAATCGAACCCACGGCAGCCTTGCGGGAAGCCTTGTATTGCAAATCTTGCCCAGTTCCAGTCAAGACGTCGAAATCCGTGTAGTTGTTGTACCCGTAAGCCAAGGCCATGAAGTAGTACGTCTTGTGGTTCACAAGGGCGTTGTCGCCTTGTGCAAACGCATCCGTGGTCACTTGGAAACTGTGTCGTACACCTTCGTTGGCTCCGTTGGCCATGAGACTCGGCACGGGAGCTTCAATCACCTCGTCAAAAGCGTAGTTGACAACTTGACTGACTTCGTTGGCCAAGTCACATTGATAAATCAACCGGGCCTTTTCAATGTTTTGAAGGTCCGATGGGGAAACCGTTTCATCAGCAAGCTGATAAATCTGATACCCCTCAAACGTGTAGGATCGATCTTCATCTGTGAGTGGCGTGCCATCTGGCAGTTCTTTGGAAATCCCTGGGTCAATTGCGGTGTAGGTTTCCTGGAAGTTGTTCGAGATGGGGTTGTTGTTGGTCAAATAGAGAATCAGCTCGTTTTCCAATTCTTGGATGGTCATGTCCGGGGCGTCAGGGCCCGACACGATTTCGAAGCAGTTGTCAAACAAGGCCTGCGCCTTGTCGTCGGCAATGCGCAACAACTGGACACTCTCAAAGGGGTCGCCTCCTGTGGCCCGAGCCCAAACCATCCCAACCGTGATGTTGTTGTAATCACCTGGTTCCAAGGTGAAGGGTCCCGCACTTTGGAGAAACAAGCGGTCTCCGGCAGGGTTGTTGGCCGACACTTCGGTCCAATCGTCCACCTCAATGCCCACCGTACCCCATTGATAGGGGTCGGTGTCTCCCGGGAACATGTAGTCAGCAGGAATGTCAAGGTTGGCACCGGAGCCCGCGCTGAGTCCGTCACCCCCGTAGGCCATGCGCTGGCCATTTTTCCAAAATCCCCGCATGTAATTGTAGTAGTGGGACGCCAAGGTGGGTTGTCCATTGATGCCGAAGTTCCAGTTGTAATAAAGGAATTTCCGCATGCCGTAGCGTTCGTTGTCGACCACACCATCGCCGTAACCAATGCCAATGCCTTCGTAAGGGATGCCCAGGGAGTCAATGGCATCGGAGAACACATCGGTCAATGGATTGTCGATGCCGTCTGCATCTTGGTACGGCCCCTCGAAAAAGTCGACCCCCATGGCAGGCGGGTTCTCGCCGTAGCCAATGGAATAGCTCGTGGGTTCGTCAAATTGGTCGCCATTGTAACCGTAGCCAAGACCGCGCCTCACATCAACCCCAACGTAATCGTCCGTGTGTCCACCCAAATCAACGTCAACCCATTGCGCCATGTACGTGTTGGTCAAGGTTTGGGTTCCTTGGTTGATGAGCACGTAGTTGTAAAACGACATGTTGTTGACCTCGTCGTTGGTTGAAAACGCGAAGGCCTGCGCACGGATCTCCATGCCGATGGGCTCACCTTGGGATTCCGAGTGGACGTTGCCTTTGTCGTTGAGGATCCAGTAGAAATTTTGGTCGCCGTAGAGCGGAACAATGTCCTCCCGACGACGGTTGCCACAGTCAATTTCCTGGAGAAAATCGAACCACGGGTAATCGCCGAACCTTGGGTCGTATGAACCATCACCATCGAAATCCACAAACGGAGCGAGGTAATAATCCTGGTTCAGGGCTGGATTCCCGTGGGCCGGATAGTCGTTGAAATAGGCGGGATAGGAATACCCATCCGGGAAGTCAATGTCATCCGTCCCCGCAAGGACAGCCTCGTGCCATTGACGGTGACGCTGGGCATCGGCCCGGTAACTCACCGCAAACCTGTCGAACGAATCGCATGTGTTGGGATCTGTTTCCGCCGACCCATCGTTGGTCAAAGGGCCGGGCCAAAAATCGTTGCCTGTTGTCCGGTAGCGCACGGCAGCCAATTTGAGCTGTTGGTCAGGGCTGATGCCACCCAGCCAAAGCGCACCGCCATACACAACGGAGACACCTTCCTCCTTGGGTACAAAATGCGCACCCCGGTCAATCGCACGGTTGTACCAGAGAGCCCCGCCATTTTCAATCAAGGCCCGGACATTGTTCCATTCCAAATCACGAAGGGCCGTGGCAGGAGCGCAAGCTTCCGCGCGTGACCCCGCCGTAGCGACGTTGACAGGGGCAGGAACTGGCAGTCCTTTTTGGTAGCGAATCTCGGTTTGGGCAATTGTGGTGAATGCCAACAGGAAAACGCCCAACGCCGCCGCAAAGGCAGGTGCGCCGCTTCCTTGTTTGTGAGGGAAATCGTGCTTCATGAATCTTGTGCCAACGCCCAAAAGAGAGGAGTCCGTCAGACAGCCTCGAAGATACGGGCTGTCTCCTCTGGAAAGACCTCCACAAGCCGCAAAGGGTTGAGATATAGGATCCATCCACGTGGCTGCATCGACTCAAGTGCCTCCAAGGTCCGCATGTATTTGCGCACTTGGCGGGCATGGGCCTCCACATCCTCACCCCCCGTTTTGTAGTCCAGCACGTGCCAGCCATCTTCGTTGCGCAAGACTCGATCTGGGCGCATCAGCCCCTCATCACCCATCCATTCAGGCTCGCACTCCACGACGGCTCCTGGCGAAAAGAATGACCTGCAACGCTCGTTCTCAAACACGGCATCCACCCACCCCAACACCTTGCTTCGATCGACTTCATTCAACGTCCATCGAGCATGGAACCGCGAACGAATTTGTGGCCAATCTCCCAACTCTTTCACCTCCGCAAGAAGGTCGTGCACCAAGGTTCCCAACGCGGCCTCGTCCAGTCCGTCAGGGTGCACTTGCGAAGGGTGGTTTGCCGGCATCACCACTCGTTGGGCCGCTTTTTCCCCAAGACGTAACTGCGTGATCAACACCTTGTTTGGGGTGACGGAAGACGTTTCCGAGGGGTCGGCAACGCGGCGGTCATTGGCACCGTGAACCACCGCGTCTCCATGAGCAGTGAGCGCCTTGCCAGAGGCATCCTCGGCACAAGCGAGTACCCATTGACTGACGGTGCTCGGATTGGTGCGGTCGAACTCCATTTTGGCCGTTTGTGCAAGGACATCAAGCCGTTCGATAGGCCGAGTCATCGCCACATAGACAATGTTGAGCTGATCCAACAACGCTGCGTCGAGCTCAGCCTCCGCGACGTCATTCAACGCCGTGTCCTTCATGTCAGACACTTTCAACAAAGCGGCCGGCAAGTCCATGCCAACTGCGGGATCGAGCACCACGGGAACATGGCCTTTGACGTCGCGTGCTTTGTTGTCGCCGACGACCACAACGGTCACGGGGAATGCCAACCCTTTCGCCTTGTGCACCGTCATCACTTGAACAGCATCGTCCCCTCCCCCTGCCACGATGGACCGAGTGTGCCCCTGTCGATCCCACGATCGCAAAAATCCCCGGAGCCCCCCATCTTCGGTTCCCGTGACTTCGCGGGCCAATTCCATCAACGCCTCTGCATAGGCATCGAACCGCCCAGTGACCCCCATCACCTCGCAGGCATGCCCAATCCATGACACCAAGGGTCCATGCGCGCGGTCGGTACAATTCAACTCAGGACAGAGCCTTTGAATCATCTGGGCTGCGTCGAAGCGACGTCTTGGCCTTTTGTCCTCCCCTGTCCCATCGGCGGTGGACCAGCTCACAGCCAGATCCAACTCTCGCGACTCATCAATGCGCGTGGGTTCGAGGGCGGCCATGCATTGCAGCCAAGCTGTGGCATGGCGTTCTTCATTGGGGTCCACCACCCAACGCGTCAGAGCGATGACTGCCAGAGCCGCAGGATGTCGGCCAACGTGAAGGCTGTCTTCCGTTTGTGGGGTGATGCCTTCATTGAGCATGTGTTGGGCCAGCAAGGCCCCTTGTTTGTTTGTTCTGACCAGCACTGCCATGTCTGACCAGGCAAACCCTCCACCTGCCGCAGAATTGTGATGCCTCAGACGTCGAATGAGCGCATCATTCAACAGTTCGTTTCGCGTGTCTCGGTCTGCATCGTGGATGGCTTCGACGCACACTTGCCCTTGAAATTCCTTTCGAGGGTTTTGGCGGTGGTCCACATACACCTCACGCAAGCCATGGGGCAAACGCGTGTGCACAGCTTCGAAAAAACGGTTGTTCCAATCCACAATCAGGCTCCCGCTGCGCCAGTTGTCTTCGAGAACTTGGTCATCCAAGGCATCGTGGAATGTGGCCTCGGCGTCACTGAACGCTCCCTCGGCATCGTCAATGATGTCCGGCAAATGAAGCAATTGGCGGAAATCACCGTTGCGCCACCGGTAGATGGCCTGCTTGCCATCCCCCACAACCAAGGTCTTGTTCCGCTCGGAAAGCACGTGATCCACAAGCGGGATGAGGTTTTGCCATTGCGTGACAGAGGTGTCTTGAAATTCATCGACAAACACATGGCGGTAGCGGCTGCCCAATCGCTCGAACAAAAAGGGCACAGGGTTGTGCCGAACCACGCGTGCCACTCGCTCGTGCAGGGCATGGAAGGTGTGAACGTTGCGCGACTCTTGCACGAGCTCCATTTCCTCGGAGATGAGCGCGAGTGTGCCCACCAAATCAACTTTGTGCAGCAATCGCTTGCGCAACACATGGGCTTCGCCTCGGGTCGTGCCAGGCACCATGTTCAAGACTTGATCAAGAACGTGCTCTGCATGAGGACGAACCCGTTCTACCGCATCCACGATGCTTTGGGGTGCCTTTTGGGTCGTGAACACCCCTTCGTCGAACATGCCTTGCAAGGTCGGTGTGGGTGCCAGGGCCTCTCCCCGTTGATTCTTCTCCAGCCAGGTCAACAACGAACCGCGCGACACGTCTTTTTTGACCAGCCCTTGTTTCTTCACTTCTGCCATCGCCACCTTCACACGCGCTTTCAGTTCCCGCTCCTCCACCTTCACGTCCTTTCGGATTTGTTCTGACAGTTCTCGGAAATCCTCAGGAGTCATGTCTCCAAGGGCTTCGAGGGTGTTCCGCATGCTCTCCTTGAGGACTTCTTTGCCATAGGTTGTCAAGGGGTGGCGAATGCGGCTGTCTTTTTCTTCCTCCACTTGCAAACGAGCAAACCCCTTCAGCAACTCCGTGAGTTCTTCCTCTCCCGGCGCCCCAATCCGATCCAACACATTGCCCACCGCTTCGTCCACCAAACGATCTTGATCGAGCTCAATGCGGTAGTCCTGATCCAATGCCAAATCCCGGGCAAAACTCTTCACCAATCGATTTGTGAAGCTGTCCAAGGTCATGACAGAAAGTTCTCCATAGCGATGAAGCATCGTCGCCCGAAGGGCACGGGCGCGTTGGGCCAACGTCGAGGCGTTCAACTCGGTTTGGTCAGAGAGCTCTTGGACAAAATCCTTGGACGCGGTTCCAGTCCCCACCTTTGCCAGGTCGTTGAGAATCCGCTCTTTCATTTCCCACGCCGCTTTGTTCGTGAAGGTCAAGGCCAGAATGTGGCGGAATGCGCGCGGGTCTTCATGCACCAAACAACACGCCAAATAACGGCTCACCAACCGATAGGTCTTGCCGCTGCCTGCAGAGGCGCGGACCACTTCAAAGGACGTTGGAGACTTCATGATGCTTGCGGCCGCACAGGATGCGCAACTTTTGGTGCAAATTAGGGGTTGTAAGTTGGAAGCATGACACACCACGATTCCTCTTTTCGATGGGTCCTTGCCTTGGCGTCTTTCGCCTTGATTGGACTCTCCGGTTGCGGCCGCGACACCCAGACGTCCATGGCTCAGGTGCGCGTGAACGCGGAACTTTTGTGGGCCGGCGAGGCCTTCACCCTGGGCCAGACGGCCGAAGACGTTCAAGGCCGTCCAGTCCAACTGGAACGTCTGGAATGCTTCGTAGGGGCATTTGCCTTGCACGATGTGGAGGAAGGTTGGATTGAGGTGGACACCATGGCTCGGTTCAATTTCAGCGAGTCCGCACCGCATGCAACCCTTGACATCCCTACGGAAGGGGACCTGCAAATCGATGGATTCCGCATGGGTTTGGGCGTGCCAGAGGACTTAAACAAAGATGTGGACCCCGCATCCTATCCCTCTGACCACCCTCTTGGAGTCCAAGGATCTGCAGGCATGCATTGGGGTTGGGCAGCTGGGTACATTTTCAGCATTTACGAAGGCCGCATGCTGACGACACCGGAGGTGCCGTTCGCCTACCATGCCGGAGATGACAAGTGTTACGGACAGATTGAATTGATGTGGGATGACCCTTGGTTGCTTCCGTGCGGCGCTGACGACGTTGCCATTGATTTGGCCCTGGATGCCTACTCATGCCTTCACGGACCACAAGACACCATCGACATTGATATCGATCCCGTGACGCACACCGGCAACAATCTCCCGCTGGCGTTGCGCTGGGTCCGACTCTACCAAAACGCGTGGTCACTTCAACCCTGATTGTGAATGGCCAACCTTCGAAAATGGACGTGCTTGGGCATTTTGGCCGCCCTGACATGGATGCCTGGATGCAATTGCAACGAGCCTGAGCCCGTGTGGGCGCCCACACCCTATGAGCTCGAGATTCCGGCGTTCTTCCCACCCATGGACATCCCCGAAGACAATCTGCTTACGGAGGAAGGGGTCAGGTTGGGGCGTTTTTTGTTTTGGGAAACGAGGCTGAGCGCGGACAACAGCATGTCGTGTGGTACCTGTCACCATCCGCAATCAAGTTTTTCAGATCCGTCGCGTTACAGCACAGGAGTGACAGGTGCTGTGGGCGTGCGCAACGCCATGGCCATTGTCAACATGGGGTGGGCGCCGGCGTACTTCTGGGATGGACGAGGTTTGACTTTGGAAGAACAAATCCTGGAGCCCATCCCACATCCGGATGAAATGAACCTCCCGTGGTCTGAAGCCGTGGCGAGGTTGCAAACCGACGAAACTGAAACCGCCTATCCCCAGTTGTTTTTTGACGCCTTCGGCACGTCCGAAATCACCGCCGATTTGGTCTCGAAAGCCATCGCTCAATTCGTGCGCACCATGGTCAGTGCAGACAGCAAATTCGACAAGTGGCGCCGAGGAGAGGTTGAACTCACTGACAGCGAGTACAGTGGATACCAAATGTTTTTGCGCGAAGGCGGAGATCCCGAGGTGGTGCCAGGCGGCCAATTTGGGGCGGACTGCTTTCACTGCCACGGAGAGGCCGGTCTGCAATTCACCGACCACCTGTTTCACAACAACGGTTTGGATCCCTCTTTCGAAGCAGACCCCGGTCGCGTGATGATCTCTGGCAACCCGTTGGACTCCGGACGGTTCCGAACACCCACCCTTCGCAACGTTGCCCTCAGTGGACCCTACATGCACGATGGCCGTTTTGAGACGCTCGAGGAGGTCATCGAGCATTACAATTCCGGTGGAGTTGCATCATCCACCATCGACCCCTTCATGAAGTTCACCACAGGTGGTCTTTCTCTCGCCCCTTTGCAAAAAGAACACTTGTTGGCGTTTTTGCACACGTTGACGGACACCGCGTTTGTCACCAATCCTGCTTTCAGCAACCCGCACTGACGTAACTTATGCATGTTGCTGCTCGTACGCCCAAACATGCACATGGAACGTCATCTTCGCCTTCATTGCTCACTCATTGTTGCCTTTGTCTTCGCGATGTTGCAAGGGCAGCAAGGCCTGGGGCAGTGTGGCTCCCTGCTCGACAGCGATGGGAATCCTGCGGAGACACCTGTCTATTCTGAATGCACTGACGGAAGCGGAACCTTCACGTTTTTCCCGCTGACGAACGGATCCTGGACCGACGTCACCGTCGATTGGGGGGATGGCAGCGCACCCGAGTTTTTTGCCCAATGGAACGAATTTGTGGCCATCAGTCACGATTATGCGTACGAGTCCGTGGCGACATATGCACTCACCTTTTCTTCTCCGGCTTGTTCAACAACGGCGACGCTCGAAAAGAGCGTGTCTGTCAATCCGGCCATCGTGGTGCCCGAGGGTTGGGAAACTGGGGGTTGTGCTCCGCACACATTGAGCTTTCTGAATGCCTCCACCAACGTCACACCGGACACCGAATTCACCTGGAACTTCGACGATGGCACCTCGTTTTCAATCGGTGCAGAAAATGCGGGAGACACCGTCGACCATCTGTTCAACACGTTCAATGCCGGATGCCAACGTCTCGTCACCCTCTGGGCCACCAACGATTGTCGGACCAGGGAGTTTGGGATGGCAGCCTCAGACCCCATCAACTATGTCAACATTTGGGACAAAGACAGGGCGGCCATTGGCGCATCTGACGTGTTGTTGTGCTGGCCTGAAAACACCTTGGACGTCCGAAACCTTTCGGAGCGGAACTGCATGAACAACGGCAACAATGAAAACCGAAAAGAACGATGGAACTTCGGTGGTGCCGAGGGACCTGGTGGCATCGACAGCATCGATTGGAGACTTTGGTCCAACTCCAACCCCATTCCGTTGACCTTTCCCGATGTGGGTACGTACATCATCACTTTGGATGTCCAAAACGAATGCGGCATTGACAGCACGTCCATCACGGTGGTGGTGAGAGATCCACTTTCCGCCACACTCAATGGCCCGGCGAATGTCTGCGAAGGAGACCCTATCGCCTTCAACGCCATTTCTCCTGAGGCCGACTCCTTCCGATGGGATTTTTTCGGCACAGATCAGTTCTGGATTCCAACAAGCAACAGCAATGTGACTTACACGCACAGCAATCCGGGAACCTACAATGTGATGGTCGAAGTTGCCCTCAACGGTGAGTCTCCCGCTTGTTCGGCCCAAGCCACACTTGAGGTCAACGTCCACAGCAAACCAGAAGTAGAAGTTGCGTTGACAGCTGCACAAGGCTGCGACAGCCTCATCGTCGAAGCTGCAGAATTGGCCCTGCAAGGGACGTCCTACGAATGGGTGCTTCCCGATGGGACCCACGCTTCTGGACCGACTACCGCCCCGATCTCGCTGACCACAACCGGTGAGCACGTGTTTGCTGTCACGGCAACGGATGCGTTTGGTTGCACCAACACCGCCGACGATGTCGCAACCGTGCACGCCTCTCCCGTGGCCACTTTTGTGGCAGAAGACGTTTGCGAAGGGGCGGAAACCTCGTTCACCGACGCCAGCCTCCCGGGCAGTGGCAGTGCCATCCTGTCTTGGTCTTGGACCTTTGGGGACGAAGGCAACTCTGGCCTCCAAAACCCCACACACCCGTTCTCAGGGCTGGGCGCATACGAGGTCACGCTGAATGTGACCGACGCCCATTGCTCCGCCAGCACCTCCCAAAACCTGGTTGTCAAGGGTGCACCAACTCTTGCGGTCACAAGCGATGTGGTCGACGGATGTGCCCCGTTGACGGTGGTTTTTGACGCCCAAAGTGAGGGAGACATCCTTTGGGACTTTGGCGACGGATCTGGGGGAGCGGGACCTGCGCCGACGCACGTGTTTGTGGGCGACGAAGTGAACGCGACCACCTTCGAGATTCTCGTCTCAGCCACCAATGATGAATCGTGCAGCACACGTGACACCCTGATGGTCCAAACGCTCCCCGGGGCCAAAGCCAAAATGAGCGTCCCCACAACCTTGTGCGCACCCGTCAATCAAACCTTCCTCAATCAGAGCGAGGGTGCCACGAACTTTGTCTGGACGTTTGCCGACGGGACTGTCTCGGAAGACGTTGAACCGAGCAAGGCATACGCCAACACCTCTGACGACATCCTGTCTGATGCGGTCGAATTGGTGGCATTGGCCGCAAGTGGATGTCACGACACCACATCCGCAATTGTGAACATTCATCCCGAAGCCAACTTCACGCTGGATTTGGATGAAACGGAAGCGTGTGCCCCATTCACGGTGTTCACGCCAGCCATTGAAGGAACGCAAAACCACGTTTGGACGTTCAACGACGGTTCGCCAGCGTCGATTGTCCCCAACCCAACGCACGTGTTCTACAACGACACAGAGAGCCCTGTGACGTACACCTTGCAACTCGAAGCTGAAAACGCCTTTGGATGTGCTGGTGTCGTGAGTCAGGACATTGTGGTGAAACCGAGTCCGACCGCGTTCTTCACAGCGGACGTTCAAAGCGGATGCTCCCCGTTGACAGTGACCTTTACAGAAAGCAGCCTTCGCGGGGAGGCGTTCACATGGAACTACGGTGACAATGCAATCGCCCTGGGCTTGAATGGAGGTTCGCATTCGCGCACCTTCACCGCTGCAGGCAACGATCTGGTCGCCCAACATGTGAGCCTCACCGTCGTGGCAGAAGGGGGGTGCACAGACACGCTTGTGCGAGGCATCGAAGTCTATCCAGCCGTTCAGGCTGAACCAGCTGGCGCTCTGGAATCGTGCGCTCCTTGGGAAGCTGAGTTGGTGGCAACGGGATATGAAGACGCCATTGGCCATGACATCTCTTGGGTGATCAATGGCGCTGAGACCGTTTCAGGACCTGAGCTGCAACGAACCTTTTTGGGATTGCCGGACGTCGACCAAACGGTTGAACTGAACCTCTCCGTGACCTCACCGTACGGTTGCCAGGCAGACTCCACGGTGATGGCCGTCGTCAGACAAACCCCTGTAGCCAAACTCAACATCTCCTCACAAGCCGCGTGTGCAGGAACGGAAATTGTTCTGATGGATTCAAGCATGCATGCCGACGTGGTTACATTGGACTGGGGAGAAGGACCAGTGAATGATGTTCCGCTTTCCTTGGTCTTCAACAACGATGGTTTCGCCCCTCACGTTCTGGAATTGGTCCAAACAGCCAAGTCCGATTTTGGATGCGAATCCAAATCCGTTGTGAGCCATACTGTGTACCCCAAAGTGACTGCCGCATTTTTGCCCCCAGAACCTGCGTGCGCCCCACTCACGGCGACCCTTGTCAACGTCAGCACCAACGCAAATGCCACAATCACCTGGGACTTTGGTGATGGCAGCACCCCATCACATGTGCCACAGCCAGTTCACGTATTTGACACACCACCCAACGAAGACCGAACATACTCCGTCCTGCTCGAAGCCAGCAGCATCTACGGCTGTGTGGACAGTGTGCGGCATGACGTTGTGGTGCAATCCACACCCGTGGCCGATGTGGTGGTGGTCAACCAAGAAGGTTGCTATCCCTCCACGGTGACGTTTGCCAATGAAAGCGACGGCGGAGATGTCGTTCAGTGGTCGTATGGCAATGGAGTGACGTCCCAAACCACGGAAAGTACCCACACCTTCACGTATTACAACGCATCCACAGAGCCTGCGACCTACCCTGCTGTCTTGACCGTGAGCTCAAGCGCCGGTTGCAGCACAGAAGACATGGTTCTCATCGAAGTGCTCCCTCACGTCGAAGCGAACTTCCAGGGCAATGCCGCAGGCTGTGGGCCTCTTGAAGTGTCGTTCCTGAACACGAGTGAAGGTGCGACCCATTTTGATTGGGATTTTGGCGATGGGCAAGGCTCCGCAGAAGAACAAGCGGTGCACACCTTCTTCAACACGCCGGGACAAGACACCTCTTACACTGTGTCGTTGATTGCACATTCTGTGCACGGATGCCATGATACTTCACAGGTGGTGGTCCATGTGCTGGACACCCCCCAGGCCGATTTTGCCTGCGATGAAGTGCAACTGACGTACCCAGAGGCCACATTCCAACTCACGAACCATTCAACGGCCGTGATGGACGCTGAACACACGTGGTCTTTTGGCGACGGACAAATCAGCCACGACGTCCATCCTGAGCCGCATTTGTACGACGGATGGGGAACCTTCAACATCACGTTGGCAGTGAGCAACGGCACTTGCACGTCGGTGGCGACATCGGCGGTTCAGATTTTGGCCCCAACGCCCACCATTGGATTCGAAGGCGCTGGCGCTGGGTGTGCACCTTTGACCGTGTCATTTGACAACACGAGCACGTACGCCAGTCATTACCGTTGGGAGTTCTCAGACGGGTCGATTCGCACCGAAGAACATCCCGTTCACGTGTTCAACGAGCCTGGGGTCTACGACGTGACGCTGCGTGTAGAAGGATACGACGGCACAGAATTGATTGCATTCCAAACGGCTGTGGTGGAGGTCTACCCCACCGCCGATGCCGCGTTCTCCCTCAATCCCACCCGTGTGACTGCACCTGGACAGCCGGTTTATTTTGTGAATTTGTCAGAAGACGCCAACAGCTACGTGTGGGACTTTGGTGATGGCACAACCACCGATGCGGAAACCCCTGTGCACGAATATGACGTGGCAGGATTGTACGACATCAGCCTTACGGCCAACAACGAATGGGGTTGTCAAACCACGTACACTTTGGAGGAAGGTGTTTTGGCCGAGGAGGGGGGCTTGTTGGTGTTTCCAACGGCCTTCACACCCAGTGCATCAGGGCCAAGTGGAGGATTTTACGACCGGACCAGCTACAACAACGATGTGTTTTACCCCATCCACGCTGGGGTGGAAGACTACGAGCTGATGATCTTCAACAAGTGGGGAGAAATGATTTTTTACAGCAACGATGTGAACGTGGGTTGGGACGGCTACGTCAGTGGGAAGCTTGCGGGAACCGACGTGTATGCGTGGAAAGCATCCGCGACGTTGAGCAATGGAGAACGCATTCAACAAGTTGGAAATGTGACGCTGTTGGCGCGTTGATGTAACCCTGGGCGGTCGACTCTCGTAGGGGGAGCATGCGTTTGTCTCCAACCAAGCTGTTTTCAATGCCCAAGCCATGGATGGCTTCCCTGATGATGTGCGCTGTGGTGTCCACAGCTTCAGCCCAAGATCAGCAGTTCACCCAATTCAATGCCGCACCGACGTCCATCAATCCAGCTTACGCTGGGGTCTCTGGAAAAGCTCGTTTGGCTTCGATTTATCGGACCCAATGGACCGCAATGCCACAAGCATTCACTGGATTTCATCTGGCGTATGACCGCCCATCCTTGGACAAACGCGTGGGCTATGGCTTTCTTGTGAGCAACGAACAGGCAGGCGCTGGCGCACTCAGCCGGTCTCAATTCATGGGACAAGCTGCCTACAACCTTCGATTGAATCGCAGGTTCAACCTGCGCTCTGGCATGCAACTCGGATTCGGCTCGCGAAGCATCGATTTCGACAACCTCGTTTTCACTGACCAACTGTTGCGTGACAATGCGGCCACGTCAGTCGAAACGCCCACGGACAGAGGAAGACAATACCTGGACATGGGAGCCGGATTCATGTTGCTTTCGCGACGCATGTGGGTTGGAATGTCTGCCAACCACCTGCTTTCGCCCAACGCGAGTTTGAATCCATCCCTTCCCGAGAACCTGCCCACCCTCTACACAGCTCATGGTGGGGCAAGAATCCAGCTTGTTCGTGGTCCCAAAGGGGGTTTGAGCAAGGATGTGGTCTTGTCTTGGAAATACGTGCAACAAGGTGGACGCAACCAACTGGACATGGGCGCATATTGCGACCTTTCAGTGATGACCCTTGGCCTGTGGTATCGCGGCGTTCCTGTTCAAAAGGCCGCAGATGGCTCATTGGATGTGGACGCACTGAGCTTTGTGTTTGGCTTTGGGAGCCGTGACCTCAAAATGGGGTACAGCTATGACGTCGCCTTGAATCGCTTGGGTGCGCTCGGCTCGGCTGGCTCACACGAAATCAGCTTGAAGTACATGTGGGATGTGGCACGCCGCCGCGATCCACGTCCATCTTACCACCCTTGCGTGGAATACTGAGTTCGCACTCTTCCGGAGACCTCAGTCCAGAAGTCCAATTTGATTGACCTCCGGTTCCAAGGTCACCCCAAAGGTGGTTTGGACGGAAGCCATGATGTCTTGGGCCAAGGCCCATACTTCCTTTCCGCTTGCGCCACCGTGATGCACAAGCACAAGGGCCTGCTTGTCATGCACCCCATGGGTCTTTCGACTGTGCCCTTTCCAGCCCGCCTTTTCAATGAGCCAGCCCGCAGCCAATTTGACGTTGCCGGAAGGCTGAGGATACCGCGGCATGTCAGGGTGCGCCTCGGCCAAAT
Source organism: Bacteroidota bacterium (assembly GCA_036339415.1). Lineage (GTDB taxonomy): Bacteria > Bacteroidota > Bacteroidia > Flavobacteriales_D > Sanyastnellaceae > UBA11663. Next base: position 10,416 of record JAYZBB010000068.1, on the reverse strand, counting down.
CCTCGGCCATTTCTCTTGACACTGTGGGATTCTTGAAAAAGGAACCTGCATTTCCAATCTCTGCCGGATCGGGCAACTTGGACCGACGGATGCGAATGACAGCTTCGCTCACATTTTTGTGGGTGCGTTGCGCCACAGGGATGGACGCAAGCTCCTGCTCGATGGCACCGTACCCCATCCGCAATGGACTCTTCCTGTCCAAATCAAAGGCCACCTGCACCAAAATCCATCGGCCCTTCTCCTCTCGTTTGAACACACTCTCACGATAGCCAAACGCACAGTCTTCTTTCTTGAATCGATGCAGGGCGCCATCCGACAATCTTACTGCATCCAACCACGCAAAATGGTCTTTGATTTCCACCCCATATGCCCCAATGTTCTGCATGGGGCTTGCACCGACGCTCCCTGGAATCAGTGACAAATTCTCCAGTCCGCCCCACCCTTTGTCCAAGGAATGCATGACGAAATCGTGCCAAACCTCACCAGCTCCTACCGCCACTCGAACGTGCCTCCCATCGTCAGAGATGACCTGCCTCCCTTGAATCCGAATTTGGACCACCAGGGCCTCGACATCTCCGTGAAAGAGCATGTTGCTTCCCCCACCAAGCACCAACAACTCTAGGTCGCGCTCCCTTGCCCAATCCAAGGCCTGTCTCAGTTCGTCGACCGATGTCACCTCAGTGAACCACCTTGCCTTGGCTGAAATTCCAAATGAGGTGTGGTCCGCCAACTCAACGTGGGACTTGACCTGAATGTTCTTTCCACGAGAAGACATGCCGCAATTTCCAAGATTCCATTTCGCGTGGAAACTTGGAGCGTCGATTCTTTCCCACGGTCCACCGTCGGCAACCATGTCCATGATGCGCTGACGCTCCGGCCAAGTACCAGCGACAACGTCGTGGCATGCAACCTGGCTGCCGATTTGGGTGCACTCCCAAAAGCGATCAGGACCTTGAACGGCATACACGTTCTCAGTTCCTGTCAGTTGGAGGTACACGGGGTACTGCATCTGACCAAGATGGTGCAATTTTGCAATTCCATGGAGGAACGCATGAAAGCTTCTCACAATTCCAACGCTGACAACTCCACGTCCAAACGCTTGGCTGAGCAAGCCATGAAAGACGGTGCATGGGCACAAGCCCTCTCGGCCTGGAAGGCATGGTGGAAGGCCGAACAGAACATGGCCAACTGCGATCCCGACGCCATGCATGACCGTGCGGTGTGCCACTTCCATTGTGGTGAGAAAGAACACGCGATGGCATGGCTGAACCAGGCCGCCGAAACCCAACCCGACTACAGCTACCGCTACAGTTCCCGCGGTTGGATGAAACAAGCCATTGGGGACACGCACGGCGCAATCGCGGATTACAAAAAAGCGTTGGATTTGGACCCAGAAGATGCCGTGACCTTGAACAATCTTGGGCTGCTGGAAGAACAATTGGGCTACCAAGAACAAGCCAAAGAGCGCTACCGCGTCAGTGACGAATTGCTTGGCATTTTGAATGAACATGGCATCGACCCAGAATCGAGTTCGCCTGCCTTTCAAGAGCGGCCGAGCACGCAGCCATCACATGCCGCGAGCGGTTCCGAATCAGGCACCACAGATTCACCTTCGTTTTGGTTTGAAATGCGGAGGGCGGTCAGCACCAAACAGGGACGCCGCGAATTGTGGACATTCGTGACGAATGGGTTTACCTTGAGGGGCTGATGAGCCAACCTCAACGAGCTGCTTCACCCACACTCCTCGAACCCACGTTCCTCGACGAAGTCTTGGAAGCCATCTTGGCACACCCGTTGTGCGGAGAGGGAGGCTTGCACCGACTTGCGGTGGTGGTGCCAAGCCACCGGGTGATGACGAAGTTGCGGCAGGCTTTGAAAATGAGGTTGTCTGCACCCGTTCGGCTCCCAAAATTTCTTGCCCTTTCTGGGTTTGTGGAGGAGTCATCTCCTTTCACTGCTGCTGACCCACTCGAAGTGATGGCCCGGTTCTACCAACTTGTGCATGCCGAACATCCGGATCTGACCTTCGACCGATTTGTCCCCTGGGCCTCGGTGGTGATTGCCGACTTTGCGGCAGTGGACCATGAACTCGCGGAGGTGGAAAAGGTCTTCCAAAATTTGGCCGACATCCAAGGCATTGAGGATTGGAGTTTTGGGGAAGCTCAATGGTCTGAAGACCAAAAAGCATTCGAACGTCAATGGCGTCGTTTGCCATCGTTGTATGTCCGATTGAACGACGTCCTCAAGCAAGATGGGATGGCGACCAGGGCACACATGACGCGGCGGGTGGCCGAAGGAGAAGGACGGCTCGATGTGGACCACGTGTTGGCAGCTGGGTTGGCCACCATGAGCAAGGCCGAATGGACTTGTCTTCAACAATGGGCCAAAACTGGAGCACTCACCCTGATGTGGGATGCCGACGCCAGCTACGTGAACGACGTCCACAACGAAGCTGGCCTGTTTGTGCGGAAGTACCGCGACATGTCTTCCCCATTCCCCAAGAATCTGATCGCCACCTCCCCTCCCAAAGTTCACGCTGTGGCGTGTTCGTCTGCCGTAAGCCAAGCGCAGTACGTGCGCAACGTGCTGGCCACGTATTCGGCAGAGGAGCTGGATCGCACCCTGGTTGTGCTTCCAGACGGAAGCAGCCTCGGAACGGTGCTTCAATCTCTGCCTTTGCAAGAACACGGGATCAATGTCACGATGGGCGTTGCCCTCCACGAAACACCTGTGGTGTCTTTTGTCGACCACGTTTTTGGCATGCTCGAGACACAGGGCTCTGGTTGGCGGTTGGAGCAGGTTCAAGCCCTCCATGCCCATCCCGTCATGCTGCACATCATGCAGGGACGCACCTCTCGTTCAAAATCAGGACGGGCCATTCATCGGCTGGCCAAGGCTCACCGAGCCTGGGTGAATGCGGACGATTTTCGAGAACATGACTCAACCTCGTGGGCCGATGAGTTGGATGCTTTGTCCCAATTGAAGACATCAAGTGCCGATGGGTTCCTTCGTGCCTTGTCGCTTTGGGCCTTCGACATGGAGTCTCGGATGGAAGCTCAGCCTGGCGTTTTTTCCAACAAGGACGAACGCATGGTCGAAGGAGATACTGCGAGAGAAGTTCCTTGGATTTCCGCTGGTTGGCGACGTTTCCGAACCGTGTTGGCCGTGCTCGAAAGGCTGCAACGCGCCCACAGCCCTTTCAGCGAAGCTCGGGAGGTTCGCATCATGGCCAAGCGGTTGCTAAGGAATGAACGCATCGACCTGCTTGGAGAACCCAATCAAGGACTTCAAGTGATGGGTCTGACCGAAACCCGTGGATTGGATTTTGAACGCGTCTTTGTGTTGGACATGAATGAAGGAACCGTTCCGCAAACGTCGATGCCTGACAGCTTTCTGCCCCTCGATTTGCGCCACGCCTTGCGCATGCCTGGGCCACGTGAGCGTGAGGCGCGCTACGCCTACCTTTTGCACAGGTTGATGCAACGTTCGCGCGAAGTTCACTTGCTCTACCGCGGCGCCTCGGACAAAAGGGACGGCGGAGAACCTTCGAGGTACCTCATGCAACTTGAGGGTTCCTTCCACGATGATCAAGGGCAGCCGTATCTCCGGTTGGAGCGCATCACTCACCAATTGCCCTTGCCTGAAGCGAGGCCTGCAATTCCTGATTTGGAGGTGACAAACAACATGCGCAAGCGACTTTCAGAGTGGTCTGCGCAAGGCATGTCGCCAAGTGCCATCAACACCATGTTGCAATGTCCACGGAATTTTGCCTACCGCTACCTCTACCAAATGGGGGAAGCCACAGAAATCCAGAGCGCGATGGAAGCCAGCACCTTGGGCAGCGTGGTGCACTGGGTCATGGAACATGGATTGTCTGAGGCGGAAGGACACATGCTGGAAATTCACCATTTGGACAAAGTACACGCCGCACTCGACGACCTGCTTGCCCAAGCTTTGGAGACGGTGTACAATGCTTCTCTTGTCGAAAGGGGAGAAAATGTGTTGCAGCTCGAAATCGCCCGGAGCACGCTGAAAAAACTGCTTCGACAAGAACGTCAAGAGCTCATGGGCGGGGCAACATCACCCTTCATCGTCGAGCTCGAGCAGGAGCTCACGTCCAAACATCCTGGCACGGCCGCCGGTGACTTGGCGTTGCGCGGATTCGCCGATCGGCGTGAGGAGGTCGCAGGCATCCCGCGCGTGGTGGACTACAAAACCGGCAAGGTCGAGGCGAAAGAACTTCGGCTGAAAGACGATTGGACTGCCCAATTGGAGGGTGGTGGCAAGGGAAAGGCGTTGCAATTGATGGTGTACGCCACCATGGTTTTGGCCAACCTCTCCCCTGAAGCCAGGGAGCATGGAGTCCTCGCCGCCATTCGCTCCGGGCGAAACGTTCGAGAAGGGTTGCTCTCCTTGGAAATCGATGGGCAACCTCTGATCAAACCACATCACGCCGACACCTTTGTGCATTGGCTCGCCACACAACTCGAAGCCTTTGTGGCCCATAGTCACCAACTTGCGCACGCGGAGGATGCGAAATACTGCGAGCATTGCGTTGTCCTTGACCCTGTTGAATCCCATTCCTATTGATCTGAACCATGGGCATTGTCGCAAAACAATCTGCACGCAACTCGCTGATCCTCATCACTGGGGTGATGTTGGGCGCGGTCAACACGATGTTTGTCCTTCCCAAGGCATTTGAGGGGTTCGAAGAAGGTTGGGGGCTGTTGCGCATCATGACGGCATGGGGCACCATTTTGGCCCAAGTCCTGGCTTTGGGAACGCCAGGCGCCATCCTGCGGTTTTTGCCTTCTGCAGAAAACCCTCGCCGAGAAGCTTCGATGCTCACCACACTTTGCCTGTTGCCGGCAATCGTTTTGTCGGTGATGGGGCTGATTTCAGCGTTTGCCAGCGATGATTTGCTGCTTGTGTTGGATGCCAAGTCAGGGTGGCTATTGGAAGGAAGGGTGGGTGCGTTTGTCTTCATGGCTGCCGCTTACCTGGCCATGATGTTGCTTCGATCCGTCCTCATGCATCGCCTTCGTACGGTGGTGATCACTTTTGTTCAAGAAGTGTGGCTCAAAGGATCCTACTTGACACTTGCTGTGATCTACCTGCAGGGCTGGATGCCGTTTGAAACCTTCTTCAAGTGGTTTTTGTACAGTTACGCAGCCGCGGTATTTATGATGCTCGCTGAGGCATGGAGTGCCCGCGTCACGTTGGCCAAACCTGACTTCAAACGAGATGTTGCACCCTTCATGGAGTACGGCATGTTTTCCTTTCTCAGTGGAGGGGCGCGCGTGGTCGCCAAAAATTTGGACTTCGTGATGGTGGGGGCGCTCCTGGGTCTTGCTGTGGTGCCCAGGTACACGTTTGCCTTTTTCATCGCCACTGTGGTGTCCATGCCTCTGAGAGCCATGTCTCCCATTCTTCATTCACTCACTTCCAAAGCAGTGCAAGCCGAAGGTCCAGAACAATGTGGGCCGGAACTTCGTCAATCTGCAAGGGTACAGTTGACAGTGACGGCAGCTTTGCTGGTCGCCATTCTGGCTGGCATGCCTGCGCTTGACCTTGCCCTGCCCGAGCTGTATCGAGGATTGAAATGGGTGGTGCTGGCCGTAGGAATGGCATTTGTTGCGGAGGCTTCAGGAGGCACTGCTGCACCCATCCTCCAATTTTCCTCACGGTACAAACTGTCGTTGCCCATCAACCTGGGTCTCGTTTTGATGACTGTGGCCTCGAACTACCTCTTCATGTCCTGGATGGGATGGGGCATCGAAGGAGCTGCATTGGCAACAGGATTGACAGGCGTGTGGAACATGGGGTGGCGAACCAGCCTTATGTGGAGACTCTTCCGCATCCATCCGTTCACCTCTCACTGGATTGGTGTGCTCCTCTTGGCAGTCGCAGTAGGCATCGGAAGCTTGTTCCTCCACCTTCCGGACCTCGTCCAGTCAGCGGAACCCATTTGGCAAATCACCTACGCGGTGATTGTGGGTGGCGCGGCTGGAAGCATTGTGCTGGGCGGAAGCTGGGCGATGGGTGGGTTGCCTGAGCTGACCACTGAAATTCAAAAGCGCCTGCCCAAGAGATGAGCAAGCGCTTTGGCAATGGGGTTGCGTGAAGGTCACTCCACCACGCGATACCACTCTTGGGTCCGAAACAAGAACAAAATGTAGCCGCGCACCTTCAAGGTGTTGAGGTCGTCTTCCTCAAACCACATCTCGCAGTCGTACACGCTGCCCTTCTTGGGGTCGCAAATGGTGCCTTTGCCCCACTCGAGGTCTTTTTTGGCCTTCATGTCTCGGACAATCTCCATGCCCAACACACGCTGATCTTTGCGGTCGTCGTCGCACTTGTCGCAATGGGGATCTTGATCTTCATCGGGGAGTCGGAACAACTCCACCACCTCACCGTAGTACATGCCGTCACGCTCGGTGATTTCGACGATGCTTTTGATGCGACCCGTTTCGTCGTCTTTGGTCTTCCATTTGCCGAGCAAGGGGTTGTTTTGAGCCCATGTGGCGCCCATGCCGAGCACCAAGGCCAAACCTAGAGATAGGAACTGCTTCATGGGGTCAATGTACTTCAGAGGGCCGTTCCCCTCTTCAAGATGGCAAGCAAGTTGCTCAAGAGGCAGTGCCTGAAAACTTTTCCTGAGCCTGACGGCGGGCCTTTTCGATGCTCGCATCCAATTCAAAGCCCACCAACAACACCGCGCTGTTGGCATTGACCCAAACGAGCAAAAGCATCAGCGTCCCCAACGAACCGTAGAGCCGGTTGTATGTATTCAGCTGGGCAATGAAGAAGCTGAATCCAACAGAAAGAAGGACCATCAATAGGGTCGTCATGGCCGCCCCTGGAGTGGCCGTTTTCCACTTCAGGCGGTCCCAGTGCCCCACGTTGTAGAGCAAGGTCACAGAGCTGTATATCAACAGCACCGCGCCAATCCATCGAGCCAGATTGAACCAAAACAAGGACTCTCCAGGAAGCCAATCGCGGGCCGACATCCAGTCGAGCAAATCCCCACTGAAACCAATGAGCAACACCGCCACGCCAAGCAACACCACGAGCAAGACGAGAAGAAACATGGACCAAATGCGGATGAGCCAGGGGTTGCCCTTTTGGTCCAGCAGCGCACTTTCATTGAAGCCAGACAAAACGGCATGCACGCTGCTTGATGCATAGTACAGCGTCAGCACAAAACCCACAGAGAGCAGGGCTCCCTGTGTCTTGCCCAGCAAATCCTCGACCGTCTGCTCAAAGAGGCTGACCGTGTCTCCAGGAAACAACAACCGAAGCGCATCCATCACCGCTTCCGTTTCCAATGGCGTGTGCGGAAGCACGCTCAACACAAAAATCACCGCCGGGAAAAAGGCGAGAAACAGGCGGAACGAAATGGCCGCCGCCCTGGTGGCCACGGCTCCATTCATCAATCCGACCAAAAAGAAGCGCAACACGTCGTAGACGTTCATGCCCTCTTGGCCCCACGGTTGAAGCGTGCGCAAGAACGACTGCGCCCGCTGCACCAAGCGCCGCCTGGCCAACCACTGAAAGAACGGACCGTTTGGCAAGCTCATCCCGGCAGAGTAGAAGTGGTTTTCAAGGACAGATCCAAGCTCTTGACGCTGTGCGTCAGCGCACCCATCGACACAAAGTCAACACCCGCCTCTCCATATGCCCGAAGGTTGCTCAGGTCAATGCCCCCTGAAGCCTCTAAGGGCAGACGTCCTGCCACATGGACCACGGCCTCCTTGACCTGGGCTGGTGTGAAGTTGTCAAGCAGCAAGCGCTCGAGATTCAAGCCCTCGGCCTCAGACGCCGACAAGGCTTCATTCAATTCAGACATCGAACGAACCTCAACCACCACAGGCACCCTGGGCTCTCCCCCTTCAAAATACGCCTGCACGCCCGCAAGGGCAGCCGTCATGCTTCCCGCGTAATCTACGTGGTTGTCCTTGATGAGGATCATGTCGTACAGCCCCATCCTGTGGTTGACGCCCCCACCCAAACGCACGCCCCACTTTTCAAAGCCTCGAAGTCCAGGGGTGGTTTTGCGGGTGTCCAAGACCCGGGTTGGTGTGCCTTCAAGCACGTCCATGGCCTTGCGCGTCGTGGTGGCCACTCCACTCATGCGCTGCATGAAATTGAGGGCGAGCCTCTCGGAAGCCAGGATGCTTCTGGCATTGCCCTGAATGCGAATCACAACATCCCCCACCGCCAACGCATCGCCGTCGGCCAACTTGGCCTCGAACACCACCTCGGGGTCCACGCGCTTGAACACTTCGCGCGCCACTTCGATGCCGGCGACCACGCCCGCTTCTTTGGCCAAAATGAACCCTTCGTGTTCCAGCGTGGCAGGCACACTTGAATTCGACGTGCAATCGCCACGGCCCAAATCCTCTTCCAGCGCCCAATCCAGCATGCGCAACATGTGCCGATCCATCATGCTGCGAAGATACCCGTCCTACCTTTGCGGCATGCAATTGAGTTTGATTGCCATAGGTGCCACTTCCCAACCTTGGGTCAAGGACGGGGTGGAGATGTACAACAAACGCCTCTCGCGCTACACCAAATACCAATACATCGAAACTCCCAACCTCAAAGGCAAGCACGCCAAAGCCGACCCGGCACGCATGATGAAAGAGGAGGCTGCTGTGGCCGACAAACACCTTCAAGGTGTGGACCACCTCATCCTCCTCGACGAACACGGCCCACAAATGGGCTCCATCGCCCTGTCCAAGCACCTCCAAGGATTGATGAACAGGGGCTTGCGTCACACGGCCTTTCTGATTGGCGGCCCCTATGGGTTCGACCCTTCCCTGCGTGCGAAGGCCCACGGAACATGGTCGCTCAGCAAACTCACCTTCCCACACGAACTCATTCGCATTTGCGCCGCTGAACAGCTGTACCGGGCCCATACCATTTTGAAAGGCGAACCCTACCATCACCCCTGAAACGAAACAACGCGACCCAAGGGCCGCGTTGTTTTCATGGAACGTCGCGAATGACGTTACTCAGCGAGCACCGTGACCACGTTGTTCAAGACCTCCACACTTCCACCGTTGACGTCGAACGTTTGTTCACCGCCTTCGGCACGCACGACCACTTGCCCCGCCTTCAATGTGGTCACCAAGGGCGCGTGGTTGTTCAAGATGCCCAGACTGCCGTCCGATCCTGGCAAACCCACAAACGTGGCTTCTCCAGAAAACAAGGTGGCGTCGGGGGTGAGGATGTCAACCGTCATGGCAATCAAGCTTCCGCCAACATCTTTTCGCCGGCCTCAATGACCTCCTCGATGTTGCCTTTCAAGTTGAAGGCCGCCTCGGGGTACTGGTCGAGTTCACCGTCCAAAATCATGTTGAAGCCCTTGATGGTGTCTTCGATCGGAACGAGGACACCTGGGATGCCCGTGAACTGCTCCGCCACGTGGAAGGGTTGGGACAGGAAACGGCTGATGCGGCGAGCGCGATTCACCGTCTGCTTGTCTTCTTCGCTCAATTCGTCCATGCCAAGGATGGCGATGATGTCCTGGAGTTCCTTGTAGCGCTGGAGCGTCTCCTTCACGCGTTCAGCCGTGTCGTAGTGCTCCTTGCCCACCACGTCGGGGGTCAAGATTCGGCTTGTGCTGTCGAGCGGGTCCACCGCTGGGTAAATTCCGAGTGAGGCAATCTTGCGAGACAACACCGTCGTCGCGTCCAAGTGAGCAAACGTCGTCGCCGGTGCAGGGTCAGTCAAGTCATCCGCAGGGACGTAGACCGCCTGCACAGACGTGATCGAACCGCGCTTGGTGGACGTGATGCGCTCTTGCATCGCACCCATTTCCGTCGCGAGCGTAGGCTGGTAACCCACCGCCGAAGGCATCCGACCAAGAAGTGCGGACACCTCTGAACCGGCCTGGGTGAAACGGAAGATGTTGTCAATGAAGAAGAGGATGTCACGGCCGCCGCTCTGCTCGTCTCCGTCGCGGAAGTACTCCGCCACCGTCAATCCTGACAAGGCAACGCGTGCACGTGCGCCTGGAGGCTCGTTCATTTGGCCAAACACCAACGTCGCCTGACTTTTCTCAAGTTCGGCATTGTCCACCTTGGTGAGGTCCCAGCCGCCAGCTTCCATGCTTTCAACGAAAGCTTCTCCGTACTTGATGACACCAGATTCAATCATCTCACGCAACAAGTCGTTTCCTTCACGGGTGCGTTCACCCACACCGGCAAAGACCGAGATGCCCTCGTATCCTTTCGCGATGTTGTTGATGAGCTCCATGATCAGGACCGTTTTGCCCACACCCGCACCACCAAACAACCCAATCTTACCCCCTTTGGCGTAAGGCTCAATGAGGTCGATCACCTTGATGCCTGTGAACAAGACGTCGGTCGAGGTGCTCAAGTCTTCAAATTTGGGAGGAGACTGGTGGAT
>JAYZBB010000067.1:0-34626 GCA_036339415.1 Bacteroidota bacterium | reverse complement strand
AGAATCATTCTAAACAAGCCCAACCTTACACATGTCGCACACCCTCGCCATTGCGGACAGCAGCGCCCTATTTCGTCTAGGGGTAAGGAACATGACGCGCCAAATCGATGGCATTGACGTCATTGGTGAAGCTTCGAGTGGCGAAGACTTGATTGGTCTGGTTCAATCGTTCAAGCCGACAGTTGTGGTGGTTGACTTCTTGTCAAGTGGTTTTGACATCGATGTTGTCAGAAGGATCAAGGCAAAGAGGCCACATACACGGGTCCTTGCCATCACGACCCAGCAGAGTGGACACACGCTCGTGAACGCCTTGCGTGCGGGAGTTGACAGCTACATCAAAAAAGATTGTGACCTGGGCGAGGTTCAAGATGCCATCTGCGAGACAGCGAGAGGAGGCACATTTTTTTGTGGTCAAATTCTTGACAAGATTCGACAAGAATCGATCAATGTTGAGGACTTGGAACATTTGCCATTGTCATGTGATCCGGTGAGCTTGAGTGGAAGGGAGACTGAAGTCCTTGAACTCATCTCAGAGGGAATGACCAATGCGCAAGTGGCAGACAAGTTGTTTCTCAGTGCGCATACAGTCACAACGCATCGAAAAAACATAATGTCCAAGTTGGGCGTCAACAACACGGCAGCAATGGTCATGTATGCTGTCAAAACAGGACTGGTGAGCCCCAACAAGTTCCTGTTTCAAAACGAAGGCTGAAAAGCCTTGGTTTAGGCCTCTAATTGACCTTGATGTTTGCATTCAGGGCAGAAATGGCCGAATTTTGCACCACCTAAATGAAAGGTTATGCTGATGATGGAGGACTACACGACGTTGGATTTTGACATTACCCCTGTGGGCAACAGTCGATTGGGAGAGGTAGACTTTGACAACCTGGCGTTTGGCCAGGTATTTTCTGACCACATGTTCGTGATGGACTTTGAGGATGGACAATGGAATCGTGGCGAAATCTCATCATTTGGACCCATGACGTTCTCGCCGGCGATGATGTCCTTGCATTACGGACAGGCGATTTTCGAAGGCATGAAGGCCTTCAAGCAACCTGACGGCGGGGTTTCCTTGTTCAGACCTGGCGAAAACATCAAGCGGTTCAACTTTTCAGCAAAGCGGATGAGCATGCCAGAAGTGCCGGAAGATCTGTTCTTTCAAGCCTTGGTGGAGCTGGTGAAATTGGACCATGGATGGGTGCCCGACAATCCAGAAAGTGCATTGTACATCAGGCCCTTCATGTTTGCTTCCGAATCACACGTTGGGGTTCGACCCAGTTTGAAGTACCGCTTTTGCATATTCACATGCCCAGTGGGAGCGTATTACACCAAACCTGTAAGCGTGAAGGTTGAGCAACATTTCACACGTGCAGCAAGGGGTGGGACGGGTGCGGCGAAAGCGGCGGGCAATTATGCAGGTTCCTTATACCCGACAGAATTGGCCAAATCGGCCGGCTACGATCAAATCCTGTGGACGGATGGGGCAACCCACAAGACCATTGAGGAATGCGGAACAATGAATGTCGCGTTTGTCATTGACGGCGTGGTGGTCGTTCCAGAAACCAGCGACACAGTGTTGTCTGGCGTGACACGAGATTCAGCCATCGCTCTGCTCAAACACTCAGGGGTCGAAGTCCAGGAGCGCACAGTGCACGTTGAGGAATTGGTGGATGCCGCAGCGAGTGGAACCTTGAGCGAGGCCTTTGGACTTGGGACCGCGGCGACAGTGTCGCCCATCCAACGGTTGGGGCTGCCCAACGGCGACAAAGACCTGCCCGATGTGTCAACATGGGAAATTGCGACAAAAGTCAAGGACCTTTTGACAGGTGTACGGTACGGAACGGGTGCGGACCCCTTCGGCTGGAACATTCCGATATGATTGTTCGGGCATGCTGCCGGCTTCGCTCAGACATTGCATCTGTTGGGAACAAGGCGCAACGCTCTTTTGCAATTCAATGAATCGACGTTCAATTTGTGTGGTGCTTGGGATGGCCTTGATCATTCTGACAAATGCCACCACAGCTCAATCAAACATGGACAGACAACAAGAAACAATCACGTTGGGGGCGGGGTGCTTCTGGTGTGTTGAGGCCATTTTCGAATCCATTCCTGGCGTCATCTCGGCTCAATCAGGATATGCAGGAGGTCATATCAAGAATCCGGCCTATCGCGAAGTATGCACAGGTCGAACCGGACATGCGGAAGTTGTTCAACTGAAATTTGATGCCAGCCAGGTGGAGTTGAGCCTGATTTTGGAGGTCTTTTTTGCCACACATGACCCGACCACACTCAACCGTCAAGGCGCCGATGTAGGAACGCAATACAGAAGCGCCATTTTCTTTCACAACGACCACCAAAAGCCCGTTGTGGAAAAGGCCATCGAGGATGCGCAGGGTGGCTATCCTCGCCCCATCGTCACTGAGGTTGCGGCCTTTGACGTGTTTTATCCCGCCGAGGATGATCACCAGGCATATTACGAGCTCAACAACGAAGCGCCTTATTGCAGGGCTGTGATTGCGCCCAAATTGGACAAATTCCGAAAAGAATTTGAATCAGTGATCAAATTCGAATGACAAGGAATGTTGTTGCGTTGCACAATGTCATTCCTCTGATTCGAGACGTTCGATTTCACGGTCCAACATAATCACCATTTGAGCGCGTTCCAATTCTGCAATCTTGGTGTCGTTTTTGGCCTTGGATTTTAGAAAGCGAAGCATGGCTTTCTTCTTGATCTCCATGGCGACGTGGACACGGTACGTCTTGTCGTCAAGTTGGCGAATGTCCTCACCCAGCATACGAATGTCTCCGATGGTGGTGTTTGTGACTTCTCGGGCAAGCGATTGGAACCGTTCCAGGGTTTCTGCGCCCGCAGCACCCGACACTTCACTTGCGTAATTGTCTGAAACAACTTCGAGGTTGGTCCGAACTTGTTGCGCCATGGACTTGCGTGCCTCGAGTTCACTCTTGCTTTTTGCAACCGACAAGTTGGCACTTTGACCCATTCCCACAGCTCTGAAATGTCGTGCATCAGACATGTATTTCTTGCCTGAAAAAGGCATTTTAACTTGGGTGCCTTCGGATGAATTGCATCCCGCCAAAACAAACAGCAGGGCGGCAAGAAGAGCGGCATAGGATGGGAGACAACGAAGAGAATGCATGACGGTTGATGTTTTTGTTTGCACTGCCAAAGAAATCAGGAATCGTGCCAATTTCACCAATTGTGTCATCACATGTTGGAAACTTTGCCACCGAATCGTGTTCCAATCAAACCAAATACGCGGAATCGGCTCCTATTTTTGAGAGCTGTGACCTGGAAAGACCGCATATTTCATTGGCGTTTGAAGCGTCTGGAACAGCCTGAGCGAGAGCGCAAGGGTTGTTCACTCAACAATGCCAAAAGTGTTGGCTTGGTGTACCTCGAGAGGGATCATGCCCACTACCGTGAAATCAAGGGTTTGGTGAAGACCTTGAAAGATGAGTTCGGAGTGAAGCGAGTGGGCTTGATGAGCTACGTGCCTGCCGATGAGAAGGAAACGCCCAATTGGCTCGTGAAGAAATTGGACTCTGGCTACCTGTGCAAAAGTGATTTGAACTGGCATGGGTGGCCAACCAAGGAGTTTGAAGCCTTTGTCGACTTCCCTTTCGACATTCTGATCGACTTGGAAATTGACCCCGTCCTTCAATTGAAATTCGTGGTTCGCAAAAGCGTTGCTGGCATGAAGGTTGGCATCGACAACGGTCCTTGGAACGATGATTTGGATGTTCGATTGGTGCTCGAAGAAGAACCTGACCAGGACGACATGGAGGAAGTGGATGTCATTCTTCAAGACCCCATGGAACGGTGGCGCGAACACACCAAGAGAACACTGGCTTTCTTGAATCAAATTGACATGCAATGAACCACGTCCAAACACAGCTGCATGGTCTTGGCGTTGCGCTTGTTACGCCATTCAACACCCAAGGCATGGTGGACTTCCCAGCCTTGCAACATTTGATCGAACATCAAATCCAAGGCGGCACTGGCTTTCTCGTTGTTCTCGGAACCACAGCCGAGACGCCCACGTTGAGCCAGGATGAACGTCGTCGTGTGGTTGACTTTGTGCTTGAGGTGAATGCGGGACGTCTGCCGATAGTTGTTGGTGTGACAGGCAATGCGACTGCCGAGCTTTGTGCGCGCATTGAGACGTGGACCGACGAGGGCATTTCAGGCTTTTTGGTGGCGACTCCGTCCTACAACAAACCACAGCAGGCGGGGCTGATTTCGCATTTCACAGCAGTGGCCGACGCAGCACCGAGACCGGTCATGTTGTACAATGTGCCGTCGCGCACAGGGTCAAACATGACTTCATCGACCACCCTGACTTTGGCCCAACATGACAACATTCTGGGCATCAAAGAAGCGAGTGGCGATTTGTCACAGATTGCAGCCATTCTGGCTGACAGACCTGAACAATTTGGCGTTTGGTCCGGAGACGATGCTCTTGCGTTGGCAACCCTTGCGATGGGCGCAGAGGGGGTCATCTCGGTGGCAGGCAACGTGCTGCCAGCGCGAATGTCATCCATGGTGCAACAAGCAATGTTCGGACAAACGAATGAGGCCAAAGACATCCATTTGGAGATGAGTCGGTTTTTTGAGTTGCTGTTCAAAGAAGGCAATCCGGCTGGTGTGAAAGCTGCAATGGAGCACCTCAATCTTTGCTCAGCGAAGGTTCGATTGCCTTTGACTGAGGCTTCGGAAGCATTGAAAGGACATTTGTACCAATCCATTGCCGACATGGACGTTCAGGTTCATTGATGGTGAAAACCGGATGTGTACAGAAGCGAAAAGGGGCTGCAATTGCAGCCCTTTTTCTTTCTTGTTTTCGAATGTCTGTCAACGGTTTAGCAAACCGCGAAACATGGAAACTATGGCGTCCGAATTCAGCCCGTATTTCGCCATCAGCTGACTCGGCGTCCCACTTTCTCCAAACTGATCTTCGACGGCCACGAAATCCATCGGAACAGGATGATGGGCAGCCATGGCCTGGGCCACGCTGCAGCCCAACCCGCCGAGGCGCTGATGTTCTTCTGCGACGACCACAGCACCAGTTTTCTTTGCTGAACTCACCAACGTCTCGACATCGAGAGGCTTGATGGTATGAACGTTCAGCACTTCTGCTTGAATGCCCATCTCCGAAAGTTTCATCGCAGCTTGAACAGATTCCCAAACAAGGTGACCGCATGCCGCAATGGTGACATCACTTCCGGTGACGATCCGTTGGATTTTGCCGAGCTCAAAGGGAGCCTCGGGTTCAATGAACACAGGCACTTTGGGCCGACCAAACCTCAGGTAAACCGGACCTTCATGATCGGCAATGGCCAAGGTGGCCTGCCGAGTCTGTTCATAGTCAGCGGGCACCACCACTGTCATGTTTGGGAGCATTTTCATCATGCCAATGTCTTCCAAGATTTGGTGGGTTGCGCCGTCTTCACCCAACGTCAGCCCTGCGTGTGAGGCGCAGATCTTGACATTTTTTTCTGAGTAGGCGATGCTTTGTCTGATCTGATCGTAGACCCGGCCAGTCGAGAAATTGGCAAACGTTCCAGTGAATGGCACCTTTCCACCAATGGTCATTCCAGCAGCAACGCCCATCATGTTGGCTTCTGCGATGCCTACCTGATAAAACCGTTCTGGGAAGGCATCTTTGAATGCATTCATTTTGAGTGAACCAGTGAGATCGGCACAAAGGCCGACCACCTGATCGTTGGCTTGGCCAGCTTCAAGGAGTCCTTGACCGAAGCCAGATCTCGTGTCTTTGGATTCGACAGGATGGAGGGTGATGTGTTGCGTGTCAACCATGGAGGTGAAGGTTGGTGGATTTGCCAGATTGGATGGTGAATGTCGTTTGAACGCTTTGCAGCGTGCTACGAGCTTGTTTGGTCCTGTACAACAACACGTAGTTGCCAGGTTGAAGTGTCAATGTTGACGTGAATTGTTCTGGCGCCAGTTGCACGACCACTTGACTTGACAATGCATCGAGAATCACGATGAATCCATCAGTTTCGCGGCTCAGTTTCAGAATCCCTGGCGCAGGAAGCTCGACAACCCCATGTTCTCCTTCCTTGACAATCACATTTTGAACGACCGTTGGTGGATGGGTGGGGAACGTCACATCGTATGTCCCTTCACACAGCCGCACTTCGCGGTCAATGGGGCCCGAGAAAAATGGCGTGCATCCTCCAGCTGGGGTCCAACTCACATCGATGGTTCCATATTGCGTTGCGGCGCCATTGGCGAAACGCGGAGTGACATGTCCCTGGCCCATGTTTGGGATGGTGATGACGTTGTGCACCCCAGGCTTCAATGTGACAGAATCGAGCCGGCGAGGAGGCAGTGAATGAACGATGAAGTCGTAGGTTGGCAGAGGGTCAACATACATGGTGTCAGCCGTGTTGTAGGGCAGCGTGGTGTGAATCCATTGGGGGTTTGCTTCTCCCGTTCTTGTGTCTTTGAACGTGTAAGCCAAATCAGTCACGGTTGCTTGCTCGGCACCATCGAGAATAGCCACGCTCAGTGAAGTGTTGTGAACTGCTTGCTCCAAGACCAATTGAAGAATGAGCTCAAAGGAGTCTGGGTCTGCTGCATCAAAGAAGTTGCCAATGCAATGGAGAGCTGCGGCCATGTCCTTGTCGATCCCCATGCCAATGACGAATGGTTTGACCAAGATGTCATTCAACATGAGCGCTCGACTGACGGCACAAGGGTCTTCATCGCAGGCTTCGATGCCATCGGTGATCAAGATGATGACATTTCTGCTTTTGTTGTCAGGGAAGTCATAGGCGGCTTCTTCCAACGAGCGCGCTATGGGAGTGGTCCCCTTGGCTTGAACGCGTCGAAGGGCCTCCTCAATTTCACGCGGATTGTTGGGCCCAAACGGCACCACAAGTTCTGTGTCGTCACAGTTTTGTTGGCCAGGAACGTGCCGGGTTCCATGGCCATACACCCGGAGGCCAAGTTCCAACTCGCCAATTGGTCGAAGCTCAGCCAGAGTTTTTCCCAACAGCCGGGTTGCGGTCTCGATTTTCCGCTGACCACCCCAAAACGCATTCATGCTGTTGGACGCGTCAAACACAAAAAGGATGCGCGTGACTGTTGCGGTCGTGTCCGACGAAACTTGCGCTTCTGTGCATGGACTGTTGGAACCGACCACAATGAGGAAGAGGAGGAGACGCCTGATGAATGAGGGCAACAACGCTGATGAAGAATAGGGCATGGGGCAGGAGGTCAATAATCCTCCAACGATGATTCGAGTTGATTCAGTGCGTCGGCGAGTTGGTCGTCATTTGGTGCGATGCCGTGCCACTTGTGTGTTCCTTCCATGAAATCGACGCCCTTTCCCATCTCCGTCTTCATCAACACAACCGTTGGAACACCAGATCCACGGTGTCCTTGCGCTGTTTGAATGGCGGTCTTCAACGCCCCAAAATCGTGTCCGTCACAAGTCAAGACTCTCCAACCAAAGGCCTTCCACTTTCCAGCCAAATCCCCCAGAGACATCACATCGTCTGTGCTTCCATCGATTTGCTGACCATTGCAATCGACGAATGAAATGAGGTTGTCGACGCGGTGATGTGCGGCGTACATGGCAGCTTCCCAAATTTGGCCTTCTTGCAATTCCCCATCGCCGTGCAAAGAATAGACCCAGCAACTGTCGCCATTCAAAGCCTTGCTTTGCGCAGCACCCAATGCGACACTCAAACCTTGACCAAGAGAACCCCAGGCCACCCGAATGCCCGGCAGACCTTCTTCAGTCGCAGGGTGACCTTGCAAGCGGCTGTTCAGTTTCCGGAAAGTCGCCAATTCTTCCACAGGAAAATATCCCCGACGCGCGAGGACACTGTACCAAACCGGGCTGATGTGGCCATTTGACAAGAAGAAGACGTCCTCATTGACGCCATTCATGTCGAAGGAGCTTGGATTCACAGTCATGGTGTCGAAGTACAGCTGGACCAACAAGTCTGTGCAGCCCAGAGATCCCCCCGGGTGGCCACTCTGAACGGCGTGCACCATGCGCACAATGTCTCTGCGCACCTGCGTTGCGATGGATTTCAATTCCGTTGAATTCATGGCACAAAAATACCTGAACGGGCAGGGGGGGAAGGGCCCTTGTGCAAAACCTTTGGAAAACCCCAAAAGCGCGAGCGTGAGCCTTGCGTGGCTAACTTTGTGGCTTCATCCAATTGAACCCATCATGGCCTTGCAATGCGGCATCGTCGGACTACCCAACGTGGGGAAGTCCACACTCTTCAACTGTCTTTCGAACGCCAAAGCGCAAAGTGCAAACTTCCCCTTTTGCACCATTGAACCCAACCTTGGCGTCATCACAGTTCCTGACCCAAGACTGAACAAGCTTGCTGAACTTGTCCAACCACAGAATGTGATTCCAACGACGGTCGAAATTGTAGACATTGCTGGACTCGTCAAAGGCGCCAGCAAGGGTGAGGGTCTTGGCAACAAGTTCTTGGGCAACATCCGGACAACCGACGCCATTTTGCATGTACTCAGGTGCTTCGAAGACGACAACATTGTCCATGTCGATGGCAGCATCGACCCAATCCGAGACAAGGAAGTCATTGACATCGAGCTACAATTGAAGGACTTGGAGACGGTGGAGTCTCGCATGTCCAAGGTCAAAAAGGCGGCTCAAACAGGAGACAAGGAAGCTGTCAAACAGATCGGCTTTTTCACCAGGTTGGTCGAGCATTTGGAACAGGGAAAAAGCGCCAGAGGTCTTGATTTGGAAGAATTTGAAGAGCCTTTGATGAAAGAAATGCAATTGCTCACTTCAAAGCCTATACTCTATGTCTGCAACGTGGATGAGGCATCCGTGGTCGACGGCAATGTCCATGTCGACCGCGTGAGAGAAGTTGCGGCGTCCGAAGGTGCAGGAGTGCTCGTGCTGGGTGCAGCCATTGAAGCTGACATTGCTGAGTTGGAAGATCCGGAAGAGCGTTCACTTTTTCTCACAGACCTCGGATTGGAGGAACCAGGAGTGGCGAAGTTGATTCGGGCCGCATACAGCCTGCTGGAACTCCAAACGTATTTCACCGCCGGGGAGAAGGAGGTCCGGGCGTGGACCATCAGAAAAGGATTCACTGCGCCACAAGCTGCTGGTGTCATTCACACTGATTTTCAAAAGGGATTCATCCGTGCAGAGGTGGCCAAATACGTGGATTTTGTGGGTTTGGGATCAGAACTTGCGGTCAAGGAGGCTGGCAAGTTGAGTGTGGAGGGCAAAGAGTACGTCGTCCAAGATGGGGACATCATGCATTTCCGTTTCAATGTCTGAGATGAGGCAGGCGGGCGTATTGGCCTTGTTGGCGCTGTGGGCGTTGTTGTTTGGAACGAGCCATGCACATGCCCAGATGGAGTGGTCGGGACCGAGCCTCCACGTTGAAGGCATGCCACAAGAGGTTGCTGCGACCATGGAGAGACAACAATATGCCTGGAACCAAGGTGACCTGGAAGGTTTCATGAATGGATACTGGCAGAACGACTCCTTGGTTTTTGTTGGGAAATCGGAGATGACACAAGGCCATGCCGCGACATTGATGCGTTACAAGGCGAGCTATCCTGACGTGGATGCGATGGGCAAGCTCACGTTCTCCAACCGTCGGTGGGTCTCCCTTGGCGATGAATACGGCTGGCTCCTGGGAGAATGGCAGCTGAATCGCAAGAATGGTGAATCGTCTGAAGGCATGTACACGTTGCTGTGGCGGTTTCTCGATGGCGCTTGGGTCATTGTTGCGGACCACAGCTCTTGACGCATGGGATTCACGACGACTGTGGTGGTGTTGACTGTTGCCAGCTCGTGGTGGTTCATGAAAAGCCCATCACGGGCCAACCTGATGCTCATTCCATACCGCTGTCACGACCAATCTGAATGGCATCGCGTGCTTACGCATGCGTTTGTGCATGCGGATTGGATGCACTTGGCATTCAACATGTTTGTGCTGTATGAATTCGGAAACACGGTGGAACGCGACCTCGGCCACATGGGTTGGTTCGGACTCCCGTTTTTGTACGTTGCCGGCATTGTTGGCGGTGCGATTCCTGCACTTGGGAAGCACAAGTCCAACAGAAACTACCGCAGTCTGGGAGCGTCTGGTGCGGTCAGTGCAGTTCTGATGTCCTTCATTCTGCTGCATCCTGACACCACACTGTTGTTGTTTTTGTTCATCCCAGTCCCGGCAGTCTTGGCTGGGGTGCTGTTTTTTTGGTATGAAAGCCGCATGGACAAGCGATCAAGTGGGCACATTGCCCACGATGCTCACCTCGGCGGTGCATTGGTCGGAGTCGTTTGGACAATCTTTGCCAAACCCGAGGCCCTGGCGCTTTCCCTCAAGTCTCTCTGGTCCTTGCTGGGCTGAGGATCAATCGACAATGCGATACACCTCCTCATTGTGGCGTCTCATGAAATAATGCTCCCTGGCAAAACGTTCAAGCGCCTTCGTGTCGTTTTGCAAGTCAGCTTGTTGTTGTCGCAGAGCCTCATTTTGCGTTTCCAACGCCTGAAGTTCCCTCTTGGCCTTTTCTAGACTTCTTGCCTCCCTCACCACAAATGGCAAGCCCAAATCATGAATGAACACAGACCAAGTCAACGCCAGCACCGTGGCCGCGATGTATTTGTTCTGCAAAGCATGTTTCAGGGCCTGTGGAATGTGCATGGGTCAGGCTTCGGAATCGGTCGGCATTTCCCCTTGGTTGTCATCCTTCTTCTTCGTGGCCCTCTTCTTCGGCTTCTTGGCTGAATCAGAGGGTTTCTTTTTTGGAGCGGTTTGGGCGCCACTGAGCGCTTCTTCCGCACCCTCAGGCATGGTCAACAACCCACCTTTGATGACTTGAATGGTCAAATCGTCTTTGCCTTGTTCCAAATCGGCGCGCAGAAGGTCTCCCTCGGCAACATCGCTGTTGATGATTTCCTCGGCGAAGGGGTCCTCCAGGTATTTCTGAATGGCTCGCTTCAAAGGACGGGCGCCGTATTTTTCATCGTAACCTCGTTCCGCGATGAAATCTGCAGCAGAGGAAGTGATCTCCAAATCGTAGCCAAGCTCAACCACACGCTTCTTCAGTGCATCCAACTCGATGTTGATGATGCTGTGGATGTGCTCGCGCTTCAAGCTCTGGAAAAGAATGACATCGTCAATGCGGTTCAAGAATTCAGGCGCAAAGGCGCGCTTCAATGCGGTTTGAATGACGCTGTCGCGATCCGCATTTGCATTCGCTTGTTTTGCGGCTGTGCCAAATCCCACGCCTGTGCCAAACTCAGCAAGTTGGCGTGCGCCGATGTTGGAAGTCATGATGATGATGGTGTTTCGAAAATCCACCTTCCGTCCTAGGCTGTCTGTCAATTGTCCATCATCCAGTGCTTGCAAAAGCAAATTGAACACATCGGGATGCGCTTTTTCAATTTCGTCAAGGAGGACAATGGAGTAGGGGCGACGCCGAACTTTTTCCGTCAGCTGCCCTCCTTCTTCGTACCCGACGTATCCCGGAGGCGCACCAATCAATCGTGTTACCGCAAACTTTTCCATGTACTCTGACATGTCAATGCGGATCAGCGCTTCTTCGGAGTCAAACATGAACTTCGACAGCACCTTGGCAAGCTGGGTTTTCCCGACACCAGTGGGTCCAAGGAAGATGAAGGATCCAATGGGCTTGTTGGGGTCTTTCAGACCCGCTCGATTGCGCTTGATGGCTTTGACAACCTTTTTGATGGCATCGTCTTGTCCAATGACCTTGCCCTCAAGATCGGTGTTCATGCGCGCCAGTTTGCCACTTTCCTTTTCTGCAATGCGCTGGACGGGAATGCCCGTCATCATGGCAACAACGTCGCCGACGTGGTCCTCGGTGACTGTGACTCGATGGTTTTTGGATTCTTCTTCCCAGGCCCTTTTGGCCTTTTCAAGCTTGTCGTTCAGGATGCGTTCTTGATCCCTGAGGCGCGCGGCCTCTTCATACCTCTGGGAGCGGACCACACGGCTCTTTTCATCTTTGACGTTCTCGATTTCTTCCTCAATCTTGACAATTTCTTCCGGCACATTGATGTTGGTCAGGTGCACACGGCTGCCAACTTCATCCAAGGCATCAATGGCCTTGTCGGGGAGATGCCTGTCGGTGATGTATCGACTTGTCAAGGTCACGCATGCACGGATGGCTTCTTCTGTGTACGCCACACTGTGGTGCTCCTCGTATTTGTCCTTGATGTTGTTCAATATTTGAACAGTCTCTTCCAGGGATGTTGGTTCGACCATGACCTTTTGGAATCGACGTTCCAAGGCCCCATCTTTTTCGATGTACTGACGATATTCATCGAGGGTGGTTGCACCAATGCATTGGATTTCACCTCTTGCCAGGGCCGGCTTGAACATGTTGGACGCGTCAAGCGAACCACTGGCACCCCCGGCACCAACAATGGTGTGAATCTCGTCGATGAACAAGATGACGTCAGGTGACTTTTCGAGCTCATTCATGACAGCCTTCATCCGTTCTTCAAACTGTCCCCGATACTTGGTTCCAGCCACAAGTGACGCGACATCCAAGGTGACAATGCGCTTGTTGAACAAGACGCGACTGACTTTCTTTTCGACAATGCGAAGCGCCAAACCTTCTGCAATGGCACTTTTTCCGACCCCAGGCTCCCCCATGAGAATGGGATTGTTTTTTTTCCGGCGACTGAGCACTTGACTGACACGCTCAATTTCTTTTGCCCGACCCACAATGGGGTCCAACCGACCTTCTTCAGCCATGCGCGTCAAGTCGCGGCCAAAGTTGTCCAAGACAGGGGTTTTCGACTTGGGATCTCCCTTTCTAGCAGTGGGGCCGCCAGAACTGGAAGACCCGCCGAATTCTTCTCCAGAATCACCTGGCGCATCTCCGTCAGAAAGTGAGTGGTCAGCACGTGGAGTGGGGGCTCCACCGTTTTCTGACAGATGGTTTTCAAATTCTTCTTTTGCCACGTCGTAATCAATGTTGAATGCTTGAATGCTTTTGGTAGCTACGTTGTCTTCGTCTTTCAGGATGCTGAGAAGGAGATGTTCAGTGCCAATGATGGCGCTTTTGAACACTTTGGCCTCTAGATATGTGATTTTCAGAATCTTCTCGGCTTGTTTGACAAGAGGGATGTTGCCCGACGACCCACCAGGTTTGGCCGCGCTCGGACGGACAGAGCCTTCCACAAGTTTGCGCAGCTTTTGCAAATCACAATTGAGTCCTTCCAAGATGCGCACAGCCATCCCGTCGCCTTCCTTGATGATGCCCAAAAGAAGGTGCTCAACACCAATGTAGTTGTGCCCCAACCGCAACGCTTCTTCGCGGCTGAGTGAAATGACTTCTCTGACTCGAGGAGAAAATTTAGCGTCCATGTCAAGTGTTCGTGGGGCAATGCCCCTGATTCAATCTGCCCATGAGGGTCCTGCGCCAAAACATCCTTCAAACTGAACGACGTTTGACAATATCAAAGCTAGCTGCTCGAAGAACGATGACATCTCACTGTTGCCAATGTTATTCACATGTCATTCACTTCATTTGTGAGTAAGTGCATGCCGTTGTTCCCCGCGGAAACACTGGGTTTGGGCGTATTTTTGAAGGGAATAGAAGGTCTTTGTTTTCCGGAGTTCAATGTCGGATGACACGAGGTTCAAAGAGTGCGCAAACATCGCCAAAGTAGCGAAGGAACATACCCCATGGCTGAAGGAGAAAAAATCATACAAATCAACATCTCAGATGAGATGAAGTCGGCATACATCGATTACTCGATGTCTGTGATCGTAAGTCGCGCCCTGCCAGACGTGCGAGATGGATTGAAACCGGTCCACAGAAGGGTGTTGTACGGCATGCTTGATCTCGGCGTGTTGTCAAACCGACCGTACAAAAAATCGGCCAGAATTGTAGGTGAAGTGCTGGGGAAGTACCACCCCCATGGAGACAGTTCTGTGTACGACACCATGGTGCGGATGGCACAGCATTGGTCTTTGCGCTACCCCATGGTGGATGGCCAGGGAAACTTTGGGTCCATTGATGGCGACAACCCCGCGGCGATGCGCTACACGGAGGCACGTCTCCGGAAAGTGGCCGAGGACATGCTTGCCGATTTGGACAAGGAAACGGTCGATTTCCGGCCCAACTTTGATGAGAGCCTGAAAGAGCCCACAGTCCTTCCGTCAAAAATCCCAAATTTGTTGGTCAATGGCGCCGCTGGCATTGCAGTGGGGATGGCCACAAACATGCCACCTCACAACCTCACGGAAGTGGTCAACGGCATGGTGCATTTGGTTGACAACCCTGATTGCACGGTCGACGACTTGATGGAGCACGTCAAAGCGCCTGACTTTCCAACAGGTGGAGTCATTCATGGGATTGAAGGAGTGAGGGATGCATTCCACACAGGCCGTGGTCGCATTGTGATGAGGGGCCGCGCGAGGTTTGAAGAGACCAAAACAGGCCGGGAAATGATCATCGTTGAGGAAATTCCCTACCAGGTCAACAAAGCGGACATGGTTCGCAAAACTGCCGACCTCGTCAACGACAAGAGAATTGAAGGCATCTCTGAAATCAGAGATGAAAGTGACAGAAATGGGATGCGCATCGTCTACGAACTGAAGCGAGATGCCATTCCCAATGTCGTCCTGAACAAATTGTACAAATACACCCAATTGCAGACGTCGTTCTCCGTGAACAACATCGCATTGGTCAAGGGGCGCCCTGAGTTGTTGAATCTCAAGCAGATGATGGATCATTACATCGAACACCGTCACGATGTGGTGGTGCGTCGTACGCAGTATGATTTGGGCAAAGCAGAAGAAAGGGCCCACATCCTGCAAGGCCTCATCATTGCGCTGGACAACATCGATGACGTCATTGCATTGATTCGTGCAAGCAAGACTCCTGAGGAGGCGCGCAACGGCTTGATGTCCAAGTTTGAACTCAGTGAAATCCAAGCCAGGGCAATATTGGACATGCGTCTTCAAAAGCTCACCGGGCTCGAAAGGGACAAGCTGCGGGCGGAATACGACGAATTGATGACCCTCATCGCTGATTTGAAAGACATTCTTGACCGTGTCGAGCGTCGCATGGACATCATCAAATCCGAATTGCTCGATGTCAAGGAACGCTTTGGGGACGAGCGCCGCTCCACCATCGAATATTCAAGCGCTGATTTGAGCATTGAGGACATGATTCCTGACGAACAGGTGGTGGTGACCATCAGTCACGCAGGCTACATCAAGCGCACCCGTTTGGCCGAATATCGAGCACAGGGAAGGGGAGGCGTCGGTTCCAAAGGCAGCACGACGCGCGAGGAGGATTTCCTCGAAAGCATTTTCACGGCGACCAACCACAATTGGCTTTTGATTTTCACTGCCAAGGGAAGGTGCTTCTGGATGAGGATTTTTGAAGTCCCGGAAGGCAGCAAGCAAAGCAAGGGACGCGCCATTGTCAATCTCATCAACCTTGAAGGTGATGACAAGGTCTTGGCGTACATCCCTGTGAAAGACCTCAAAGATGAAGAGTACGTCAATGGCAACTACGTCATTCTGTGCACGAAGAAGGGTCTGATCAAGAAGACCAAACTCGAAGCCTATAGCCGTCCAAGAACCAATGGAATCAATGCTGTGACCATTCGAGAGGGGGACGAACTGTTGTCAGCGAAATTGACCAATGGTGATTCGGAGATTCTCATGGGTCTTCGATCTGGAAAGGCCATTCGTTTCCATGAAAGCACTGCACGTGCAGTGGGCCGCACGGCGATGGGTGTGAAAGGGGTCACACTGGGGAATCCCAAGGACGAAGTCATCGGCATGGTATGCATCAATGACACGTCAAGTGACATCCTCGTTGTCTCTGAAAATGGCTACGGCAAGCGTTCGGCAGTGGACGACTACCGAATCACCAACCGAGGTGGAAAGGGAGTCAAAACCCTGCAAGTCACGGAAAAAACCGGAGAATTGATTTCCATCTTGAACGTGACTGATGACAACGACTTGATGATCATCAACAAATCGGGCATCACCATCCGAATGTCTGTCGAAGAGTTGCGTGTCATGGGCCGCGCCACACAAGGCGTGCGTTTGATCAGCCTGCGTGGAAAAGATGCGATTGCAGCCATTTGCAAGGTCCCAAAATCTGATGACGACCAAGACATCGCGGATGAAGCGCACAATCAAGATGACACCAACGCAGACTCGGAATCGAATCAGGAGGAAGGAACACCTCCAGCAGCCGAGTGATGCGTGACACAACCTTGGCACGAAGTTTGGCCTTGTCAAGTCGTAGTTTTACGCCATCCTGAAACAAGAAACAGCGAAACACAACACCATGTACAAGACAATCACCCTGATGGGCCTTGCGATTTGCTTCCAAACTTTTGGTCAAAAGGAAGTCGTTTCGGCCTACAATGCGAACAAGGAAGGTGACTTTGCCTCTGCAGCCACCTACATCGAACAGGCCATTCTCAATCCCAAAGCGAATGTCAAGAACAAAACATGGCGCTACCGTGGTGAGATTTACCTCAACATCAGTCGTGACAGCGCGCTGTTCTCAGCTTATCCTGACGCTTTGATCCGCTCCCGTGACAGCTACATGAAGGCACAGGAGCTCGACAAGAAGGGATCGTATGCTTCCGAAATCCAGATTGGGTTGGGACAAGTCCAGATGGCCTCAAACAACATGGGAATTGGCAAATACAACACCGGAGACTTTGCAGGTGCCGGGGCGTTCTTTGATTTGAGCGCCGACATCGCCTCGGCTTTCAACGCGACAGACACCATGGCCATTTACAATGCCGCTCTGTGTTATGAAAAAGCCGGTGAAATCGATTTGGCAGTGGGCAGATACCGCGCGTGTGCTGACATTGAGTACCAGGTGCCCAATGTGTATTTGTTCATTAGCAATCTGCTCAGGGACAATGGAAGGGAGGAAGAAGCGTTGAACACGCTGGCCAAGGCACGTGGTTTGTATCCACGCGAACAAAGCCTCATCATCGAGGAATTGAACATCTACCTGACCAACGAAGAATTTGACAAAGCGAAGGAAAACTTGACATTGGCAGCAGAGCAGGATCCTACCAATGAGATCTTGTGGTTTAGCTTGGGCAGCGTGTTGGACAACCTCGGTAATGCAGACGAGGCCATTGAGGCCTACAAGAAAGCGCTCGCGGTCAAGTCCGATTATTTTGACGCCAATTACAACCTGGGAGCGCTCTACTTCAACCAGGCGGTGCAGGGCATCAATGCTGCCAATGACATGTGGAAGCCACGTATGACTAAGGCCGAGACCGCGGAGCAACAAAAAATGGAAGATGATGCCAAGGCCTTGTTCGAAACCGCCAAACCTTTCCTAGAATCAGCGCATGCTGCAGATGCAGATGATTTGGAAACCATGCGTTCGTTGAGAGACATCTATGCGCGTACAGGCGAAGATGACAAAATGATCGAACTCAGCAACAAGATCAAGGCGGCGTCGAATTGATGTTGTCATAGAAGGAGATTTGTCCTTTCTCATTCTCAATACTATTTACCATAATGTATATTATCATTCAGAAGGGGCATTCGAATTCGAAAGAGTCTCGTCCATTGGTCTGAATAAAGAATTTAAACGAAGGCTCACAATTTTGACATCAGTGAGCTACTTTTGCAGTTCGGGAGGTTTGGCAGAGTTGGTCGATTGCACCGGTCTTGAAAACCGGCGTGCCGAAAGGTACCGGGGGTTCGAATCCCTCAGCCTCCGCTCAAAAAGCGCTTGTCACATCAAGCGCCTTTTTTTGTGCCATGGAATGATGCACGAATCGACCCCGCTCTAATCGACGAGGCGTACTTTTGAAACCATGCGGACGCTGCTCAAATTTGGCGCACATCACCCCATGGCTTGTTCATTTCATTCTGAACGATTCTCAGCGCATTTGAAAGTGCTCCAGTTGAGCATGGCAATGTTGATCGGAATGCTTGCCGCAACACAATTCAGTTTCGCGCAGGAACACTTCAAAGGTGACGCGTTGGTCCAAAGGTTGCCTGACGCCACCGCGTATATAGAAGTCCAAACCAGCTGGACTTCCAATGTCACCACTTCCTCAGACAGTTTGACGATCACCGTCTTGGCAATCAAGGGAGACAACATCGTGGCCTTTGCCAAAGACAACGTGCTTGCGAGACCGACATTGGAGGACTCCACAATCCTGGAACACGTCCATGTGCGCCGTTTGGAAGTGCCAGAAGGCTCTGTTCGCATTGAGTGGTCAGTGAATTTGGCCGACGAACCTATTTGGTTACATAATATGAACGTTCGTGTGCCCATTGGCGGTGTTCCAGAATTCACGGACGCCATTGTCGTGAGCACCCATGCCAAGGCCACCGCAAAGAGTCAACCAGACATGGTTCACAGTGGGTTGGATCTCATTCCACTTGTCGGACGTTCCATTCCAACCAGCGCGTTGGCCGCATCGTTTTATGTTGAACTCCACGGAATTGCAGACATTGTCGGTGACGATTCACTGTTCTTGATGACGTATGGGTGGGCCAACGCCAGCGGCGAATGGGAGCCCTCAGCCACGGCCTACGCACGGAAAAAAGCGTCCAAGATTGTGCCCATTTTTGAATCCCTTCCCTGTTCTCCGTCTCTTCCAGTGGTCGACCGGCCTGTGCTGAAACTGGAGGCGCGCACCAAAGAAGGTCAGGTGTTGGTTTCCCGTGACATCCAACTTGGGACGCGCAGCGTTGATGGCAACATTGAAAGCGAGGACATGACCGTCCCCATATCCTCGGCTTCGCGCTCTCCCCTGCCCTCCCTCCTGGCTTTTGAAACGGCCCCCACTTTGAGCCGTCATCTCATCGACCACTTGGCTGTGGCCACAACAAATGAGCAAAACACGATTCAGCATGTGCTGATTCCCGGTGGTGATGTGGAGCAAATGAGACAGTACCTAACCGGGTTTTGGCTGGAGCGCAGCCAGTCTGAAACAGAGGCACTGATCCTTCACCAAGACTACATGGCTCGAATTGAACATGTTGATGAACAATACGGAGACTGCAAGAAA
The DNA here is from genome assembly GCA_036339415.1 of Bacteroidota bacterium. Lineage (GTDB taxonomy): Bacteria > Bacteroidota > Bacteroidia > Flavobacteriales_D > Sanyastnellaceae > UBA11663. The sequence continues at coordinate 15,559 of JAYZBB010000067.1, read as the reverse complement.
GGTCAAGGCAGTTTGACGGAAATGGGCAACATTTTCCTCCGATTTGGCATGCCCAATACCATTGTGAAACGTCACCATGAAACGGATTATTATCCCTATGAAATTTGGCACTACCACAAGGCTGGCCGCTTCAACAACAAGCGCTTTCTGTTTTATGCGCCTCACGTGGTTGGCGAGTGTTTTGAGTTGTTGCACAGCGACATGCTGGGTGAACGTCAAAATGAAGATTGGTTGCAGCAGTTGAGGTCGCGGGAAAATACCATTCGGGTGTCTCAATCCATGGAGAATCGCCTCAATCCGCGAGACACGTTTTCACGGGAAGAGCCAGAAGATCTCTTTTTCAACCCCCGATGATGGAGGATAGACTAGAACAGAGTGTGGCTGTGGTGATTCTGAATTGGAATGGCCTTCAACACCTCAAAACGTATTTGCCGAGTGTGCTCAAACACACTCCGAGAAGTGTTGACATTTGGGTTGCCGACAACGGGAGTTCTGATGACAGCGTTTCTTGGTTGAGGTCAGTCCACCCGACTTCGCTACGTGTGCTGGAATTGGGTGAGAATTTTGGGTTTGCGGCTGGTTACAACCAGGCTCTCAAAAAGATCGACGCCGAGGTGTATGTGCTGTTGAATTCGGATGTCCGCATCGTAGAACCATGGATCGAGCCCATCTTGTCAACCATGAACGCCCGAGGATGGGCCGTTGCAAGCCCCTTGGTGGCTCAAGATGCCAACCCTTCTATGTGCGAACATGCAGGCGCTGCAGGGGGATTTCTGGATCGTGACGGTTATCCATTTTGCGCTGGAAGGATGTTTGATGTCTTGGAACCTGTTGACGAGTGGCTGGCCAAAGAAAGAGAGGTTTTTTGGGCCTCTGGTGCGTGCTTTTTCATCAGAAAAAAGGCGTGGATTGAATGCAATGGATTCGATTCAGACCTTTTCGCGCACATGGAAGAAATCGATCTGTGCTGGAGATTGAAAAATCTTGGACATCGGGTTGGCTGTGTTGGTCACGTCAAGGTTCTGCATTTGGGTGGTGGCACCCTTGCCACTTCAAGCCCCTTCAAAACGTACTTGAACTTTCGGAACAATTTGACCATCCTTTTGAAAAACAAAGACGGCTTTTGGCCATGGCTGATTTTCCGAAGGATGTCTTTGGACGGTGTGGCTGCATGGCGCATGCTCTTTGAGGGCAAATTCAGGCAATTTTTGGCCGTAGGCCGCGCGCATGGCGCGTTCTACCTTCGCCTCGCCTCGACGTTGCGCGAACGAAAGGCCTTGCGCTTGTCGCGTTCCGCCTCGCCAAACCATGTGGGTTGGTGGCCCCAAAGTGTGACTTGGGCTCGGTTTGGAAGTGGTGTCGAACGCGTGCGTGAATTGGCCCCACCTGTGACGCAGTGACGCGCGTCAACTTGACACCCGCGTAGGTGACTGCGGTGTTTCATCGGCACTGTTTGTCCCGACCCTTAAGAGATGGTTTGGTCTTGTGCGTTGGCATTTGGTTTGGTCTGGGCTCTTTTGACCCACTCAAACCTTCATCTTTTTTGGGTTGCGATGGCTTTGCCCAGTTTGTTCCTTCCTCTGCGTGATTGGAAAACTGCCCTGAATTGGATGCTCCTAGGGTGGCTTGCTGGAGCAGGATTGATCGGCTTGCAAACGGACCTTCGACCAGGTCAATCGAGCGTGACCACAGAATGGGCGTGCATTAGGCCAACGTTTCTTCCGACGGTCGCTTCGGAGGGAATCATGGCACCAGAGCAAGGGATTTGGGAAGGTGTAGATCGCAATGGCAAGCGTTTTCGGTGCTGGGTCAAAGGGGACTCAATTGATGCATTTTCGACAAGGATGGCACTTGTGCGCTTCACTCCTGTGGCACCTTCGGACTTGACATCGACGTTTGATTTTGCGCGGTATCTAAACTCACAGGGTGTTGGGTCCAAAGCACAAATCCTGGCATGGGGAAACACCGTTCAAGAGTCGCAACTGCATCAAATGGCATTGCATTTGGCAATCGCATGGAGAAGGACCCTCTACCGAACGTTTCAAGGATTTGGTTCGCCCTTGATCTGGGCTGTGTTTGGGAGAGACAAATCCTCTGTATCCAAGGAAACTCGGAAGTCCTTTCAACATTTGGGCATCGCCCATCTTTTGGCTGTCAGCGGATATCACGTTGGCCTGATGTCTGCCTTGTTTCTTCTCTCGTTGAAAGCACAACACCGTTGGCTCAAATCAACAAGTGTCTTGGGCGTTCTGATTGCGTTTGGGTTTGTTGCTGCATGTGGCAATCCTGTTTCGGGCGTCCGGTCTGCAGGCATGCTCCTCTGGGTTTGGCTTGATGTTTTGGCAGGAAAAAAGCCCGATCCTTGGGAGGCGTTTGGTGTCTTGGCCTTTGTCACCGCTGCATCAGATTTGCAACAGGTTCACATGCTTGGGACACACCTGAGTTTCGTGGCAACAGCAAGTCTTCTGGCACTTCGTGGCCGGAGGCTTTGGTGGCGGGTTCCTCTTAGGGCCCAGATTGGGACGTTGGCTCTGACCACACGTGCTTTTGATGCTTTTCCTTCGCTCTTTTACCCGGTCAACTTGCTGGCTGGACCAGCCATGCTCATGCTCGGCGTGCTTGGGCTTGGCGCAATATTTGGATTGCCTTGGTTCCATGCAGCGGCAAACACGTTGTCGGGCTCCATGATGACGGTGGCCAATGCCGTGGTGGAGCACCTCGATTGGGCATTGTCTAACCGCGCGCTCTCGGGAGGAACAGGACTGTTTTTGTTGATGCCCTTGTCACTGCATTGGTTGACGCGTCAGATCCGTTGTTCCCAGCAGAGGCTGGTTCTATGGGGCGTTCTTTGTTGTTCATCAGGATTGGGATGCTTGATGTCAAGTTGGTCTCAAATCCAGCATGCTGAGGTGGCTTGGCATCAATTGAAGGGGAAACCGGGGGCTTGGCTTGTCACCGATGGGTATGGTGCGATGGCATGGTCCTTCCAGCAAGGTGCGGAGGCGTGCCAACGCGCTTCACGTGCCCTAGACCTGGAAGGGCCAGTTCAATGGAACGACTGGGACCGTTCAGCAGTCGCCAAAAACCAACAATGGACCCAGCCTCCATTCTGGGCCTGGGTCCATCGCAATCAATTCAATTCCAAATCGCGCCGTATCGACTCTTGGAATGATGTCAATTCAATTTCAGAAGATTGGTAAGCACTTGATCCACATATCCCTCCCATTCAGGAATGTCCGCAATGGGCAAAATTGCATTCACACGGTTGTTTCTACGTGAGTAAATGGCTTCAACAAAAAAACCGTTGACTTCGAAGATGCAGAGGATGTATCTGTTTTCGATGATGCGTTGAGCCAAACAGACGCCGTGGTCCCACATGTACGACGTTTTTTGATCGAGTGGCAGTCGGTTGAAAGAGTCGAGTTTCATGACGTTGTGTGTGAATCGTTTGAATGTGAGGTTGGTTACGGATGGACTTGGAAAAAGGTTTCAATGGAGCCTGTCTTCCCTTACTTTTCTAACATGAAGCAGTCTCGACGTTTGCACTTGGTCGAATGTCCTCGCGATGCGATTCAGGGGTGGCCCCACCCCATTTCCACGCATGACAAGCTTGCATACTACCGAACACTGCTTCGAGTTGGTTTTGACACGCTGGACATGGGAAGTTTTGTTTCGCCCAAAGCCATTCCAGCAATGGCGGACACTGCACACGTTCTTTCTCAATTGGAGGATGAAGGCATCTGGGATCAGACCCAAACCCGTGGACTGGTGATTGTTGCCAACGAAAGGGGCTGTAAGGAAGCCGTGACCTTCGAATCTGTGAAGTTCATCGGATTCCCGCTAAGCATGTCGCCCACCTTTCAAGAGCGCAACACAAAGGCAAACCTTGAAGAGGCATGGCTGCGACTTGATGCCATTGCCGACCATTGCCTTCGGCACAACAAAGACCTTGTGGTCTACCTGAGCATGGGATTTGGCAACCCATATGGCGAGGAATGGACGGAGTCACTCACCGCAGAGTGGGCTGAATTGTTGCTTCAGCGAATCGACCCTTCAGTGATTTCCATTTCAGACACAATTGGCGCAGCCACGCCAAGAACGGTGAAAAAGGTGTTTGCCTTGTTGAGTGAGTTCGTGCCGTTGAACAAAGTTGGAGCTCACCTCCATCTTCATCCGATGGACGGCATTGAAAAAATCAAAGCAGCCCATGAAGGGGGCTGCTTGCGGTTTGACGGAGCGTTGCGTGGTGTTGGTGGTTGCCCCATGGCACAAGACGATCTTGTCGGGAACGCTCCAACTGAATGGATTGTTGAATGGGGCCAAAAATCGAAGCTGTGGGATGTGACGTCTGCACGTGCACTTGATCAAGCATTGTCAATGGCCGCCGATCTGTTCGGAGCGTGATCTACGCCTCAGTTCAACCCATAGGACATCATTTGGATGGCGTACGTTGATTTGGCCAATTCAATGGTTTCCACTTTGGATGTGCTGATGTGAATGCGGTAATGTCTCATGATGCAACTCACTACGTATTCGTAGAAAAAAAAGTTGCACTGGACGAGGAATTCTTGCTTTTCGTCAAAGAAATGCAGCGACACTCAACCCAAGGCCCACCAGCACAGCCATGAGCTTTCCGAGGTGGAAGTGATGCCCCTCTCCTGCCTCGAACAACACGACGGTGCCAATGTGCATAAGGATGCCAACAACACAGCCCTGCATTGCCCCAGCAAAGGCAGTCGCATTGGCTGTGTCAACGTGATGCAACATCAAGTCGAACAGCATCATTCCCAAGCTTGGACACAACCCAAAAAGAACAAGCAACCCCCAAGCCCACAGTTTGGGAACGTGCTCTCCAATCATCATCGCCATGAGGACCATGGCCACAGGAACCTTGTGCAACACCAAGCCCGACACCAAGCCCCAATCGATCATGTCGATGGCCAAGACTCCGTGCGCGTGCGCAGGAGGGCTGTGATCATGAGCAATGACAGGCATGCTCTCCAGAATTGCATGCAACGCCAAGCTGAAAAATGCCAGCCAAGGAATTCTCTTGAGGATGGGTCTCTCCTTGCAGTCTGCCGTATGCTGATGCGGATGGTGATGACCGTGTTCAATGCCATTTGATAGAAATTCCAGGAAGATTTGGAGCACAAATCCGAGAAGAACAAACAAACCAGCATGCGACGTGGAGGCAAAGGCTTCTGGCAACAAATGCAAAAAGGACATCCCAAGGATGAACGCGCCCCCAAAGGCCATGAAAAGCGACATGTCATGGATGCCACGCTTGCCCATTGAATTGAAGAGAAAGCCACCCAACAAGGTCGTGGCGAGAAAAATGGCCGCTGTCAGAATCATCGCGACAAAGGTGCTTTTCTTTTTTTGACAATCATCAAGCAACGAGGGGAATGCTGGGACCATGGACCCAAATCATAGTCTCCAAACAACCGATCAATGAGAAGCCCATTCCCAGCCAGCAGGGTCTGAAACTTCGCAAGGGTGAGGGCTTGAACGCGCTCAACATGGTGATGCTCCTCCCCTTCCCAGACGAACTTGATGGACTTTTCGATCCACCCCTGATGAACACGTCGATGGATGTTGAAGGAAACGCCATTCCTTTCAATGGTCTCATGTGACACAAGGTTCTCCATGACATGAGGCACATTTAAGTAGTCGATCAACAACAAACCATCTGCCTTCAGGACTTTCTCGAAACCTTCAATCACAGCCTGCTGCTCGCTGACAACAGAAAAATATCCCAAGCTTGTGAAGAAATTGGTGACCAAATCAAAGCGGCCATGCCATGCTTCTTCTTGGGCGAGCATCCGCAAGTCAAGAACTCGGAATCGAGGGTTGTCGGCACTGCTTTTCCTCGCCATTTCGATGCTTTGTTCACTCAGGTCGAATGCCTCCGTGGTCATGCCAGCACGGGAAAGAGCTCTCGCATGTCGGCCAGCTCCACAACCTGCATCCAATGCCCTTCCTGGAGCTCTCACGATGCCTGCGCGAAACAAATTGTCGACCAGATGAACCGCCTCCTCTTCGCTTCGATGTCCGTAGAGAGAATGGTACGCCGCTGAATTGAACCACGACTTGAACCATTCAGGGCGGTTTATCCACAGATTGTCATTCATTTTCCGGTTCTCCACGGGCACAAATGTCTGCCATCTTCCCCGTTCTTTGATAGAGCGAGTGTGCCATGAATGTGATTTCCAACCACAATGTTGCCTTTCTTCCTCGACTCGATCAAGGAGTTGGGTTCGAATATTGTGGGCGCATGAAAGGCCACACGGTGGAGACATTGCTGAAATGGACTGAAACATTGGTCAAAGCTCAACCATGGAGTGTCAGCAAGCGCAAGCGCTTTCTCCGCTGCATGATTGAATTGATTCAAAATTTGTCGAAACACGGGCACGAAGGCAGATTTTGCTGCCACGTTGCCACCAATGGTCTTGCCTCTTTGATGTCGAGCAACGTGGTCAATGCCGCTCAAAAACAGCATCTTGAGGAAGCCTTGACCAAGGCTCAATCAACAGCATTTGTTGACTTGAAAGCTGAGAAATTGGACAAGTTGGTACACGGACAGCGAACACAGGGCGGTGGTGCTGGTTTGGGCTTGATGGACATGAGGGCATGCTCCAACGACAATCTTCGTTCAGAGTTTTTACCTTGCGACGAAGGTTCATTCATTTTCGAACTGACGATTGCCTTCCCATCCTAACATCTGCTCCCATGGAAGACCTCATCATCACTGGTACAGCCAAGACCCCTGACGTCTCATTTCTTGTGTTGGACAAAAAGCTGACACTGACAGGTCGAAGCATTCCAGAAAATTCCATCCAGTTCTACGAGCCGCTCTTGAATTGGGCCAATGCATTTTGTTCTTCCAAACCAGGAAAAATCGAAGTGCATGTCAAATTGGAATATTTCAACACGAGTTCATCCAAATGTCTGATGGATCTCCTCAAACGCGTTGAAAACTGCGATTGCGAGGCCGAGGTGTATTGGTATTTCGAAGAAGAGGATGAAGACATGCAGGAAGCTGGTGAAGACTACGCAGCCATCATTCAACTTCCTTTCAAACTTGTGGAGACTTCCTCTGAGCATTGACACTTCCAAGCTGAAGTTTCACAGCATGCGGTGCCAAAAGCAGGGCAACCCAAATGCCTGCTGTCATGAAGAGCAGCACCAGCGTGTCGAAGAGAAACGTTGACAAGGTCATGTTTCCCACTCTCTTGTAAGGAACGTACATGGCCTCATGAAGGCCTGAATCATTTGACATTGGCCGATGGATGGGGCCCGCCACTTGTTTGATTTCATCATTGACCCACATCGCCCTTTGGCTTCTGTCGTCTTGCAGCACCCAAGACCACAGTCTGTCGTTGTGTGATGCATCCTTCAAATCTGCCAAGTCCGACGTGGTCTGAATGGACTTTCGCAAGGCTCTTCTTTCTGCAAATGCTGAGGCATAGTGTCGTCCATAGCGTTCTTGCACCACCTTCCAGTCGACCGTGTTGGCTGAATCCCATTCCCAGGAAAAGGGACTCCCCTCCCACTCACTCAACTCTTGCTCACTCTTCCTCAATTCGGCCATGACAGCATCTTGATTTCCAGAACGCTTCATTTCGCTCAGCCAATAATCACGCCTCCAAGCCGCTTGATACAGTCGATCCTCCCATGGGACAAAAGCAGCATCAAAGGGGTTGTTCCGCGCAAGCTCTACCGCCAACGCTTCGAAGCCCCATCGCGAGGCCATGACGTTGCCAAACCAAGGCACGCCATCAACTTTGGACAGCGCAGGGTTGAAACGATCAAACCGCACAATGGCGCCCCCCAGAATGATTTGCGGAATGACCAAAAGCGGGATGAGGATGTACACCACCTTGGCAGATTTGAAGATGCTGGAGATGAACAGTCCCAACATGCTGCTAAACAGACCAACCGCAAAAAGCACCATGACATGCTTCCATGCGAAGGCAGGCATTTCAAGGATGACATGGGAAACGGCCACAAAGCCGATGGCATGAAACAATGTGACAGAGGCCACCACCGTCATCTTGGCATGGATGTAGTGACGCCATTTCACATGGAGAAAGGCTTCTCGGTTCAGTTGTTTCCGGTCACGTAAGACTTCTTCTGCACTGACGCTCAGCCCAAGGAACAAGGCCACAATGACAGAAATGAAAAGGAATGGCGGAATGTTTTCACTCGCTCTGAAATTGTATTCCATGCCCGGTTGACTGAACCGCATGAACATGGCAAGGACCATGGCAAGTGCAGGTGCTTCCAAGCCATTGACCCACAGATATTGCTTGCTTCGCCATTTGGTGAGAACGTCCCTCCGGAGATACGTTCGCCATTGCTGCCAACCATTTGCAACCGATGTCGTTGAAGGCAGAGGTTTGTGCTTCCTTTCCTCAGGCAGAGGATTGTTCCCTAGAATGATGGTGTAGAAATCATTCCATTCCTTGGGCGTGGTTTGACGTGCTCCTGTTTTCTTTCCATACTCGTCCACCGTTCTTGCCTCCACAATGTCGAACAGTTGTTCAGGGTTGACATTTCCGCAATTGCTGCATTCAACCTGATCGGCGTGAACCCTGCTTGAAAGCGCATTGAAATGCCGAATGGCTTCAAGCGGGTAGCCCCAGTATATGGGGTGCCCGCCTGCATCCAGCATGAACAGACGGTCAAGCATTTTGAAGAGATCTGAACTGGGTTGGTGAAGCACTGCAAACACCAATTGTCCGGCGTAGGTCAGTTCCTTCAACAAATCCATGACTTGTTCGCTGTCCCGGCTTGAGAGCCCGCTTGTCGGTTCATCCAAAAACAACACGGGTGGATTCCGAAGCAATTCCAAGCCAATGTTGAGTCGCTTTCTTTGACCGCCAGAAATCACTTTGTCCATGACTGATCCAACGCGCAAATGCTGAATCTCAAGCAATCCTAGTTGCGCCAGCACCTCGTCGACCCGCTGAATCTGCTCATCCATCGGCAACGTTCCCAAACTCAAATTGGCGTTGAATGCCAAGTTTTCGCGCACAGTGAGTTCGGCAATGAGCACATCGTCCTGCGGAACGTGTCCGATCATCCCTGCAACACCAGAGGCATCGTTGTGGATGTCATGCCCATTGATGGTAACGCGACCAAAGGATGGTTTGATACTGCCATTCAAAATGTTCAACAGGGTCGATTTGCCCGAGCCACTTCCTCCCATGACGCCAACGAGCTGACCTCCATTCGCCTCAAAACTGAATTGATGCAACGCCTGATTGGTCGGGAATTTGAAGTAGTGACTGACATCCACGGTCCTCAGGGACAAAGGCTCCCGCACTTGGGTTGTTTGGGCCAGATGCGCGACAAGCTCACTGTGAAAAAGCGTGCTGCCCAGGCCGTCTCGCAATGCACCGCCTGGGGCAAGCAATGCCACGGTGTCCCGAGGCATTTCTTTGTGGTTCACCCGGATGGAGCCCTCCCCATTTGTCTTGAGCAAGAACAAATTGCCCTCCATGAGGTGAAGTCCCTTTACAGAGCCTCCAAATCGACCCCCGAGAAAGTCTCCGTCCAATTCAAAGATGTCATTTCCAACTTGCTCGGAATTCGCTCCTTCGTTCGATACCAGGGCCTGCAAGGCATCCATCCTCGCCTGAGTCATTGCAAAACTCTCACACACCGTGGCCATGAAGGTTTGACCGACTTTCTCCTCGTCGGGGACCTGTCCAAGAAACTCCATGAGACGGAGTACCACAACATGTTTTTCGTGCCATTCAAGACCCTTGTTGATCTGGGTGCACGTTCTAAGCAGCTTGACACTGAGCTTGGACAACCTCTTGGCCCGAAGCTCCTCCCCGGAACCTGACAGCCTTTGGAACTGATCCACCAATTCGTCGAAACGCATCAGGCTTTCCTCTGCCCAGGCTTTGGGCAGTTGAGCACGCATGTAACGTGCCGCATGGCTGCGCCCCAATTCCACACCTTTTTTGTCGTGCCCAGCAGCAAACAAGGCAAACAATTGGATCAGTGCTTCTAGGATGTTTGTCGTCATGACGGAATTGTGCAAGGCTGCGTTACGAAAATGACCAAGGAATGTTGCTTTTTCATCATGGCATCCGTTCTAAGCAGCCCTTGGTAGGTGTCATCGTGTTTCGAGGAAAACCAGCCAGATCAGTGCTCACCTCAAACAAGCTGAATGGAGGGCTGGACGGAATTCCATTCCAAATCGTCGACGTGCCCTCGATGGTGAAATCACCCCCAAAAGGATTGACAAATGGCGGCACCTGATTCACTGTTGTGGTCTCATCATAAATCCACTCTGGAAAGGTCATTTCCTGATGGTGAATGGCCGATGACGTGATGAGTGGAAAGTCATACGCTTCAGCATCAAAAAGATCCACGACAACTTCGCTGAAATCTGTCAATCCAGCATTGTTCCCATACGCGATGCAGTTGCGCCATTCGCTTGTGGTCGAGAAAGGTCTGATTTGCAAAGACCCATCAGCGGCTTCATACCAATCGTTCAGGTACAATGTTGGGAACTGTCGAATGCCCCCAGAACCTGACCCGTAGTTGGCGAACGTAGAGAGGTGCATTTGAACGTCGCCTCCCAGGGCAAAATATCCGCACGCTTGGCCGCAATCAGAAAACAAGTTGTTGTAACCTTCAATGTGTCCTGACTGAGAAAGGATGCCAATGGACTCGGCTTGGGTGACAATGGAATTGGTGATGCGCAAGGCGTAATTGGCATCTTGTGCAACGCTGTCCACCCACAACCCCACCGTCGCCTGTGAGAGATGGACATGGTTCAGCAAGCATTCATTCGCGTACGACAGCCAAATGCCGCCTCTGAATACTGAATAATTGACCAAACTTTCCTCTGTTTGAAGTGTAAGGTCAACATTGATGCCCCACTGGCCAACTGCATCAGCATAAGCATCATCCAGACGATCTCCCTGGAAAGTGATCGGTGCTTCCAACGTGCCGTCGGCAACCAAGGTGCCTCCATCCACCCATATTCCTGAACCACTGTGTCCATAGATGTCGGTGCCAGGTTCAATGGTCAATGTGCATCCATCCGGTATTCGGAGCCTGCCATAAATGACGTAGGGTAAATCAGGTGCCCAAACCTTGTCGCAGATGTCAATGGCCAACTCATTGGGGTCGCCAAAGAAATGTGCGTTTTGCCCACGGGCCACAAGGGTCACCTCTTGCTCGTTGCCATTGGTCAAAAACCGAAGGGCTTCAATCACCCAAAAAGGCGAATCACCCGCCGATTGCTCAGGATCAACGGTCACTTCCACAAACACATACATGCTGTCGCCGGCATGAAGCACTTTGTCTCGGTAAGGCTGAGACAAGTTTGTGATGGGCGCACCATCCACATTGATGCGATACTGACTCGCCACACCAGAAGCAAGCTCAATCTCGTCAATGAGGAGAGATCCTTCATGATCGTTGTACACCTTCAAAGGCAGAGTGACACTGCCGACGGTGGCAAACACAGTGTCAAAGAACAATGTGTCTGTCGAAAACCGAAGGTCGTGGTCGGGATTTGAATCCCAGACCTCCCGCTGACATCCGCTGCTGAGCAAAGCTGCCAGAGACAAGGAGACTGCCATGACGAAAGCCCAAACGGCATTTTGGCGCCAGAAAATTGAGGTCATGTCACAAAGATGTTCAACTTACGCTCATGAATGGAAATCTCGACCTTGAGTTTCGCAAGCACCTGTGTGAACATGATTCGGTTTTTCTCAAGGTGATTGAACGACACCCTCCCCTCGAGCTTTCCTCCGCAGGGCCTCCATTTGAGGCTCTGGTCCGCATCGTTGCAGGTCAGCAATTGAGCGTGAAGGCGGCTGCAACGGTGTTCCAGCGCCTTGAATTGGCTTTGAACGCCATGGTAACGGCAAATGCCGTAGCAGAGGTGTCGATTGAGACCTTGCGTGAGGCTGGACTCAGTCGTGCAAAAGGCCAAACCTTGATGGCGTTATCTGCCTTCGCCGGGCCAAATGAAAAGCATCTGCAATCACTGGTCGATGGACCATGGTTGGCATGCCGTGCCCAATTGCTTCAGGTGAAAGGCATTGGCCCCTGGAGCGTTGACATGTTTGCCATGTTTGGCATTGGAAATCCGGACATCTTTGCTTCTGGAGATTTGGGACTGCGAGTGGCCATGGAACGACATCTTGAGATCTCGCCAAAACAAAAACCCGCGGTCTATGACCAGCGGGCTTTGGTGTGGAGTCCATTCAGGACCCTCGCATCGCTTCACTTGTGGCACAGCTTGAAGCCGGATCACGAGCGATTTGCCGTTTAAATCATCCTAGGTAGCCCTTCAAAATCCGGCTTCGGCTGGTGTGCTTCAATCGGCGGATGGCCTTCTCTTTGATTTGGCGGACACGCTCTCGAGTGAGGTCGAAGCGCTCTCCGATTTCTTCGAGGGTCATGGGATGCTCACCGTTCAGCCCGAAGTACAGCCTGACCACGTCCGCTTCACGAGGCGTCAACGTCCGCAAGGAACGCTCAATCTCCTTGCGCAACGACTCCGTCATCAAATCTGTGTCCGGACTTGGGGTGTCCCCCGTTTGGAGAACGTCGTACATGTTGCTCGAGCTTTCGTCGCCATCCTTCAATGGCGCATCCATCGAGACATGGCGGCCGGCATTTTTCATGCTTTGCTTCACCTCATCCAAAGTCATGTCCAAAGTCTCCGCAAGTTCAGCGGCCGTGGGAGGACGCTCGAATTCTTGTTCAAGCCGGGCGAACGCCTTGTTGATTTTGTTGATGGAACCAATTTTGTTCAAGGGCAAACGCACAATTCGGCTCTGCTCGGCAAGGGCCTGGAGAATGGACTGTCGAATCCACCAAACTGCGTACGAGATGAACTTGAACCCTCGCGTTTCATCGAAACGCTGCGCGGCCTTGATCAATCCGAGGTTGCCTTCGTTGATCAAGTCAGGAAGTGACAGCCCTTGGTTCTGGTACTGCTTCGACACAGAAACCACAAATCGAAGGTTGGCTTTCGTCAGTTTTTCCAGCGCCTCTTGGTCACCAGCTTTGATCTTTCGAGCAAGTTCCACCTCTTCCTCTGCCGTGATCAAGTCAACGCGACCAATCTCTTGGAGGTATTTGTCTAGCGATGCGGTTTCGCGGTTGGTGACCTGCTTGGTGATTTTTAGCTGCCTCATGGTTGCAATTCAAGGGGTTCAACAGGGATTCAACGAAGGAGAAGGCGAAAAGGTTTTCCGTCACGCCTTCTTTTAACCTTCTTCATTCATTTGATTCGGGACGAGGTCCACGATCTCGACGGGGACGATCCCCACGATCTCTGCGTGGCCTGTCGCCGCGGTCACCACGAGGGGGACGCTCTACGTAGCCTTCCGGTTTGGGGAGCAACACTTTGCGGCTCAACTTGATTTTGCCTGTTTTTGGGTCGCGGCCAACCACTTTGAACTTGACCATTTCCCCCTCCTTCAAGACGTCTTCCACATTTTCAACGCGCTTCCAGTCGAGCTCACTGACATGCAAGAGCCCATCTTGCCCGGGAAGGACCTCCACAAAGGCACCGTACGGCATGATGGTTTTCACCTTGCCCTCGTATTCCTCTCCAATCTCGACTGTTGGAGGGAAGGCAATTTGCTTGATGCGAGTCAAGGCAGCTTCAATGGCCGCCTTGTCAGAGGCCGCAATCTCCACCATCCCCTTGCCATCCACATCTTCAATGCTGATGGTCGTGTTGGTGTCCGCTTGAATCTCTTGGATGATTTTTCCACCTGGGCCAATGATGGCGCCGATGCTGTCTCCAGGAACTTCGAGTCCCACGATGCGTGGGGCGTGGTCCTTGTAATCGTCACGTGGTTCCGAGATCTCTGTAAGCATCGCCTCACGGATGTGATGACGACCCTCGCGCGCTTGTTCGAGCGCTTCTCTCAACTGGTCGAAGCTCAAACCTTTGATTTTGATGTCCATCTGACAGGCCGTGATGCCTTCAGCTGTACCTGTGACTTTGAAATCCATGTCTCCAAGGTGATCCTCATCTCCCAAAATGTCTGACAGGATTGCGTACTTGCCACTTTCTTGATCGGTGATGAGCCCCATTGCAATGCCCGAAACAGGCGCTTTGATTTTGATGCCACCGTCCATCAATGCGAGTGTTCCAGCGCACACAGTGGCCATGGAAGACGAACCGTTGGACTCGAGGATTTCGCTCACCAATCGAATGGTGTATGGGCATTCCTCGACCGGTGGCAGCACTGGCTTCAGCGCACGAAGCGCCAAGTTCCCGTGCCCCACTTCACGACGGCTTGTGCCACGCAAGGGACGCTCTTCACCGGTGCTGAACGGAGGGAAGTTGTAGTGAAGCAAGAACTTTTCCGTTTTGCGCACCAACGCGCCGTCGATGAGTTGTTCATCCAGCTTGGTGCCCAATGTCAATGTGGTCAAGCTCTGCGTTTCCCCGCGCGTAAAAATGGAAGAGCCGTGGCAACCTGGCAGATAATCAACCTCAGTCCAAATTGGACGAATTTCAGTGGTTTTCCGACCGTCCAAGCGCAGGCCATCATTCAGAATCAAGTCACGAACAGCTTTCTTTTGGGCTGCTTTGATGTAATCGCTTGCAAGACCACCTTTGTCTGCTTTTTCTTCGTCAGACATGGTGTCCATGAATGCTGCCTTCAAGTCCGCAAAACGGGATTTGCGTTCTTCTTTCGTGGCACCCGTTTTTCCCGCCTCGTAAAACTTGGGGTACATCTCATCTTGGATGCGGGAGCGCAAGGCCTCGTCATGGGTCTCGTGGCTGTATTCACGCTTGTTCCCGAAAGTACCGACCTTCTTGGCGAGCTCGTTTTGAGCTTCGCATTGAGCCTTGATGGCTTCATGCGCCTTCTCGATGGCATCGACCATCTCTCCTTCGCTCACTTCGTTCATTTCACCCTCCACCATCACGATGCTGTCAAGGGTGCCCGCGACCATGATGTCCATGTCTGCTTCCTCCAATTCAGATCGGAGTGGGTTGATGACAAATTCGCCGTTGACGCGGGCCACACGAACCTCTGAAATCGGTCCGTCGAAAGGCACGTCTGAAACAGCGATTGCCGCGCTTGCCGCAAAGCCAGCGAGACTGTCGGGCAACACTTCTGCATCCGCACTCATGAGTTGAATCATGACCTGGGTTCCAGCATGGTAATCACTTGGGAACATGGGGCGCAATGCCCGGTCGACCAAGCGCATGACGAGCACTTCTGTGTCAGAAGGACGGGCCTCGCGTTTGAAAAATCCTCCTGGGAATCGGCCAGCAGCCGCGTATTTCTCTCGATAGTCGACTGTCAGTGGGAGGAAGTCGACATCCATGGGCTCATAGCTTGAGACAATGGTGGCGAGGAGCATGGTGTCGCCAGACCGGACGACGACTGAACCGTGTGCTTGCTTTGCCAGCTTGCCGGTTTCGATGGTGATCTCGCGCCCATTGCCGAGATCGATGGTTTGATTGTGAATGTTCATTTTGCCTCTTCTTCTACGTGTGTACGGGCCGGCAAGCCCCAATAAGCCAAAGGCGGTTGACCTTCAACCG